>JAEZQK010000018.1 GCA_023413135.1 Bacillota bacterium
GATCCACCTGTTCCCATTCCGAACACAGAAGTTAAGCCCTTCAGCGCCGATGGTACTTGGCTGGACACGGCCCGGGAGAGTAGGTCGTCGCCGGATTCCATAAAGAGCATCTGTTAAGTCAGATGCTTTTTTTATATGATTTGCATTACCTTCAGGGATGAGGTATCCTGGTGCAGGAAATCATTGTTCATGCGAGAAATGTAATATTGATAGCTTTGAGATATTGGTATAATACGGCCGAATCTGCTTTAAGGGAGCGTTTATATGGAAATCAACCGGACCGGGAGCAGAAGCATAGTGTTTACCTATCCTGTGAAGGGATGGGACCTGAACATCCACCTGATTCTGGGAAGGAAATATAACTATATTATTGATACCGGGCTGGGCTCCTTAAGCATGGCTCCGGTAAAAGAGTATCTTCAAGGCAATCATCATCCCGTAATCGTCATCAACACACATCATCATTGGGATCATGTGTGGGGGAACCAAGCGTTTGCGGAATGCACGATTGTTTCTCACCGGCTATGCAGAAAAAAAATCGAAACCAAATGGGATGAAATGATGGCCCGAAATGGGCGTTTTGTTGCAGGGGAAGCGGTCATGTGTCTCCCGAACCTGGTTTTTGAGGATACGCTGTATTTCCCGGACGATAAAATACGGTTGTTTTATACGCCCGGACATACTGTAGACAGCATCAGCGTTCTGGACGAGGAGGACGGTGTGCTGAACGCCGGTGATAACGTGGGAGATACGATGGAGGAAATCGTGCCTTCCCTTGAAATGGGAAAAGGCGTATATGCCAATATGCTTTCAAAATATAAGGAAATGGATATTCGCGCTTGTGTTTCGGGGCATAACAAAATACTCGGTTATGATGTATTTGACATGATTTTGAGGCTTCTTGATTGATGCATGATGCTGCTTGTTCAATGCTTTATTCAAGAATATAATTGCTGCCCTTTCTTTGCTTGCAGATTTTTTTGAGCCTCGCCAGATTTTCCGATAACGCGAATATCGTTTTGTATTGATCGGAAGATGTACCGACAATGGAGATGGAGAGCAGGGGGAACCTTTCCCTTGTTCCTTTTCTATTTTGGGCGATGATATATCCTCTGTCCAAATCGTTCCGGTTCAAAAAGAGCAGGATAATCTTGTCAAATTCATCAATGATGCTTTGGCAAAGCTCCTCGGTATTGCAGTCAGACAGAACCGCTATAAAATCATCGCCGCCGATATGGCCGACAAAGCCCGGCTTGGGGATGCGGTCTTTCAGAATTTTGGTCAGACACTTGATGAGCCGGTCACCATTTTCAAACCCGTACACATCATTGTAGGGCTTAAAGTTGTCTATATCAAAATATAATATCGTATAGCAGCCGGGAGAATCGATGCACATTTCAAGCTGCTTTTCAATGAGCATATTGCCTGGCAATTCGGACAAAGGATTCAGGTGCTTGGCGTTTATCACTTCAATCTCAATGGATTTTTCCAGCAGATCCTTGACTGTTACGATGCCGAAATACTTTCCATCCCTGGTAACGGTAATAAAGTCGTAGATCTTGTCGTAGTGCCTGTGCATTGCTTTTTTGGCGACCGAATCTATACTGCTCTGATAATCGACGCACAGGAACTCTTTGCTCATGATCACGCTGATCGGTTTGTTGGCATACAAGGTATAACCGTATTTGTCGGAAATGTTGCGGAACAGATCGTTTCTGGTAATGACGCCGGTGACAATGCTGTTTTCAGTTATGCAAAAACCAGGCAAGGTATAGTCCTTTTTCATCATGTCCAGTATTTGATCCACCACAGTGCCGGGGTGGATCGTCTTTGACGCTGTGGTAATGCTGCCGATATGGATATCGCTGAGCCGGTTACAAAGGATCAGCCTTTTTTGCTTGTCGGCCTCGCAAATCAATTGAATGACGTGATCTGCGATGGGCTGAAGCGCGGGAAGAGGCCGCCCGATGAAATACCCCTGGCCGTAATCCACGCCAATTTCAATCAGCTTCAAAAGCTCGCCTTCTGTTTCTATCCCTTCCGCGATGAGATAAGTATTGGATAGGGAGGCGTACTCGCGCATGCTTTTGACAAGCGATTGTTTGGTAACGTCCTTATCGATATCCCGAATGAGGTTCATATCGATCTTGATAAAATGCGGGCAGACATCGGAGATCAGGTTCAGGCCGGAATATCCCGCGCCGGCGTCATCAATGGCGATTTTATAATTTTGATCCTTATAATTGCGGATCGTCTTGGTAAAATCCGCCACGTTGCTGATGGCTTCCCTTTCGGTAATCTCAAATATAATGTTCTCGGCGCTGATGGAATACTGGGCAAGATAATCTTTTGTGAAGCCCTTCTGAAATTTGGGGTCATGCATGATGCTTGGATTGACATTCAGGAAAAGCCTGATCTGGGCGTGCATGGCATATACAGTCTCGATTGCTTTTGTGCGGCACAGCAATTCCAGATCCCAGAGCTTGTTGAACCTTTGTGCGCATTCAAAAAGCAAGCTGGGGCTTTCCATTTCACTTCCACCAGGACCACGGCTCAGCGCCTCGTAACCGTAGACTGTGCCATCACGTAAAGAGACAATCGGCTGAAATACGGTGCTTATCCGCTTCTCGGTCAGGATATTTTGCAGCTGCTCTCTACGAACGTTTCTTTCCTCAATTTTGTTCATGGAAGCAAGTCCTTTTGTATTCATTAACCCAGAAATAATCTTACATGCAGTATGTAATATCGATGTTATGGAATTGTTATTTGGCTCAGAGCCCACCTAAATGGGGTGCTGAAGACAGCGACTATGATGTCGGGTACAATAGCGCGGTGCTCTTTTATCTATTTTGTCAATTGAAATTTTGCCATCAGAACCATACAATGGAAGACAGTGGCCGTGCGGATAAATCTGAAATTGAGGTACATAAGCATGGAAGTCTGGGATGTATACGACAAGGACAGGAACAGAACCGGCAGGACGGTCATTCGGGGAGACGCAATGGCGGATGGGGAATACCATTTGGTTGCTGATATATGGATCATGAATACAAAGGGCGAAGTGCTGCTGCAAAAACGGTCCATGGAAAAGGAAACGGGCCCCGGGCTCTGGTGCTGCACAGGCGGAGCCGCCATTGCGGGAGAGGACAGTGCGCAGGCATTTATACGGGAGATGACGGAGGAATTGGGCGTTTCTCCCGAACTGGAGCATGCGGAGATTGCATTCTCCCATACGAGGCGGAACTACCACAAGGATATCTGGTTTGTGCGCCAGGACATACCTTCAAATGCCTTCCGGCTGCAGAAGGAAGAAGTGGAGGCCGTTCGGTGGGTGACGCTGGAGGAGCTGGAGCAGGAGTCTAAAAACCCTGCTGTATGGTGGCGGCTATCCTATTTGGATGAGCTGCTGACCTTTTTGAAAACAAAGGAAAAGGCGGGGCGATGACCGATGCAAAAGACTTATGAGGAAGATCTGCTCTTGCGTACCTGCCACTGTGACTTTCGTGGCACCTGGCGGCCAAGTGCCATTTTTGAAGCCATGCAGGAAGCTAGCGGCATGCACTCCCACCTTTTGGGCTGCGGACGGGATGCACTCGTAAAGCGGGGCTTTGTATGGGTGCTGTCCCGGATGGAAGTACAAATGAGCAAATACCCCGGCGTGGGGGATAAAGTCACGGTAGAAACCTTCCCCATGAATAACCGGCGCTGGTTTTTTCCGCGCTATTTCGTTTTCCGGAATGGGCAAGGTAAAGCGTTGGGGTGTGCGGCCAGCCTGTGGGTGCTGCTGGATTTGGAAACGCGCAAGATGGCGCCGCCGGACAAGATTGTTCCTCTGCTCCCGGACAACGGCGATCTTACCGCTCCCATGGGCCTGCCATCCACCGTGGCAGAGGTAGAGGGGGAACAGCGGCAATTTACCCGCACGCCTAATTATACGGATCTGGACGTAAACAACCATGTGAACAACGCCCGGTATGTGGACTGGCTGTGCGACGCGCTGGGCTATGATGTTCTTGGAAGGAAAACTTTGCGTACCATCTGCATCAATTATGATGCGGAGGTAAGGCCGGAGCAGGCGGTTGAGTTGAAGCTGAATCTTCAGGGCGATGATTATAGCCTTACAGGTATTCATGAGGGCAGGCGTCATTTTTGTATCGGCGGAACGCTCATGGACAGGGGGTAAGAGGCGTTCAGGGCTGCTCGTCGTGCAGCAGCTTTCTTGCTTCCCTTAGGGCTACCTTCATGGCGGTGGGAAAGGGCAGTTCGTATAATTCCTCCAAGGAAACCCAGCGGTGATCCTTGACGGGCTTTTCGTTCTCTACATTGAAATGCATCAATTGCATATTCCAGATTCGGTGGGTGAAAATGTGACGCGCGCTTCCTTTGCCTCCTGCATAGACTGCATGAAGGCCCAGCGCTATCAGATGTCTTTCCATGACGTCGGGCGTATCATCACCCTCCAGCAGCACGAAGACCCACAATCCGCCCAGCAGATTTTCCCGGCGCATATGCACAAGGATTTTTTCCTTGCACACGACAAGACCCACTCCCATGGCGATCTGTTTGGGGGCGCGGGCCTGCATTTTGATAGGCAGAAGTTCCGCATCCCCGGCCTCGTAAGCATCGCAGCAGGAAGATAGAGGGCATTTGTCGCAGACGGGTGTGCCGGGGATGCATACGGTGGCCCCCAGGTCCATCATGGCCTGATTGAAATCTCCGGGCCGGTCGGGCGGCACCAGGGCGGACGCCTCCTCATATATTTGGCGTGTTACGCTGGGAATGGCGATATCTTCACGGATGCCCTTTACACGGCTTACCACCCGCATCACATTTCCATCCACAGCGGGGACCCGTACGGAAAATGCAATGCTGGCTATGGCCCCGGCGGTGTAGGGTCCGATACCGGAAAGGGTACGCAATTCCTCTGCCGTTGCGGGAAGCCGGCCGTCATAATCCTCCATAATCTGCCTTGCCGCCTTTTGAAGGTTCCGGGCGCGGCTATAGTACCCCAGGCCTTCCCAGGCTTTCAGCAAATCCTGCTCCGGCGATTGCGCCAGAGCCTTCACCGTGGGAAAACGGGCCATGAAGCGGGGGAAATAGGAAAGCACCGTCTCCACCCTTGTTTGCTGGAGCATGATCTCCGAAATCCAGACGGCGTAAGGGTCCTGTATATCCCTCCAGGGGAGCATGCGCTTATGTATGTCGTACCAGCTCAATAAAAGCCCGGGGATGGAATCTAAACTGGCGATAGCAAATCTTCCTTTCAGGTACTTGAGCGTATATAAGATGCTTCATTCATTGTACCACAAAACCGCTTGTTTCCAACGAAATTCCTTTAATGGCCATAAATTGAAGATATTGATTGATAATGAAAGAAAACATGTGAAAATTTGCATGAACAATAGAATTGAGGGAAAAATCAGGTTAATCGGCAGAAATTCAAAATGGGAATCACTTGCTATCCCTTTGCAAATGCCGTAAACTATGCACGTGCGGTTTAGCACTCACTTAATTCGAGTGCTAACAATATGAAGAATCGAAGCAGCGAGGAGGATCACAATGAACGTTAAGCCTTTGAGTGACAGGGTTGTCATCAAAAACATTGAGGTGGGTGAGACCATCAAGGGTGGCATTCTTCTTCCCGGTACGGCCAAGGAAAAGCCGCAGATGGCGGAAGTGCTGGCCGTAGGTCCCGGCGGTCTGGTGGATGGCAAGGAAGTCAAAATGCAGGTGGAAGTGGGCCAGAAGGTTATTTATAGCAAGTATGCCGGCACCGAAGTGAAGGTCGACGATAAGGAACTCATCATCGTGCGCCAGAGCGACATCCTGGCCATTGTGGAATAATCCGTTCACCGGAATAAGAGGAGGATATACGTATGGCTAAGCAAATCAAATACGGCGAGGACGCACGCCGCGCCTTGGAAAAGGGCCTGAATGCCCTGGCGGATACCGTTAAAATCACCCTTGGTCCCAAAGGCCGCAACGTGGTGCTGGACAAGAAGTTCGGCGCCCCCCTCATCACCAACGACGGCGTGACCATCGCCAAGGAAATCGAGCTGGAAGATCCCTTTGAGAACATGGGCGCCCAGCTGGTGAAGGAAGTTGCTACCAAGACCAACGATGTGGCCGGCGATGGCACCACCACCGCTACCTTGCTGGCTCAGGCCATCGTGCGGGAGGGCCTCAAAAATGTGGCCGCCGGTGCCAATCCCATGGTTCTGAAGAAGGGCATCGAATCTGCCGTGGAAGCTGCTGTAGAGGGCCTGAAAGAAATCAGCCAGCCCATCTCCGGTAAGCAGGCCATTTCCCAGGTTGCTTCCATTTCCGCCGGTGACGAGGAAATCGGCCGCCTGATCAGCACCGCCATGGAAACCGTGGGCAAAGACGGCGTCATCACCGTGGAAGAAAGCAAGACCATGAAGACGGAAATGACCACCGTGGAAGGCATGCAGTTTGACCGCGGCTATGCCTCCGCCTACATGGTTACCGATACCGATAAGATGGAAGCGGTGCTGGATGATCCGCTGATCCTGATCACCGACAAGAAGATCTCCAACAGCCAGGAGATTCTGCCCATCCTGCAGCAGGTGTCCCAGACCGGCAAGAAGCTTCTTATTATCGCTGAGGATGTCGAGGGCGAAGCCCTGGCCATGCTGATCCTCAACAAGCTGCGCGGCATTTTGACCACCGTGGCCGTGAAAGCTCCCGGCTTTGGCGACCGCCGCAAGGAAATGCTGCGGGATATCGCCACCCTGACCGGCGGCCAGGTAATCACCGAGGAACTGGGCCTGGATCTGAAGGAAGCCACCATGGATATGCTGGGCCGTGCCGGCACAGTAAAGGTGGAAAAAGAGAATACCACCATCGTGGATGGCGCAGGCGAGAAGGCGGAGATCAACGCCCGCGTTGCCAGCATCAAGGCCCAAATCGCCGATACCACCAGCGATTACGACCGGGAAAAGCTGCAGGAGCGCCTGGCCAAGCTGGCCGGCGGCGTAGCCGTGATCAAGGTTGGTGCCGCTACCGAAATCGAAATGAAAGAGCGCAAGCTGCGCATTGAAGATGCTCTGGCAGCCACCCGCGCCGCGGTGGAAGAGGGCATCGTGCCCGGCGGCGGTGTCGCGCTGTTGAACGTGCTGGGCAAAGTACAGGCGCTTTTGAGCCAGTTTGCCGGCGACGCTAAGACCGGCGTGCAGATCATCCTGCGCGCACTGGAAGAGCCCATCCGCCAGATCGCCACCAACGCCGGCATCGAAGGCAGCGTGATCGTGGAGAACGTCAAGAACGCCCACAAGACCGGCTATGGCTACGATGCCCTGAAGGGCGAGTATGTGGATATGGTGGATCGCGGCATCATCGACCCCACCAAGGTGGCCCGCTCTGCCCTGCAGAATGCCGCCAGCGTGGCCGCCATGCTGTTGACCACCGAATCCCTGGTAACCGACATCCCCGCTCCCGAACCCGCTCCCGCGGCTCCCGGCGGCGGAATGGGTGGAATGTACTAAGAGGGCTTCACCCTTTCGAGGGGATGACGCAAAGCGTCATCTCCTCGATTTTTTACACGGTTTTCTTGTATCCCTGTGCATTCTACATGCGCAGGGGCTTTTTGTTTTCTAATAAATGAGAAATCTCCATGCAATTTCTAATTATGATCTAATTTGTATTTGGGTAGGAGCGGTGGTATGATGATTGTGACTTGCAAAGGAGGTCAAACGTATGGAGAAGAATGCAAGCTTTCAAAAAGAGAGCATTTCCGAATTGTATTGCCGCCTGACCTGGGCACAGCTGGAGCTGCTGGCCGATGACGTGCAGGAGATCCAGGTCCTGGCTGCCGGGGACGACCAGTCGGTTACGGACCTGCGCATTGAGGAGCGGGACGGCCGGTTGGTGGTAGAGCAGCCGCCATTTGCGTTTTCCCTGAACTTCATTACCCACAAGTGGACGCAGGTGTGCATCCGCATCCCCAAGGAATGGCGCGGCACCATCGATGCCCATACCGTCAGCGGCTTGCTCAACAGCCGCGGGATCAAGGGAACGGAGATCACGCTGGATACCGTCTCCGGCGATCTGCGGGCCATGGCCGTATCGTCGGAAGGGCTTTCCCTGCGCACCGTCAGCGGGGACATGAAGTGCGGCGACCTAAGGGGAGAACGGATGTCGCTGCGCACCGTCAGCGGTGATGCAAGATTGCAGAGCATCGCTTTTGAACAGGTCCGTACCAATAGTGTAAGCGGTGATGTATGGCTGGAATTCCGCGCGCCCTTTGCCCGGGTGGATGCCAATACCGTATCAGGTGACCTGGAGATGCTTGTTCCTATGGGGAGCCTGGACGCCTCCCTGAAGGCGGTTAGCGGGCGTATCCACACCTCCGGCGTCGTGCTCAAGGAAGGCGGAAGCACCGTCCGCTTAAGTGCCGTTTCCGGTGACCTGACCATCATCTCCACGCTGGAGAAGCCGCAAAAAGTATAAAGTAGTTGGCAGCCCGCCGGAAATCCTGTATAATGAGGAGCAATGAAATCATGGACAGGGTTGGAGGAATACTGCATGGCAAGGAACAATTTCGGCGGATTCGGCGGCGGGCCCAATATGCAGCAATTGATGCGCCAGGCGCAGAAGCTGCAGGAGCAAATGGAAAAGGCCCAGGCGGAACTTGACAACCGTGAATATGAAGCTGCTTCCGGCGGCGGCATGGTAAAGGTAAAGGTTAGCGGTAAAAGGGAGCTTTTGTCCATTGAACTGAATCCGCAGGTCGTAGACCCGGAGGATGTGGAAATGCTGCAGGACCTGATCCTGGCCGCGGTAAACGAAGCATTGCGCAAGGGTGAAGAAACAAGGGAAGCGGAAATGAACAGGCTGAACCCCGGCATGGGTGGCATGTTTTAAGTATGGCACAGCAATTGGAGCCCATTGCCCGCATGGTGAGCCAGCTTGCCCGGCTGCCGGGCATCGGGCAGAAAACGGCGCAGCGGCTGGCATACCATATCATCAGCCTGCCCCAGGAGGATGTGCATGAGCTTGCTGCCGCCATCTGGCAGGGACGCAAAGCCATCCGTTACTGCAGTGTGTGCGGGAATTACACCACGGAAGACCCGTGCGCCTTATGCCAGGATGAGAAGCGGCGCAACGGCCAATTATGCGTGGTAAGGGATCCGCGGGATGTGGCCGCCATGGAGCGGATTCGCGATTATAAAGGCAGCTACCATGTGCTGCATGGCACGCTGTCACCCATGGACGGCATCGGTCCGGAGGATATCCGCATCAAAGAACTGCTTGCCCGGGTGGGCAAGGAGGATATCCAGGAGGTCATACTGGCAACCAATCCCGATATTGAGGGGGAGGCTACCGCCACCTACATCGCAAGGCTTTTAAAGCCCATGGGTCTTAAAGTGACGCGGATCGCCCACGGTGTGCCGGTGGGCAGTGACCTGGAGTATGCCGACGAGGTGACTTTGGCCAAAGCCATGGAAGGCCGCAGAGAAATTTAGCTACATTCGGGGCAGCGGCAATGCTGCCCCGGTTTCATAATGAAGAATACCAAGGAGTGCATGCGCATATGGACTGGATGGCTTTTACTCTGGCGGGAGTGGCCCTGATGATGGCGGCGGCGCTGGTACTATTGATGGCGCTGCTCAAACGAACGGCGAACCGCCAAAGGGAGCTTTCGGACCGGATGACGCAATGGGAACAAACCTTTGACCAGGCGCTGGACGATTTGAGCCAGGAAAATGCCGCCCAGCGCGCGGAGATGGCCGTCCATTTGAAGGGCATGAACGACAGCCTGGTAAACACGCTAAGCCAGATATCCGGCAACCAGGCCATGCAGCTGGAATCCATCCAAAGGCAGATGTACGCCATATCCCACAACCAGGAGGAGCGGCTGGATAAAATTCGGGATACCCTTTCCGACGGCATGAGCAAGCTTCAAAAGGAAAACATGCAGAAGCTGGAGGAAATGCGCCGGACTGTGGACGAAAAACTCCACGAGACGCTGGATAAGCGGCTTGGGGAAAGCTTTAATCAGGTGAGCACCCGCCTGGAGGAAGTCTACAAAGGCCTCGGGGAAATGCAGGCGCTGGCCAGCGGCGTGGGCGACTTGAAAAAGGTGCTCACCAATGTCAAATCCCGCGGCATCTGGGGCGAAATGCAATTGGGCAATCTGCTTGCGCAGGTTCTGTCTCCCAACCAGTATGAATCCAACACGGCTGTAAAGCCCGGTTCCGCCGAGCGTGTGGAATTTGCCCTCAAATTGCCCGGCAGGCAGGAAGAAACGGAAAAGCCCGTCTATCTGCCCATCGACAGCAAGTTCCCGCAGGAGGCCTTCCTGCGCCTTCTGGAGGCCCAGGAGCAGGCGGATGCAGGAAAGGCCAATGATGCCCGCAAGGAGCTGACTCAGGCCCTGAAAGCGGAAGCCAGGCGCATTGCCGACAAATACGTTTCTCCGCCGCACACCACCGACTTTGCCATCATGTTTTTGCCGCTGGAGGGGCTGTATGCCGAGGCCATGCGGGACATGAGCCTTGTGGAGGAAATTCAAAGGACGCAAAGAGTGGTGATTGCGGGACCATCCACCCTTACCGCACTGCTGAACAGCCTGCAGATGGGCTTCCGGACACTGGCTATCGAAAAGCGTTCCGCTGAAGTGTGGAAGCTTCTAGGCGCTGTGAAAACGGATTTCGGCAAGTTTGCGCAGGTGTTGGAAAACACGCAAAAGCGGCTCCGTCAGGCATCAGATTCCGTAGATTTGGCATTTAACCGTACCAGGACGATTGAGCGCCACCTGCGCAAGGTGGAAGCATTGGAAGAGGGGCAAGCCAAGGCGCTCTTGCCGGAGGATGGGCCGGAAGAAAGCACTTTGGACGAAGAATCCTGAAAAGCGACGTCTCCGCCCGGATGAAGTATGTTTGGGAAAAAATGACTGGGCGGTTTTGAAAAAAGTAGCTATACTAATTTTGTTCCTATAAGGAAGGAGGAGCATCATGAACAACAATACCATCGGCGATGATTTGAAAAAGATACTCTTGGCGGGCTTGGGGGCTGTAGCTACCACGGCGGAAAAATCCAAGGAACTGGTGGACAAATTGGCCAAGAAGGGCGAGATCACCTGGGAGCAGGGAAAGGTTCTCAACGAGGAGCTTACCCAGAAAATGAAAAAGACCTATGACGAGAAGATCGCCCCCCTTTTCACGGAAAGCAAAACAAAAGTGGAGAATGTGGTGGATAACCTGCGCACCATGACCCAGGAGCAATTGAAAGCGGTCAAGGAACAGATTGAAGCCATGGAGAAGGCCGATGAAGAAACGCGGGACGGAGACGACGTCGGCAGCGGAGAAGGCGAGTGACGCAGCTCGCGGCGCCCATGGCCACCGGCTTCGGGAAATATTGGCAGTACTTTACCGCCATGAGGTCATCAGGGGCGTCACGCCGCAAAAGCTGCGGCTGATCCTGCAGGATCTGGGACCTACCTTTGTAAAGATCGGGCAAATTCTGTCCATGCGCAGGGACCTGCTCCCGGAAGCATTTCTTGAGGAGCTGGCCCTGCTTAGGGACAGTGTGCAGCCCATGCCTTTTCCCGAGGTGCAGGAAATACTGGAGGACGGCTATGGAGCGCCTTTGGAGGAGGTGTTTGACTCCTTTGAAAAGGAGCCTATCGGCGCCGCCTCCATTGCCCAGGTGCACAGGGCCGCGCTCATAGATGGCAGCCAGGTGGTTGTCAAGGTGCAGCGGGCCGGCATCGACGAAAAGATGCAAAAGGACATGGCCCTTTTGCGCAAGGCAGCCGGGCTGTTAACATTGTCGGGCGTTGCCGGCGGCGCGGTGGATTTTCGCACCGTGCTGGATGAAATGTGGTTTGTAACCCAGCAGGAAATGGACTTTCTTGCGGAAGCCCAAAACGTGGATACATTTGCCGCCTTCCAAAGGGAGGTGGCTTTTGTCGCCTGTCCCCGGGTGTATATGGCCTATACCACCAGGCGGGTGCTGGTAATGGAGTATGTGGAGGGCATCCCCATCAATCAACTGGAGAAGCTGAAGGAAACCGGATATGACCTGAAGGAAATTGCGGAGAAGCTATGCTTCAATTTTGCCAAGCAGGTATTGGACGATGGCTTTTTCCATGCGGACCCGCATCCGGGAAACCTGAGCGTGCGGGAGGGAAAGATCGTATTCCTGGACCTGGGCATGGTAGGCCGGTTGACACCCCGCGAGCAGCAACTTTTGAAGCGTGCCGTAAAGGGTGTCGTGCTGCAGGATGTGCAGGAGA
>JAEZQK010000121.1 GCA_023413135.1 Bacillota bacterium
TGCGATACAAGCGATGCAAGCGGCAGCGCAGCAGCGCGCCGATTGAGCAAGCCGGGTACAAGACGACGCTTAAGTAGCGCGAAAAGATCCGCGGCAATGACGCAATAATGTTTGGAAGCAGTATAAGTAAGGAAAAATGCCGGGAGGCTGAGAAACGGAGCTCATCCTCCCGGAAAACAAGGAGTGGAAAACATGGGCAATGTATCTTTGCGGGAAAAATTTTTCGGCTGCATCGCGGGCTGCCATATCGGCTCCGCCATGGGAGCGCCGGAGGAAGGCTCCCTCTGGCCGGTGATCGAGAAAAAGCACGGACTTATCGAGGATTTTCTGCCGTATATGCATTATAAAAACGGCTGGATGCGGGAACCGGGCACCACAGAGGACGGCGTGGAGCGGCAAAAGCTGATGATCACCGCCATCATGGAAAAACAGGGCCGCGTAAACGCCGAAGATGTGCGCAAGGCCTGGTTGGACCACATGAACCCCAACGCGGCGGGCCTTGTGTCCGAACCCTTTGAAGGCGTGCTGCTGGCCATGGCCAAAACGGGCCTCCCCGCCAGGGACCTGGGCAGGTACTGCGATTATGCGGGGCTGAACAGCTTCTCCCGTTCCTGCCACGCCATCGCCCTCATCAATGCCGGCCATATACAGCATGCCATGGAGGACGTGCTGGAAGTGGGCCAGCTCTATCAAACCTCCAACAGCCGCGGCCTCAAATGGGCCTGCGTCACCGGCATTGCCATCGCGTCGGCCACCAAGCCGGAGGCCACGGTGGAAAGCGTGATCCAGGATGTGCTCACCCATTGCGACCAGACGGTAGTACGCCCCGAATTGGAGCGGGAGCTTAAAAAAACAAAGGACATGAAGGATATCCGGGAACTGCGCAGCTACTTTGACAATGTATATAGCGGCATAGGCATCCCCTACTGCTTCAGCTATGCCAACGAGGTGGTCACCAAGGGCATGTGCATTTTCCAGATGGTGAAGGGCGATACAAGGGAAGCCGTCGTGGCCGGCGTCAACATGGGCCGGGATACGGACTGCGTGGCTGCGGTGGCCGGCGGCATTTCCGGCGCGCTGGCCGGGGCCGCTTCCATCCCCGAAAAGTGGATCAAGCAGTTGGATTACGCCACCACCCAGAACAAATATACGAACTCCCAGCGCACCTTGCGCGAGCATGCCGACGGGCTGTATCATGCCTTTATGACCTCTTTGGCGGAAGCGAAAAAGTACATCGAGGTCATGGAAAAGGCGTAACCATTCTATCGAAATAAATGACGTTGTCTAAAAATCCATTGTTCCAAGCGCGAGAGCGGCATAGGCCGTTCCCGCGTTTGCGTTCACCAAGGAGATGATGCCGTTGAAGCGAATCGTTTCATGGATACGGAGCATCCTGGATCGCTACAAGGTTGCCGCCTGCGTGTTCATTTATATGGCCATCGTCGTATGCGCCGTAGGCGGCATGGCATTGGTGTACCTTCCCACCCGGCACATGATGGAGCAGGAGATCAGAAACTCGAATACGGCTTTGCTTTCCATGGTGAGGACCCGCGTGGACGACGCTCTGGGGAAGGTGGCCGTATCCTCGCTGCAGCTTGCACTGGACCCTTTGGTATCCAAATACTTTATTGCCGATCCGGTTCTTGACCTGTGGGACCTCAACCGGATTCAGACAAAGCTTTCGGTCATGCAGGCGGCGGATGAAAACATGCATTCCGCTTACCTGTATTATTTGAATACGCCTTACATGATCACCAGCTACGGCGTCTACGCCGCCGACACCTTTCATGACAAGGAATGGATCTCAAAGGTTGACCAGGTGGAGCAGGGGCCGCTGATGCTTCCTGACCGGAAGCTGCGCTTTATCGACCGGACGCAGGAGTCCCAGGGGCTTACCATTTTACGCAAGCTGCCACTGGGGCGAAAGCACTGCACCGCGCTGCTGGCGGTGAATCTGGACAAGGGTGGCTTCCTTAGCCAGATTCAAAGCATTGCTGCGGGCACCAACACCTTCCTGCTCATTCTGGACGACAAGGGGAATGCCGTCAGCTACAACGACTGCGAGTATACGCAAGCCTACATCGCGCAGATGGACGCCATCAAACTGGCGGCCGGCCAGGACAGAACGGGTGAGCTGATATCCATCGGCGGGATGGAAACGGTGGTCACCGTGGATACATCCGCCGTCAGCGGCTGTACCTATATCATGGTGCAGCCCATGACCAAGTACTATGAGCGGGCCCAGCGTGTTACCACGACCAGCCTATGGCTGACATTGCTGGTGCTGGTACTGGGGGTTTTCATGACGGTATTTACGGCAAAGCAGCTGTACCAGCCGGTGGAGCGGCTCTTAACCTCCACAAAATCGCCCCGCCATGCAGAGAGCGGCGCGCGGTATCAGGAGTTTCGCATGCTCTTTGAGCGCTTTCATGAAATTGCAACAACCAATGCCGATTTGAACGCAAAAACGCAGAAGTACCATCCCCTGGTATGCGAAAAGATCACCCGCGACCTTTTGTTCGGCAGCGTCAAAAGCGAAGAGGTGATCAGGGAGCGCACAGCGCTGGCAGGCCTCGGCTATCCCGAAAACACTGTCCACTGCGTGGTGGGATATCATATTGACCACTACCGTGAATTTTGCAGCCGCTTTTCCGCCGAGGATCAGGTGCTTTATGAATTTGTCGTCAAGAATATCCTGTCGGAGCTTTTGGAGGATTGGTGCTGGACGGGAACAAGCATCCCCGGGTTTGACCCTTCGGAATCGTATTATCTGCTGGCGCTGCCCGATCATCCGGAATCGGCCGAACAGCTCTTCCATCAATGCAGCGAAGCCTGTGCCAATATTGAACAATATTTCCCCTTCAGCATCACCATCGGCATCGGTTCCTTCAAAAAGGCCGTACAGGAAATTCCCACCTCCATGCGTGAGGCCGGTATCGCCATGGGTTGCCGCTTCCTGATGGGGCACGGGCAGGCTATCTTCTATCCCCAGGCCGTCGTGCAAAATAAAGCGCAGGCACACTTCCCCGTAGACATTGAAAAGCGCCTGTGCGACCATATACGCGCAGCGGATATCCAAAAGGTGCATGACAGCCTGAAGGAATTGTTTGAAGCCCGCGAAACAGGGATGATGCTGCAGATGCTGGGGGCGCGAAGCGTGTTCTCCCATTACGTCAACTGCATCATGGGTGTATTGCATGAACTGGGATACCACTTGGAGGAAATCACTTTATGCACGGGCGACATGGCCGCCAAGTTTTCCGGGCTTAGGGAAACTGCCGAGTTTGAAGCCTGCTTTACCGATTTTTGCAATGATGTCACCACCTTTATCGCCCAGCGCCATACCAAGACATCCGTACATATTTACGAATTGACCCTGGCGTTCATCGGTCAGCATTACAGCCGGGACGTAACCATCGCTGAGCTATCCGATAAATTGATGTATTCCCCCACCTACATCAACCGCATGCTCAAGCAGCAATGCGGCAATACATTCAACGACCTTCTTTGTGAAAAGCGGATGCATGTTGCCAAAGAACTGCTGAAAAGCAGCAAAATGCCTGTTGGCGACATCGCAAAGGCGACTGGATTCAACAGTATTCAAAGCTTTAACCGGGGCTTCAAAACAATGACGGGCATCACGCCTACTGCCTACCGCAGCGGGCAGATGCAAAGCGGATGAAAGGCGAATACAGATCTGACATACGTATTGACTTGCATGGGCTGATGCCCATGCCCTTTTTCTTTATTGGAATAACGTATTTACCAGGGGTGGCATGATGAACCCTCTTCGTTTTTCCCCGCGCGATGGACGCACTTCATTTTCATACGTGATTTATAATGGATAGTGGAAAAATATTGACGCAGGGCAATGCTTGTCCTATAATCATACTATTTTCCAGCATTCCCATTTGAATAACCTGTTGAGAGGAAGCCCCTATGAACAATCCCTTAAGCTACCAGGCAACGGAGTACGATTGCGGGCCTACCGCGCTTCGTAACGCCATCAGCTTTTTGTATGACCGCAAGGAGATCCATCCTGAGGTGATTAAATATATTAACCTGTATTGTATGGATGCTTACAGCCAGGAAGGCGAGCCCTGCAAAAACGGCACCACCGCAGTGGCCATGGCGTACCTGGCCAACTGGCTCAACCAGTATGGGGAGGTAAAAAAGTGGTCCATTCATTGCCAGGTGCTGGGCCAGGATGATATCTATATGGGCCAGAACAGCCGCATCGTCGCGGCACTGCAGCAGGGCGGCGTGGCAGTGCTGCGTGTGATGCTCGATTGTGCCCACTATATCCTGCTGACAGGCACGGAGGGAGAATATGTGCATGTCTTCGATCCGTACTACTGGCCACATGATTTCCCGGATAAGCGGATCGTCACCGTTCTTGATCAGCCGGAGAGGCTGAACCGCAAGGTCCACTTCGATATTTTCAACAGCGAGGGCAAAGACTATTACAACCTGGGCCCCAAGCAAAAGCGCGAATGCGTGCTGGTTTTCAACAGTAAAACGCGCTTGGACAGCAACGCTTTGGAGTATACGATTTAATGCAGGAGGGCTTTATGCAGATTGACAAGCTGGCTAAGGAGCAGGAAGAGTATATCATTGCGCAGCGCCGCCATTTTCATCAGCACCCGGAATTATCCTGGGAGGAGCATAAAACTACCCAGGCCATCGCAGGCGAATTGGAAGCCTTGGGCGTTAAGGTTCGCCGCTTCCCGGACAAGACGGGCGTACTGGGCATCCTTCATGGCAAAAAGCCATCCGGTTCCCTGAAGACCGTGGTGCTTAGGGCCGATATCGATGCGCTGCCCATTCTGGAAAAGACCGGCCTTCCCTTTGAAAGCACGATACCCGGCGTGATGCATGCCTGCGGGCACGACTGTCATACCGCCATGCTGCTGGGCGCCGCCAGGATCCTTAACGGGCTGCGGGAAGCATTTTCCGGGGAGGTGCGGCTGCTTTTCCAGGGGGCGGAGGAGACCAGCAGCGGCGCGAAGTACTATATTGAGCAGGGCGTTCTTGAACATGCAGACGCCGTTTTCGGCATGCACATCTGGGGGAACTTTGACGCACCGTTTATCGACATACAGCCCGGGCCCAGGATGGCCAGCTGTGACAACTTCAAAATCACCGTAAAAGGCGTCTCCGCCCACGGGAGCGCGCCCCATCAGGGCGTCGACGCCATTGTGGCCGCGGCCGGCATCATTATGCAGGTGCAGTCTCTTGTCAGCCGCAGCAACGATCCTGTCAATCCGCTGGTGGTTTCCATCGGGGAAATCCACGGGGGCAGGCGGTTCAACATTGTCGCCGACCAGGTGGAGCTTATGGGAACGGTGCGGACCCATGACAAGGAAGTTCGTAGCCAAATGGAAGAAAAGCTTCGCCGGGTTGTAACACATGCCGCCGAAGCCATGGGGGCCACCGCCGTTTTGGAATACGATTATTTCGCAGGGCCGGTGCGCAATGATCATGAGGAACTTACTCAAATCGCCCGGCAGGCGGCTATCCGCCTGTATGGCGGGGATACATTGCGGGAACTGCCCACGATGATGGGGAGTGAGGACTTCGCTTACTATATGGAGAAGGTCCCCGGCATCTTTTGCTTCCTGGGCGGCAGGAATGCTGTGTTGGGATATACGGCTGTTAATCACAACGACCACTTTACCGTAGATGAGTCGGTACTGAAACGCGGCGCGGCGCTTTACGCCCAGTTTGCGTGGGATTTTCTTTTGGCCGGGAAATAGGCCGCGGTAGGGTGGGGGCGGGGGGTGGCCCCCAAA
>JAEZQK010000122.1 GCA_023413135.1 Bacillota bacterium
TGCGATACAAGCGATGCAAGCGGCAGCGCAGCAGCGCGCCGATTGAGCAAGCCGGGTACAAGACGACGCTTAAGTAGCGCGAAAAGATCCGCGGCAATGACGCAATAATGTTTGGAAGCAGTATAAGAAAGGCTTTTGCCTAAAGGTCTCCCTTGGGCAAAAGCCTGTATGTTATTAGATGTTTTCCTCTTTGCGGTGCTGATTCTCGCCCAAAAGCTTGGTCAGTTCTTCCATAAAGCTGGAGACGTCGGTAAACTGGCGGTACACAGAGGCGAAGCGGACATAAGATACTTCGTCCAGCTTTTTCAGTTCCTCCATCACCATTTCGCCGATCTGGCGGGTGGTGACTTCCGCTTCCATGGTATTGTATACGCTTTGTTCAATACGGGTGACGATACCATCAATTTGCGTAAGCGAAACGGGACGCTTTTCACAGGCATGCAAAATGCCGTTACGGATTTTTTGGCTGTCAAAAGGTTCCCTGCGCTTATCTTTTTTTACTACCAACAGGGGAACAAGTTCGATTTTTTCATAAGTCGTAAACCGCCGCCCGCATTGCATGCATTCACGGCGGCGGCGTATGCTGTTGCCCTCCTCAGTAGGGCGGGAATCGATCACCTTGCTGTCGGGGCAACTGCAGTATTGGCATCTCATGCAATCTCTTCCTTCTGGACGGGAAATCCGTCATTGACATTTTCCTATATTATATCCTAATCCCGGAAGGACGTAAAGGGAAACACAAGCTATTTTTCGACAAAATGTAAGAAATATTGCATGTATTACAGATGGATTACAGATCCTCTATGTTGACCAGGATCACATCGTCACCGATTTTACAGATCCTGTTCCAGGGAATGACAATGCCGCACTTTTCGCCTCTGAGCAGCGACAGCATATTGAAGTCTCCGGGCACCACAATGGCTTGAACCATGCCATCCTTTTCACAGAATTCGATATCCATCACCTTGCCAAGGCGGCGGCCATCGCAGGTGTTTACCACGTCCTTGGTGCGCATTTCCGATAAGCTCACGGGTATGCACCTCCCCCTTCTTACATGTATGCCGGGGCGAGAGGAAAGTTGCGCACCTGTTGGGAGTGTTAAGCGAGGGCTTATAGGCAGGCAAGCCGGTTTTTGTACTACGCCTTTTGCAATTCGAATAGGAAATGGTATAATCCCATTGTTGACGATCATGGGAAAATTGGGGCTGTTAGGAAAGGGAACTCATATGAAAATCTGTCCCGAGTGCCAGGCGGGTAATAACGACGATGCGATATACTGCAAGGATTGCGGCACGTCGTTAAGCAAGACAGCCATAAAGAAAGCAGAGGATTTAATAAGGTCGGAATTGGAAAAAAGGAAACGCAAAGAACAGCGCACAAGACGAGTGCTTCGTGCGCTGATAGTTGTATTCGCGGCGTTGGATTTAGTGATCCTGGGTTCAGCCATCTTCCGTGGTACCATGACTTTTATCATGCTGCTTCACTTGCTGACCATCCCGGCAGGGTACGCTTCGATCTTTCATCCTGATGCGCTGTTTCAACTGAATTATTCCAAGGATATTGAGAATATCCACGATGTGGAACCCAGCGATTGGTACTATTTTAAATGCAAGGCGGCAGGCATCAGCGTAATGATTCTGGGAACCATTTCGCTGTGTGTTCTCGCATTTGCCTGAAAATATCTGATGCCGTATACATTGTTTGAGATGATACAAGTAAGCGCGCCGGTTTTGCCGGCGCGCTTTCCTGTATTACATCTGCTGCACCTGCACATGCTTTCGCATGTGGAGCAGCGCATTTTTCTCCAGCCGCGACACCTGAGCCTGGCTGATGCCGATTTCGTTGGCTACTTCCATCTGCGTGCGGCCTTCGAAGAACCGGAGCCGCAAAATACGCTTTTCCCTGTCGTTCAGGCGGCGCATGGCCTCCTTGATGGTGATTTCCTCCAGCCAAGCTTCGTCCACATGCTTGTCGTCCTTCACCTGGTCCATAATAAAGATGGCGTCACCACCGTCGTTGTATACGGGCTCAAAGAGGGAAACGGGGTCCTGAATGGCCTCCAGCGCAAACACGACATCCTCACGGGGGATGTGCAGCTCGGCGGCCAGCTCGGTGACGGTGGGCTCCCGGTTCAGTTGCCCGGCCAGGCGGTCACGGGCCTGCAGTGCTTTATAGGCGATGTCCCGGAGTGACCTTGAAACCCTGATGGCATTGTTGTCCCTTAAGTACCGCCGGATTTCGCCAATAATCATGGGCACTGCATACGTGGAAAACCTGACGTTTTGGGTCACATCAAAGTTGTCCAGGGCTTTGATCAGGCCAATGCAGCCTACCTGGAACAGATCGTCCACGTTTTCGCCCCGGTTGGTAAAGCGCTGGATCACGCTTAGGACCAGACGAAGGTTGCCGCGGATGAATTCTTCCCGCGCCGACTGATCACCGCTGTGGACCAGGGGAAAAAGCTGACGCATGCGTTCATTGTTCAGAACGGGTAAAGAGGATGTGTCTACGCCGCAGATTTCTACCTTTCCTGTTGCCATACCGCATTCCTCCACGATTCCGGATGAATGCAGTATGACCCCATGAGGGGGGTTTTATGCCGTGCGACAAACT
>JAEZQK010000134.1 GCA_023413135.1 Bacillota bacterium
CCTACACCTACGCCCACTCCCACCCCTACGCCTACCCCGACTCCCACACCTACACCAACGCCGACTCCCACACCTACACCTACGCCTACACCAACGCCTAGTCCGACACCAACTCCCACACCTACACCAACTCCTACGCCTCCACCGGAGCCTCCGACACCGGAGCCTCCGACACCGGAACCTCCGACACCGGAGCCTCCGACACCGGAGCCTCCGACACCCGAGCCTCCTACACAGGAACCTACTGCGGAACCCACGCCTGCTCCCATGCCCATAGAGGGTTCTCAAATCCTGTTGGGTGAGGCCGCAGAGGCACTGGTGGATGAGAATGGAAGGGCCGTGAGGCTGTACCGGCGCACGGAAGGGGAAGCGCTGGTGCCATTCACCACGCTTGCACGGCTCATAGGTTGGATCACGACGCCGGATGAAGGAAATCCCGATGGATATACCGTGGCGGCCAATGGCTATACGCTGCACGTGGCCTATGACCGTGATGAATTTGGCCAGGTGGTTCGGGTGGATATCCAGGTGGATGGCCTGCTGGTGGAATTGATGCCTGAGCAGGGTACGGTAGCCGGGGAAGAACTGCTTTTGACACCTGCCGTGCTGGAGACACTGCTTAACGCGCAGTGGAGCTATAGCCCGGAGGTACCGGCTATTACCATCATCTTCCCGCCCAAAGATGCTGCTGGCAGCAACGTTGGCGGCTAATGAAACGAATCAAAAAGGAAAACGCGGGGCCTGCTTTTCAGCAGGCTCCGCATTTTTCCTTATAAATGCATTTTACCAGCTTCTTGTTTTATACCAATTCAAAACCTTAATGCATCGTTGTCGGGCCTTAGGTCGAGAATCGTGACATCACAGTATAGGCGTATGGCGGGGTCAGTTCCACCCTTTTTAGTGCTTTTAGTGTTTTTAGTGGTGATGCGTGTGTATGATGTGATTTTTGATGATTCGTATAGAAAGGATAAAGAAAATAATTATATTATATAATAATATATATGCCATTTTTGTTTCCCTGACTGGGTTTTGGGACAACGTGTGTATGATTTTCTGACTTCTTTATATGAAAGCATACAGGTACACTATAAACACTAAAAACACTGAAAACAAGAAGAAACCTTCAATGCAACCTTTCACGGTTTCCATTGCCGCCGATAACCTCGCGCCTTTGCAGGGAGGGTGCTTCATTGTTCCCCCTGCGTTTACTCACATGTGTTCTTATCCTGTCATATAAATTGTCGTGCAGATTTTCAAAAAGCTTATATTAATTTAAAACATTAATTCGTCGATGACGATGTGCTCTGAAGGCGAGTCCACCCCCGCAGACTGTCATCCTGAGCGAAGTGAAGGATCTTTCAGAAGCACGAAAATCTAAGATCCTTCGCTGCGCTCAGGATGACAGCGGGTGGATTTACGTGTATTTATGTGCAAGTGTGCATCGATGCTTTTATGTTTTGGAACAGCATTAAATATAATATATTAATTTACATTTATAGATCGAGATAAAATATAGAAAAAAGTATTTACTTTTGTTTTTCATATCCAGTATCCCTGTACTGGCAGAATGCAATATCAATTTTCGGCCGTTCGCCTTTTGAGCAGCTCATCCCGCACATACCCGGCCAGGATGTCCACGATCCTGGCATTTTTTCCACCGTGGGCTACAATCACATCCGCCTGGTTGATATAGTTGCGAACATACTTGTCATACATGGGCTTGACGGTAGTCAGGTATTGGTGGGAAATGCCTTCAATCTGCCGCCCGCGTTCCTGTATATCCCGCTGAATGCGCCGCAACAGGCAAATATCCGGCTCCACGCTCATGTACAGCCGCAAATACATTCTTTCGCACAAACGCTCATCATAAAATACGTGAATGCCTTCCAGAATCAGCACATCGCAGGGATAAATCAACTCGCTGGAATCGGCCCGGCGGTGCTGGCTGTAGTCGTACCCCTTCCGGGTGATGGGCAGGCCTTCCAGCAGCGTTTCCATATCTTTGAGCAAT
Source organism: Bacillota bacterium (assembly GCA_023413135.1). GTDB lineage: Bacteria > Bacillota > Clostridia > Christensenellales > Aristaeellaceae > JAEWAH01. The sequence continues at coordinate 2,012 of JAEZQK010000134.1, forward strand.
AGGTCGTGGTCGAATATCTCCGGCTCGTCATAATTCAACAAGCTGCGTTCTTCAAAAGAAAGCGTGGGGTGATCCCTGTAATAGGCATCCTGGTTGATAACCAGACACTTTACACCGATAGAATTGCTCAATTCCTGTGCCAAAGTGGATTTTCCGCTGCCGCTGGCGCCGCAGATGCCTACAAACAACATGCCATCCTCTCCCATTCTTTGTACACAATACTGCATGGCCTTGCGGCTGTCAAGGGGAAATCCATTGTGACACCCTATCAAATTGTATAACGAAATGACAGAAAACGCAGATATCAAGACAATGCAAAATGTAACACTACCATATATGCTGGAAGTATGGTATCATAAATACCATGGAAACGATGGCGGATATTGCTGGCCCGCTTCGCGGGAGATATAAGGGGCAGCGGTCCCCTTCTTTGACATTCACGACCACGTTTCCTCGTTAGCACAAAAGCGGCGCAACCCCGCCTGATGAATTGAATCAATCGGGAGGACGAGCTTTTGAAAAAGTTCTTAGGGGATTTTCCCCTGCAAAAATGGTGGATGGGCGCGGTATGTTTGCTGATGGCTTTAAGCCTTGCATTCATCCCCATGACCGTTGCCGTGCCTAACAATACGGCCGAGGCGGATACAAAAGAAAGGTTGAGTTCCATGACGGTTTCAGCTTATGTGTTTGACAGGGGCAGCCTTGCTTTTCGCGATGAGGATGCCAAGTACATGACGCAGATGAACTATTCCTTTGCGCTGATTGAAGATGGCAAAGTATCCGGCAGCCACTGGAACTCTATCGGCGCATTCAAGGAATACATAAGGCGCAATCCCCACATCCTGCCGGTAATGGCGGTGGGCGGCTGGGGCGCGGACGGGTTTTCTCAGGCATCATCAACCGAAAGCGGCCGGACGGCCTTCGTGGAAAGCGCCGCTCAATTGATGCAGGAGCATGGCTTTTTGGGCATTGATATCGACTGGGAATATCCCGGTTCTTCCGTGGCCGGCATAGAAAGCCGGGAGGATGATCCGGAAAACCTCCTGCTGCTTCTCAAAGCATTACGCAGCGCACTGGATGACCTGACCGCGCAGGACGGCGTAAAGCGGTTTATTTCCATCGCGGTGGGCGGCTCCAAGCAGTACGCCGACAAGCTGGACTGCGTAGCCATCGGCCAATTGGTGGACCAGGTAAACGTGATGACATATGATTTGCGCGGCTTTGAAAAGGTGACGGGCCACCATACGGGCTTGTATCCCCAGCAGGGGGACAAGGCCGCCATCAGCGCCGCCGCCGCCATGGAGGCTTTTGAACAGGCAGGCATCCCCAAGGAAAAGCTGATGATGGGCGCCGCTTTCTATGGCCGTGCATGGCGCAGCGTGGAAAGTTCGGACAACAACGGACTCGGGCAAAAGGCCGGCACCAGTGGCAACAAAACATATGGCTATGGTGCCATTGAAGCCATGGCAACCGATGGGAGCTATACCCGCTATTGGGATGAAAATGCCTCGGCCCCTTACTTGTTTAACGGCAACACATTTATCAGCTACGAAGATGAGGAATCCATCACATTAAAAGGCGCATACGCCAAGGAAAACGGCCTGATGGGCGTCATGTTCTGGGAATATGGGCAGGATACGACGGGTACACTGGTAAAGGCGCTGTATACTGCGATGAACTGACAGATTTGCCTTGAAATCGCTTGACAAATCAGAACCTCTCCGAATATAATCTATTATTAGCACTTTACCATGCTAAAGCGTCTTTCGGAGGGCTAGATGAACACCAGTAAGTTTCAAATCCCGGAAGGGATGCAGGATACACTTTTAGGGGAATGCGTGCGCAAACGCTGCGTGGAGCAGCAGCTGCGCACGCTTTTTTCGCGCAGTGGATTTGCGGAGATCGAAACGCCGGTATTGGAATATTACCGTACTTTCGATGATGAGGTGTACGGTTTTGACGCCCATCACGTATGGAAAACATTCGACAGGCAAGGGCGCGTGCTGGTTTTGCGGCCTGACAGTACCATCCCCGCCGTGCGCATCGCCGCCTCCCGCCTGATGGCGGAAAAGCTGCCGCTTCGGCTTTGTTACATTCAAAACGTGGCGGCCTTCCCGGCGGAGGGCTCTTCCTCCCTGTGTGAAAGTACCCAGGCCGGGGTGGAGCTGATGGGGGAAAGGAGCGCCCTGGCGGATGCGGAAGTGATCGCGTTGGCGATTGATTCGCTGCGACAGGCAGGGCTCAAGGAGTTTCAAATCGATCTGGGGCAGGTGGCATTTTTCAAGGGCTTCATGCAGGAGGCCGGGCTTTCACCTACACAAACGGAAACCATCCGCCGCTATGTGGAAGAAAAGAACATGCTGGCTATGCAGCTGTATTTGCGGGAATGCGCCGTACCCGGCGAAGTGTCCAGCCGACTGATGAAGCTGCCCCAACTGTACGGGGATGAATCGGTGCTGGAAGAGGCGGAGGCCATCACCGTTAGCGGCATGTGCCGGGAGGCCATCCTGAACCTCAAGCAAATTCTGGCTGCTCTTAATGATTACGGTTACCGGGAGTATATCAGCATCGACCTTGGCATGGTTCACGCGGTGAATTACTATTCCGGCATGATTTTCAGGGGCATCACAGGCCATCTTGGCCAGCCGCTATTGTCCGGCGGGCGATACGACGGGCTTCCCGCCAGATACGGCAGACAGATGCCCGCCACGGGGTTCGGACTGTCCATCAATCTGCTAATGGCGGCGCTTTTAAGGCAAGGGGAAGCCTTTCCCGCTCCAGCGGTGGGGTTTGTTCTGGGTGTATCACGGCAGAGCCTTCATACGGCCCTTGACTGGATGGCTAAAAAGCGCCGGGAAGGCATCAGCGTATCGCTGCAATATGGTACTGCCAAAGCGGAACTTATTCAGATGGTGGCGGAAGGCCGTGCTTTGCAGGCTGCCTGTGTGATGGATGGGAAAGTCAGGGTATGGTCCGGGGAGGAACAATCATGGAAATGATCACCATCGCACTGGCCAAGGGCCGGCTGGCGGAGCAGGCAATGGATTTACTGGAGGGCATGGGTATCGATTGTTCCGCACCAAGAGATCCCGGCCGTAAACTGGTATTGGAAAATGGGGAGCAGGCCATCCGTTTCATTCTGGTGAAGCCTGCCGACGTGCCTACCTACGTAGAGCATGGTGTGGCGGATATGGGCGTAGTGGGCAAGGATACGCTGATGGAGGAAAACAGGCCGCTGTACGAATTGCTTGATTTGGGGTTTGGCAAGTGCCGCCTGTGCATTGCCGGATATCCCGGCCGCCCGGCGGGCTATGCCAACGAAAGGGTGGCCACCAAATATCCCAACATCGCCAGGAACTATTATGCAGCCCAAGGTCGCAACATTCAAATCATCAAACTGAACGGGTCTGTAGAACTGGGACCTATTGTGGGATTGAGCGACGTGATCCTGGATATTGTGGAAAGCGGCTCCACCTTGAAGGCCAACGGCCTCACGGTACTGGAGGAGATATGCCCGGTCAGTGCCAGGCTGGTGGTGAACAGGGTCGCCCTGAAAACAAAGCGGGCCAGGATCCAGGCCATTGTGGAAGGATTCCGCTCCCAGCTTCCCGAAATGGACCATGACTAAGGGAGGGAAACGTATGGTACCCATTATTCCTGCGGCGGACAAAAACGCGCTGAATGCAAGGCTGATGAACAGAAGCCAATTGACGGATGAAACGGTTTCCCTCCTTGTGAAGAAAATCGTACAAAACGTCCGCGAAAAGGGTGATGCAGCCCTTTTGGAATATACCGCCCGCTTTGACAAGGTGAATTTTGTGCCGGGCGATATGAAAGTCACAGCGGAGGAAATCGCCCGTGCGTATGAAAAGGCCGGTCCAGCATGGATAAACGCCATGCTGGAGGCGAAAAAGCGCATAACAGCCTTCCATGAAAAGCAAAAGCAGAAAACCTGGCTGGATTTTGAGGAAGGGATGCATCTTGGCCAGATGGTGCGGCCTTTAAATAGCGTGGGCGTCTATGTGCCTGGCGGTACGGCTGCCTATCCTTCCTCGGTACTGATGAATGTGATCCCCGCCAAGGTGGCGGGTGTAAAAAAAATTGTGATGGTGACGCCACCCGGCCCGGATGGATCAGTATCCTATCCTTTAACCCTGGTGGCGGCGGATATCGCAGGGGTGGATGAAATCTACAAGGTGGGCGGCGCCCAGGCCGTAGCCGCCCTGGCCTTCGGCACACAGACGGTGCCCAGGGTGGACAAGATCGTAGGCCCAGGCAACATTTTTGTGGCCAATGCCAAGCGGGAGGTATTCGGCCATGTGGGCATCGATATGGTGGCCGGTCCCAGCGAAGTCCTGGTGGTTGCCGACGGCAGCGCGAATCCCGCCTTTGTGGCGGCGGATCTACTCAGCCAGGCGGAGCACGATGCGCTTTCGGCGGTGGTTTTGGTTACGCCTGATCGGGAACTGGCCCATGCTGTCGCACAGGAATTGATTAGGCAGGTGCGGGAGCTTGACCGCCGGGAGATTGCGGAAGCTTCGCTGAATAAATACGGAACCATCGTGGTGACGGAAGATTTGCTGGAAGCTGCGCAAATCGCCAACGATGTGGCCCCGGAGCATCTGGAGTTATGCGTAGCCGATCCATACGGCCTTTTACCTCATATCCATAACGCCGGGGCCATCTTCCTGGGCCATTATTCCCCGGAGCCGTTGGGCGATTATTATGCCGGCCCCAATCATGTGCTGCCTACCAGCGGCACGGCCAGGTTCTTTTCTCCCTTGTCGGTAGATGATTTTGTGAAAAAATCCAGCCTGATCTGCTATGGAAAAGAAGCGCTGCGCGATGCGGCGGAGAATATCATCCTCCTGGCCCGGCAGGAAGGGCTGCAGGCGCACGCCAAGGCAGTGGCGGTCCGATTCGGATTGAAGGCGGATGATCACAAAGGAGGTGCTTAACATGCGCAAATCATCCATATCCCGCAAAACCAGGGAGACGGACATTTCCCTGGAACTTATATTGGACGGCACGGGAGTCACGCAGCTTGATACGGGCATCGGCTTTTTTGACCATATGCTGGATGCCTTGGCCCGGTTCGGTTTTTTGAACCTTAATGTTTCCTGCAAGGGTGATTTGAAGGTAGATGGCCACCACACGGTAGAGGATGTGGGTATTTGCCTGGGCCAGGCCATCCGGGAGGCGCTTGATAAAAAGCAAGGCATCCGCCGGGTAGGCCATGCCCTCTTTCCCATGGATGAATCGCTGGCCCAGGTAGCCATCGACATTTGCGGGCGGTCGCATTTGACCTTTGAGGCGGATTTCAAAGTTTCCAAGTGCGGGGACTATGATACTCAGCTCACCCTGGAGTTTTTTAGGGCGGTGGCCCAGCACGCTGGGATGACGCTGCACATGTCCATCCTCCATGGACAAAATGCCCACCACATGACCGAGGCGCTGTATAAGGCCTTCGGCAAAGCGCTGGACGAGGCAGTCTCCATCGACCCGCGCATACAGGGCGTACAATCCACAAAGGGAGCGTTGGCATAATGGAACAAACGCAATTTACGGTCTATCCGGCCATAGATTTGCTGAATGGCCGCGCCGTTAGGCTGCGCCAGGGCCGTAGGGAGGATGTTACCGACTGCGGTGATCCGGTGGAACTGGCAGCCCTTTTTAGCAGCCAGGGGGCGAAATGGCTGCATGTGGTGGATTTGGAGGCAGCCTTTGAGGGCCAAAGCAGCCAGGGGGAAACCATCCGGCGCATGGTGGAAGCATTTCATGGCCCGGTGCAGCTGGGCGGAGGCATCCGTACGATGGCAGATATAAGGGTGCGGCTGGAGGAGTGGGGCGCAGCCCGCTGCATCCTGGGCACCGTGGCGGTAGCGGAGCCGCATGTAGTGATTAAGGCCTGCGTACAATATCCAGGAAAAATCGCTTGCGGCATCGACGCCAAGGATGGCCTGGTAGCACTGCGCGGCTGGGTGGACGTAAGCAGCGTAACGGCGCTTGAACTGGCCAGGCGCATGCAGGAGTCCGGTGTCACAGCAATCATCTACACGGATATTTCCCGGGATGGCATGCTGGCCGGCCCCAATGTAGAAGCAACAAATCATCTGGCGGAGTATGTGTCCATCCCTGTGATCGCCTCCGGAGGAATCGCTTCGCTTATGGATCTGGAAAATCTTAAAAATGCGGGCTGCGCGGGGGCTATTGTGGGAAAGGCGCTGTATTCCAATGTGTTCACCTTGCCGCAGGCGCTGATGATATAAGGAGATGGGACTATGCTGGATGTAAACGCTGTCAAGTTTGATGAAAAAGGACTTGTGCCTGTTGTAACCCAGGATATTAAAACGGGCACGGTTGTGATGCTGGCTTATATGAATCAGGAAGCGCTGCAAAAGACGCTGGATACGGGATATGCCGTATATTTTAGCCGCAGCCGCCAAACACTATGGAAAAAAGGGGAAACATCGGGCCATGTGCAAAAGGTGAGGGCTATCCATTATGACTGTGATGGCGATTCGCTGCTGATGCTGGTGGAACAGGCCGGGGGAGCCTGCCACACGGGAGAGTACTCCTGCTTTCACAATGAGCTTTTAAGCCTGGTGGAAGGTGCGGCCAAAGTGCCGTCTGCCCAAATCCTCCAGGAAGTGTATAATGTCATTGCTGACCGCAAGGTAAACCCCAAGGAAGGCAGTTACACCAATTATCTTTTGGACAAGGGCGTTGAAAAAATTTGCAAGAAGGTGGGGGAGGAAGCCGCCGAATCCATTATCGCCGCGGTGAAGGGTAGCCGGGAAGAATTGCGCTATGAAGCGGCGGACCTTGTATACCATCTGCTGGTGCTGCTTTTCAACCAAGGGCTGACACCCATGGAATTGTGGGCAGAGTTGGAGAAGAGAAGGTAAAGTATTCCAAAACATAGGAAGAAATAGTGCGCGAAATTTGCAAATTTGTTATTGACAAACAGGCGCTAACAGGGTATGATAGTTGACGTCGCCGCGCTGGAAACGCGCTGGTTAAGGCGTCAGGGAGCATAGCTCAGCTGGGAGAGCATCTGCCTTACAAGCAGAGGGTCACAGGTTCGAGCCCTGTTGTTCCCA
>JAEZQK010000067.1 GCA_023413135.1 Bacillota bacterium
CAATGTCCGCCTTTATCTTTCGGTATATTTCTTGCCGCCGGTATTTCGCTGCAAATACAATGTGGTATTTACAATTCCACTTGGTGTGTGATAAGCTACGGTTGTCATTTGTCATAAATGACTCAACTTCCTTTGCTTTGTTGCGGTTGCCAGACCAGCTTCATTTTAGCAAAGGAGGTTTCCTTATACCTAAAGTTTTTTACTCTCACCAGCTCTGCTGGTGGTTTTCTTGCGCTGAAGCTAACAATAAAACGCCGTCCCTTACAGGAACAGCGCCCGCATATAATCTTGCAGCGTATGGAGGATACGCACCACCTCAACCTTGTTATTGCTGAATAAGTAAAAGATGCGGTAGTGCTCGCAGAGAAAAACGCGAAACTCCGTGTGCACCGGCAGTATGGCATCAAGCGGCTTTCCGTGTTCCGGTGAATCGGATAACTTTTCAATATTCTGACGCAACATGCGGATGACCCGCACGGCAGCGTCGGGATTTGAAAGCTCATCCCGAATATAATCGCGGATGTGTATGAGGTCTTTTGATGCTTCTCTGGAAATCGTGACGTTCACCATATCAGTCATCAAGCCCCGCGAACGCCTCGTCGATGGTCAGGCCACCTTCCTTGCGCAGGGATTCAACGCCTCTTGCAAGTTCGGCGAGAAGCCTGATGGTCGCCAACTGCTTTTCATAATCCGCGATGCTTTGCACCACGTACTTACCGCGCCCATTCTTTGTCAGATAAACCGGCGAGCCGTTGTCGCAATGACTTAATACTTCACCATAGTTTTTAAGGTCGGAAATGGGAAGGATGTTCGGCATGGAATCATCTCCTTTCCCCATAAGTATACCAATATTTCACCCGGAATACAACGGTAGATTTTTCGCGGGATCACCGCTCCGCTATCCAATAATGCTCGCGCTCCGGGAAATCATAGGGTACAAAGCCAAGGCTTTTGAGCGCATTGACCCTTTCCACAGCCTCCGGTATTGCTTTTGTCACGATCTGCGTGACGGCGAACAGATCAAAAAAATCATTCAAACAAGCGAAAAACAGTTCGTAAAGATACACGGCTTTTTCATACCTTGACGCGATATCGAGCCTGAGTATGCCCCTTGGCGTTTTGTATTTCCCGACCATGCCAAACATTTCGACAGTGCCCACAGCCTGGCCGGAACCTTTGTCAACGATCGCAAACCGTACAAATTCCTCCCGAAAATAGCTGTCCAGCCATAGCTTGATGCAGCCGCTCATTTGATCGCACGTATCATAAAAGAAATCGCTTGTGCAGGTATCCGAATTGAAAAACGGGCGGGCATGTATGTCGGAATAGCAGTGAAGCAAATCGCCGGCATCGTCTTTAGACACCAGCCGCAGCGTGAAATGCTCCGTTTCCAATACGGGGCATTGCACATATGGGTTCTTTTTGCCAAGTGCTGTATCTTTTTCGGTTCCAGAGGTCATGGAATCATCTCCTTTATCGAATTCCAGGTATATACAAAACAATAAAATACTGATACATTGATAGTAGCACAGATGCATGGCCGCAACAATGCAAAAGAGAGGAATACACACATGCTGGACTCGGTAAAGGAAGCGCTGCTTGCGAAAAATCAAAAGCTAATCGATATGGTCATCGAAAGGGCAAAGCGGGATTTTCCGGAGGATATCGTGCTCATTGGGCTGACCGGCTCTTTCAGCACGGGGGAATTTCACGAAAAAAGCGACCTTGACCTGATCATCGTCAATGAAACCAAAAGAGGCTGGGGGATCGCGGCGGGTTTCATCTTTGACGGCGTGGGCTACGACATTTACTGCACCCCCTGGGAGCCGCGGATTTTGGCGCAATCGAAACTGGAGAGCCCCATGGCGGGATGCCTGATCGATCTTCAGGTGCTGTACTGCGCAAAGCCCGAATACATCGATAAGCTGAACCGCTACCGCCAAAGCGCGATGGATTTGCTTGCTAAGCCCATCGGCCGGGAATGCCTTGACCGTGCCCGGAAAAACATCGATAAGGCCAAGCAGTGCTATGCCGATGCGATGATTCACGATCAGATCGGGCCCGTACGGTATGCGGCCGGCGGCGTGCTGTATGAAACCGTCAACGCGCTCACCAGCCTCAACAACACCTACATCAAAAGGGGCATCAAGCGGTACCTGGAGGACATTCTAGCCTATAAGTACCGGCCGGACCACCTGGAAGAGATGTATATGGCCATCATAAAAGCCGCCACGGTGGATGCATTGCGCAAAGCGGCGTTTGACCTTTTGTCGGCCCTTGTTGCCCTGTATGAGAAAATGCGGGCGCAATTTGTAGAGGCTCCATCGCCTACATACGAAAACCTGTGGGGAACCTATGAAGAATTATGGAGCAATTGCAGGAACAAGGTCATGAAAAGCACAGGTTCAAACGACTTGTCCTACGCGTTTCATGTGGCCCTTGGGGCGCAAGGATATCTTGATGAAATGACGAAAATGTTCGGAACACCGCGCTTTGACCTGATGCAGCATTTTGACGCCGGGGATCTTTCAAAATTCCGGGATGCATTCGGGCAGGCCGTGGCGGAATATGCGGCGGTATATGACAAGGTTGGGCGGAAAATTGAAAGGTACGACTCGTTTGAGAAATTGTATGATGATTATATGAACGGCCGGTTGAACAGGTGAGGCCATTGGCATGTTGCAGGGGCTGTTTATAAAAGTTCTATTGACAAGGCTGTGACAATATATATAATATTAAACAACCGGTTAGTTAAGGAGGTGGTCTTTCTGGAAAGCGGAGAAAAGGAAGAGTCAAAGGCACGAATATTGAATGCCGCCATCCAATTGTTCGCCGCGAAGGGGTACGACGCGACGCGGGTGAGCGAGATCGCCGACAGCGCCGGCGTCAACAAGGCGCTGATCTACTACTACTTCAAAAGCAAAGAGGATATCCTGGATTACCTGGTCAATTCCCTGATGAATGACTTTACCAACATATCCATGGATTTCATCCATGAATGTATGGTGCAGATGATCAAGGATGGACGGCTGGATATCCTGGAGGACCGGGTGCATTTTACCACCGAAGAAGACCTTCAATACTTTTTGGACCATGGCATCTTCTATTATCAGAAGGTATTGGAATATGTTTTGGCAAACAGGCGTATCATCCGCATCCTGATGTTGGAATCCCTGAAAACCAGCAAGCACCATGATGCATTGTTCCGCTTTCTGGACCTGATGAAGGAGAGTGATGGGAATCCGTTGTACAAGACCATCTGGGATGCCGATCATGACATTCGGTATACGAAGGAATTGGTATTGCACAAGTTCCTGTTTTCCCTCCTTCCCGTGGTCGGCTTTGCAGTCTATTATGAAGACTACCAGAGGATCAGCGGGATGAGCGAGCAGGAAATGCGCGAGGCCTTCCTTCGCTCAAGCAAGGCCATATCCGCCTCTTTTGTGTCCGGCACGGATATTCTCATGCGTTTCATGGGACCGGTGTTGTAACGCATATGGTCTCCGCCGTGCTTCAAACAGGCGGAAACCATTTTTTTGAGCTTAATTAACTAAACGGTTAGTCAAAAATGGAGGATGCACAATGAAAAGGGTTCGCACAAGGGCAATGGATCTGCTGATGCGGTATTTGGCCACCGATCCTATGAAAAAGCTGCCCGCCATGCTGCGCATTGCGGAAAAGGTTGATAAGGGCGGGCTGCACGCAGGGCAGATACAGTCGCTGCGGGAGGTATTGCTTGAAGAAAACGGCGTATGGCGCAGGTTCACGGAAAGCTTGATCCAGGAAGTGGACCGGAAGGTTCTGTCAAGGGTGATGGAAAGCTTCATCATCAACGCAAATCTGAATAACGCGGCGCACACCCAAATGCTTGAGGAGCAGTATGATTGCAACATTCCCTGGGCCATCCTCATGGATCCCACCAGCGCGTGCAACCTTTCCTGTACCGGCTGCTGGGCGGCGCAGTACGGCGGGAAAAACAACCTGTCCTATGAGACCCTGGATTCCATCATAAACCAGGGCAAGGAGCTGGGCGTGTACTTCTACATCCTCTCCGGGGGCGAGCCGCTGGTACGCAAACACGATATCATCCGCCTGTGTGAAAAGCACCAGGATTGCTACTTTTTCGCCTTTACCAACGGCACGCTGGTGGACGACGCGTTTTGCGAGGATTTGCTTCGGGTAGGCAACTTCGCGCTGGCGTTTTCCATTGAGGGGGACGAGGCGGCCACCGATATGCGCCGGGGCGAGGGCACCTACCGCAAGGTGATTGAGGCCATGGAGCGCATGCGCGCGCACCGGCTGCTGTTCGGCTATTCCACTTGTTATCACCGCTATAATACGGAAAGTGTTGGTTCCGATGCATTTGTAGACGACATGATCGCAAAGGGCTGCCGTTTCTCCTGGAATTTTACGTACATGCCCGTGGGCAAGGATGCCGTTCCTGATCTGCTGGCCACGCCGGAGCAGCGGGCCTACATGTACCGCCGCGTCCGCGAGATACGGGCCACAAAGCCGATCTTCGCCATGGACTTCTGGAACGACGGCGAGTATACCTGCGGCTGCATCGCCGGCGGCCGGCGCTATCTGCACATCAACGCGGCGGGGGATGTGGAGCCCTGCGCATTCATCCACTATGCCAATGTGAATATCCATGATGTTTCGTTGCTGGACGCGCTCCGCTCGCCCCTGTTCATGGCCTACCGCAAGCGCCAGCCGTTCAATGAGAACCATCTGCGCCCGTGCCCGCTGCTGGATAATCCGCAAATGCTCTCCGACATGGTCAAGGAATCCGGTGCAAGGTCCACCGATATGGCGGCCCCGGAGGATGTGGATGAACTATGCGCAAAGACGGTGCAGGCGGCAGAGAGTTGGGCGGAGGTCGCGGATGGATTGTGGGAGAGAACAGTGAACATTGAACAATGAACGGTGAACAATGAACAGTATGAGTATGTTTTGCCATTACGGCGCAGCAGTGCGGTTGAGCCGGATGGAGAGGGTAAGCGATCGGGGCATATTTACTCCTTCCGCCGCCTGCGGGCGGCACCATCCCATCTGGCTCAATCGGCGCGCTGACTCGCTGCCGCTTCCACTACCATCCGGCTCAATCGGCGCGCTGCTGCGCTGCCGCTTGCATCGCTTGTTTCGCCGGCCTCCTTCATCTCGCTTCATCCCTCCATCTGGCTCAATCGTCGCACTGCTTCGCTACCGCTCGCATTGCTTGTTTCGCCAGCCTCCTCCA
>JAEZQK010000070.1 GCA_023413135.1 Bacillota bacterium
AACGTTTCCGGGGGGGGGGGGTGCTGCCCCCCGCCCCTACGGCGTTCAGGCAAAGGTGAATGGGTTTTCCAAGCAATCACAATCCCCGTGATTCTGTAGTTGACAAACCAATAGCTCATAGGATAAAGGCGGCCTCCGCGCAATCCTGGCCAGGAGAAATCCACATGTTAATCTTGCATATTATTTATACTAGCATTATGTTTTGACATTGAAAGCAAATGTATGCCGAAGAGAGGCAAACCGGAAAAACAACCGGAAATATGCTCATCCATGAAATAGTTTGATCATTTTAATCCCTTTCAACCCAAAAGAGTTCAACGTTCGCGCAACATATTGACAAAGTCGCATGATGGTTAATATACTAAGGTTAAATCAGCGATCGTCATATATATCATTTTTTCCCTTATGAAAGGAGCTTCCCAGATGGCGGAAATCCGTTTCAGCAAGGTATGCAAGTCCTTTGGCACCACCAAAGTGATCCAGGATTTGGATCTAACGATCCAGGATGGTACATTTACCGTGCTGGTGGGGGCTTCCGGCTGCGGGAAAACAACGCTGCTGCGAATGATCGCGGGGATCGGGCCCGCCACATCGGGACAAGTGTTTCTGGATGGCAAGGACATTACGGACCTTACACCCAGCAAGCGGGACATCGCCATGGTATTTCAAAACTACGCCATCTACCCCACCATGACCGTGCGGGAGAATATTGAATTCGGCTTAAAAAACAACAAGGTGCCCAAGGCGGAGCGGGAGAAGCTTGTCAGGGAGTATTCCGCCATTGTGGGTCTGAGCGAATATCTGGACCGCAAGCCCTCCACGCTTTCGGGCGGTCAACGCCAGCGGGTGGCGCTGGCCCGGGCCATGGTCAAAAGGCCAAAGGTCTTTTTGATGGATGAGCCGCTGTCCAACCTGGATGCAAAGCTTCGGGTGGCCATGCGCACAGAACTGATCGAGCTGCACAACCGCATGAACACCACCTTTGTATACGTCACCCACGATCAGGTGGAAGCCATGTCCATGGCGGACGTCATCGTATTGATGGATAAGGGGCGCATCCAGCAGGAAGCATCCCCCGAGGTGATTTACAACGATCCCAACAACGTATTCACCGCCCAATTCATCGGCACGCCGCCCATGAATATCCTTCCGCTTAACAATGGCATACAGCTGGGATACCGGCCGGAAAAGGTACTGCTGTCGTATGAACCGCAGCCCGCTTTCTACTGCCGCAGGGGAACGATCGTCACCAGGGAGATGCTGGGCTCCGAAACGCTGTACAAGGTGCGCCTCGATCAGAAGAGCATTATGGTAAAAAGCACCACCGAATCTTTCCATGGGGATGATACGGTGCATGTGCAGGTAAAGGAGAGCGATCTATACTTCTTTGGCACGGACGGAGAGCGTATCCGCCAAAAGGATTCGCAGGAATACGGCGCCTATCTTCGCATGGCGGGAGGGCTGGCAGATGGCGAGTAAGGCAAGGGGCCTGAAGCTTCCGGCAGCCATCGGCGCCATCCTGGGCATGGCGCTGATCCTGCTGGGCTTTCTTGGAAACAAGATGGCCGCCGACAAGGTGAAGCTGACGGGCTGGTTTGTTGATTTGCTGAAAGCCGACGGCACCGGCCTGATGATCGCCGGAGGCGTGCTGACCCTCGTTTGCATCATCATCGGCAATTGGGCGGAAATGGGCCAAATGAAGCTTGGCTATTTCTTCCCCTACCTGCTGGTGATCCCCACCATGGTCTTCCTGATTTTATTTGTACTATACCCCATGCTCCACCTGATCTATTTGAGCCTGTTCACCGGAAATGTCATGAATCCCACCAAATCCTTCGTGGGGCTGAAAAATTACAACACCGTTTTCTTTGTGAAAAAAGACTTTTTAACAGCTCTGCAAAACACGGCCGTGTATACCGCCGCCGTGGTGGTGCTTTTGATCTTCTTCGCCGTCATCTTTGCTTTGTGGATGTACAAGGACAGGAAGATCAACCGTTTTGCCCAGACCGCCTTTTTCACGCCGCATTTGATCGCTTCCGTCACCGTTGCCTTCGTCTTTCAGTGGCTGATGGATGAAAACACCTACGGCCTGTTCAACACCATTCTTACCACCTTCGGCCTGCCAAGGCTCAGGTGGCTGAACTCCTCGGACACAGCAATGGCCTCCATCATCTTCGTGAGCGTATGGAAATCCATTGGCTACTACGCACTGGTGGTTTTGGCCGCCCTCAAGTCGATCCCCACGGAGATATACGAAGCGGCGGAGCTGGACAATACACCCAAGATCAAGTGCTTTTTCAAAATCACGCTGCCGCTATTATCCCCCCAGCTTTTTTTCCTGCTGATCACCATCACCATCGGCTCCTTCAAGGTGTTCGACACCATCAATATCATGACGGCCGGCGGCCCCGGCGACGCTACCGAGGTGGTGGCGCGGTATATCTATGACTACGCCTTTATCCGCACCAACACCCTGGGCATCGGCGCCACAGCCGGCGTGGTGCTGATGGTAGTTTTGATGCTATTGACGCTGGTCTATTTCCGCGGCCTGGAACGCAAGGTCCACTACCAATAAAAGGGGGGGAGGGAAACGCATGTCCATGCAAGGCTACCTTGAAAAGCAGCAATGGAAGCGCCGCCTGCGCAACTATCTTCCCCGCCTGCCCGGAGACATACTCAAGCTGGCGGTGGTGATCTGCTTCCTGTTCCCCTTTTATTGGATGCTGATCACTTCCTTTAAAAGCTATAGCGAGGCCATCCGGACGCCGCCCTCCTTTTGGCCTATCGATTTCACCTTTGAAGCCTATAATACCATCTTTACCCGCATGAATATCAACATGATGCGCTATGCCGTAAACAGCGTAGTGGTCACCATGGCCGTCATCGTCATCCAGCTTACCGTCATGGTGCCGGCCGCCTACGCCTTTGCCAAGTTCAGGTTTTTCGGCAAGGGGCTGCTGTTCGGTTTCGTGCTGGTGGCATTCATGATCCCCACCCAGGTCACCTTTATTACGGTATACCTGACCATGTCGGACTGGGGCATGATCAAAACGCTCTGGCCCCAGATACTGCCTTTCGGTGCCAATGCCTTTGGCATCTTCCTTTTGCGCCAGGGCTTCATGCAGGTGCCCGACGAATTGATCGAATGCGCCAAGCTGGACAATGCCGGCCAATTCAAGATCATGACCCGCATCATGCTGCCCATGTCCATGTCCAGCATCATCACCATCGCGCTGTTCTCCTTTGTCAGCACCTGGAACGCCTATTTCTGGCCGCTGGTGATGACCAATACCGAGGAGGTCCGCCCGCTGACCATGGCCATTGAAAAGATCAAGGCCGAGGAACTGGGCGTGATATGGACTACCATCATGGCCGGCAACATGCTCCTGGTGATCCCCGTGGTGATCATCTTCCTGTTCGCCAGCAAAAAGATCATCCAGGCCTTTGCCTACAAGGGTGTCAAATGATTCGAAGCAGGCCTGCGCCTGTGGGAAAATAATCACTATCAAAGGAGGATTCTTGTCATGCGGAAACTGCTTGCATTGCTGCTGGCCACGGTCCTGATGCTTTCCCTCGTTCCGGCTGCCCTGGCCCAGGGCGCCGCTCCCATCACCATCGAGCTGTGGCACACCCGCGGCTCCGGCGCCAATGCCGAAGCCATGACCACCCAGGTGAAAACCTTCAACGAAACCGTCGGCAAGGAAAAGGGCATTCAAGTGGTAGACACCTTCCAGGGCGGCTACGTAGACGCGCTGACCAAGTACATGAACGCTGTGGCCGCCGGTGAACCGCCGGAGCTGGTGGTTCTGGAACGCGCCGCCGGCGTGCCCGTTATGGCAGAGGAAGGCGTATTGGCCGACCTGACCCCCTATGTTGAGGCTTCGGGGCTGGACATGGACAATTTCGCACAGATTTTGCTGGCCTATTCCTATGACTCTGAAGGCAAGCTGATCGCATTGCCCTATATCCGTTCCACCCCCGTCCTGTATTACAACAAGACCATGCTTGACGCGGCAGGCCTGACTGCCCCCGCCACCATCGATGAGATGATCGAAGCAGGCCGCAAGCTGTATAAAAAAGATGAAGCTACCGGCGAAGCCCAGGTATACGGCTTTGAACTGCACAACGATCCCGCCTGGTTCCTGCAGAATTGGCTGGTGCAGCTTGGCTCCAACATGTTCAGCGAGGACGGGCTCACCGTGCCCGCGCTGGAGGACGGCACCATGCTGAAAGTGTTCACCGCCTGGCGTTCCTGGGTGGACGAGGGCTGGTGCGCTCCCTTCGTTTCCACCAATGCCACCGATGTGATGACCGAGCTGTTCATGAACAACAAGCTGGGCATGTTCTTCCAGTCCTCCGGGTCAATGGCCAATATCCTCAAGCAGGCCGAGGCTGCCGGCATCGAAGTGGGCGTATCCTTCCTGCCCACCTGGGATAAACCCGCGGCACCCACCGGCGGCGGAAACATCTCCATCATTGAGCGCGGCAACAGCAAGGAAGCCATCGATGCCGCCTGGGAATTCATGTACTTCCTCATGAGTAACGAGCAGGTGGCCTATAACTCCATCACCTCCGGCTATCTGCCCACCACCAAGACCTCCGTGGAAACCCAGGCCATGAAGGACCATTGGGCCGCCCGTCCCCAGTACAAGGTGCCCTTCGAGCAGTTGAACATCGCCCAGGAGATTCCCTACAGCCCCTACAAGTCGGATGTGGAGACCGCCTGGCGCCAGGTTTGCTCGCTGCTGATTCAGGACAGGAGCATCGATGCCCAGCAGGCGGTTGACCAGCTAGCCGAGGAATGCTCCGTCATCCTGCCCTGATAGGCCATACAGCAATTACCGGTTTAATAAAGGACCCGCCTCTTTCGGGGTAGGTCCTTTTCCATATCATGTTAAGAAACGAAGTAATACTGCACTGAAAACAAAGAGTGAACACAAATGCTTTGATGAATATGAATGCGCCGTTGACGATGTAGGGCGGGTCGGGCGTTCGCTGCAAGTGCCGGTGTCATGCGGCTTGGCAAATATGCATGATGCCGGCGGGAGCAAGCCCCCTCCCTACTGTTGCATGTGGATTGCTCCGATTCCTCCAAGAATACAGGCATCATCGCAATAATGATTTGAAATGGTATGAAGCGAGCATGCAGAGGCTTCCCCTAGAGGGGAAGCTGTCGACGAAGTCGACTGATGAGGTGTTAATGGCTAAGCAGATATTCGCGGTAAAACACCTCATCCGGCGCTGCGCGCCACCTTCCCCTCAAGGGAAAGGCTCAAAATGTGCATCCTGCAGGCATTTTCACGCCTTGGTGTGATGCTTGCATCATGGGTATCTGTTCCAAAACATAAATACACCGATGGGTCCAGCGAGGGCGCGGGCGGGCTTTCGCCGCATATAGCACCATGTATATCCGACCTATGTATGATAGGGCGGGAGCAAGCCCCCGCCCTACGTTTATTCTGTGATGTCACGGTTCGTGTCCTAAGGTATCGAAAACGATGCATAAAAGCTTTGATCTGATGTAAAAAGCCGCAACGTTTATCGCGTCCTCTATATACCCAAAGCCAATGCCTTCGGGCGGCAGATCAAGTGCCCTTACGCCACGTATGCCTGCTTATCAAACAGGCAGCTGCGTTTCATGCAGCAAGCCCAAGTCCCACAGGAGCGAACTGGTCAGATATTTATCGCGCACGTCACGGGAGCCGATAAAGGCTGCGTACACGTCCTCCCTGCCGACGCCGATATCCGCAGGCTCCATAGGCATATTGAGGCTGCGCATCAAGCCCGCCACCTCCTGCGTGGGAGGCAATTCCCGGGCGATGATGGCCTGAATCTCATCCCAATGTGCAAGGATGTTGTTCAGCCTCGTTTGATGTCGGTCCGGATCGTTCTTGTGGTAGCTTGCATGCTCACTGGAAATGACGACCTCGGCAGCCTTCCCGAAGATGGAGCGCATTTGTTTTTCCCAGGCGTCCTTATCAAAGGAAGCCATGAAGGCTTCCGCCTTGCGCCGGACGGGCTGAATCTTGCGGATATCATCATACAGCCGCAGCGTCAGGTATGTGCCGATGCCCACCTGGATCCCGTGAAGATCGCTGTGCTGCCCCCGGTCCAGGGCCATCATCTCCCAAAGATGGGAGAAGTAGTGCTCCAGCCCGGAGGCCGGGCGGGAGATGCGGGCAAAGCTCATGGCGATGCCCGAGAGCGTCAGCCCCTCCGTGACCGCCTGGATGGCGGCGGGATCCCGGCTTTTAAGACCCTGCGCGGCATCCACGCATTTTTTCAAAGACTGCCGCACCAGGCCGGCTACATTCTCACAATAATACTCCCCGGTTACCAGATGGGAAATGCCCCATTCGCAGATAGAAATATATTTGGCCAGCATATCTCCAAGCCCGGCCCACAGCATGCGCATCGGCGCATCCTTTAGAATGTCGGTATCGGCGATAATAGCCGCCGGGCAGGCATTGTAGAGCGTTACCTTCACCCGTTTTTGGATCATGGAGGAGGAATTGGACGCATACCCGTCCATGGAGGGGGCGGTGGCCACCACCATGCTCCTAAGCCCGGCAGCATGGGCCAGCACCTTGCAGCTGTCATTGATTACGCCGGACCCGATGGCAAGCACCACGTCGCAGCTTGGATCAAAAGCCATGCACAGCGCGCCCACCGTATGCTCATCCGGTTCCAGCATATCACCCTCCAGAAGGCTGAGCACATAAGGAATGCCGGCTGCCTGAAGAACCGGCTCCACGCGGCCCCACGCCGCCTGATACGTGTTTTTGTCGCAGACGATAAAGGGCTTGTGCACATTCAGCCGGTTCAGCGCTTCCGGAAGGAAGCGTACCGCGCCGGCTTCGATTTTCAGGTATTGAAGATCCGTCTGGTGGTGATGGCCGCACCCGCAGGCATGGCCGCCCTGTGCAAGCAGTTGTTCAAAGGACATAGCGGAAAAGTTCATAATCTGGTTCCTTCTTTTTAATAATAAATCTTGGTGCAAGTCGTATGTTCATTGTATAGGGTTCAAAACCACTTTGTCAACCGATGTCATTTTGAATGGCAAATAATCATGATATTATGCATAAACGATCAAACATTATCATCAATCTATTTGCTTTTCCTTAAGTGTTCAGTATAATAGAAGCGAGGTGAAGCGGTATGTTTGGCGTGGAGCGGTATGAAAAAATATTGGAGATGCTTCAGGGCGACCGGGCGACATCCGTAAAAAAGCTGGCAAAATCATTGTATGTCAGCGAAGCGACCGTTCGCAGGGATCTGGAGTCACTGGAGAAAAACGGCCTGATCAAGCGGATCTATGGCGGCGCGATGCTGATTAAATCCAACAAGGACGTGCCGCTGTACATGCGCGAAAGTGAGCAAACTGAAGCAAAGAATATCATCGGAAAAAAAGCCGCTGCGCTGGTGAAGGAAAACGACGTGATTATGATCGACGCCTCCTCCACCGCATACAGCGTCATCCCATACCTTACGGGCTTTACCAACCTGCTGGCCATCACCAGCGGCTTGAAAGCCGCCATGGCGCTGGGGGAAAAGCATATCAAAACCCTGGTCACCGGCGGCGTGATGATCGACAACTCCTATTCCTTTATCGGCAGGCATGCGGAGCACCTGATCGAAAACATAAACGCCGATCTTTTTTTCTTCTCCTGCCGGGGCATTACCACGGACGGACGGCTCACCGATTCCTCCATGGAGGAGTCGCAAATGCGCCAGCTTATGTTCAAGCATGCCAAGCGGAAGATCTTTCTGGCCGCCTCCAGCAAGATCGGCCGGGAGTTCTTTTATACCTTGTGCCCTATTGACGATGTGGATGATATGATCTGCGAAACTGAAGAAATCCCCGAGGACTGGAGAAGACGGATGCGCAAGGGATAGCAATGTATCCGGTGTGCAGCAACCAAGGATCATTCAGTAGCATAAACAACCCATTTTGCCTACTATTCCTGCCATTCGCAACACACAGCGGCTACTCCTTCACTTTTTCCACTTGATCTGGAAATAGATCTGCATTGGTTCATATCCAATATCCCGAATCCGTTTAAAAAATACTGCCGGCTCCTGATTGACTGTTTTGAAGAAGAAACGCCAGTTGCCCCATTCGCGCTCATTTTCCATGGTGATTTCCTGCGCTGTCTCCTCTCCCTGAATGGAAAGAATTCTTTCATCCTGGCAAATGCCCGCAAGCACATCGGGACCATAGCGGAAAGCGCCTATTTTCTCATCATCCGGCAGGGGAATGAATTGGATATTGACCGGAAGGATCACAGCGATTTGATCGCCGTCCTTCCATTCGCGGTTAATCCGGTAAAAGACACTGCTGTCCGCGGTTTCACCATGCCATATATCATTGACATATATGATGGCTTTGGATGCTATCCAATCCGGAATTCTCAAATTCATCAAAAACGTCTTGGCTTCGGGGGTGTTGATTGTGAAAACGTGCTTGCGGTACTGCGGCATATTCTCATGCGTTGCCGTTATTTCATTCAATTCCTGGTATCCGGCCGTATTTGAGGAGGTCAGCAGGCTGCCGTTCATACGGTCTTGCCTTTGGGTTATCTTCACGCCAACATCGCCGATTTCGGCAGACATACTGGAATCAAAATACTGGCAAACAAAGATGTCAGCCTGGTCCTGGTAGTAGATGCCTCTGTTGAGTGCTGCATTAGCTTGGACCATTGTTCCGTGACAGCAGAAAAAGCTGTCGGTTTCCCCGCGCCAGTCTTTGCGCAATCCGGCTTTCATTGGCAAAAAGTAGGTTAGCAGTCCCGTTCTGGGATGGTCCTGAATGCTTCCGGTCAAAGGGTACTCATGGTGATATGTCTGGGCCATGACACCGTTATAGAGATTATACTCCATATATTGCGCATATGACGGATCGCCAGTATGCCTGAAAAGAAATTCAGCAAGGCGCATCATATTATATACAGTACAATGCTCCTGGTTTTTATCACCCAGCCGCTGCTTCATCTTCATCTTTGGGGTCCACACTTCACCGGCTGTCTGTCCGCCGGTAGCAAAAGTTCCCCTCTGTGTGACGGCACAGTTCCAGTACGCCTTCACGATATCCATCCACTTTTGATCGTTTGTTACTTCAAAAGCTCTGGCACAACCAAGTACTTCAGGAATGGTCGTGTTGGCGTGCATGTTGGTCAGCGGGTCTTTCCCGTCCAGCAGCGGCTGGAAAAGCCTTGTGCGATAATAGCGGTTCAGAAGGATGCGGTATTTCTCCTTGCCGGTGATATTCAGAAGCTCTGCCCAGATTTCCAGCATACCGCCGGTTTCCACATCTAAAACATCGTCGAACTGTTCGCTGGTATATTTGCCGCTCCAATTCAAAAACCAGTCGGCAAAACGGTCGGCGATTTCAAGCGCCTGTTGGCTGCCGGCATAAAGATACATGTCCACAAGACCCATGAAAAGCTTATGAAGATTGTATTGAGGTGCCCAAATAGGTTTCCCTTTCGCAATCCAGTCCAGATATTTTTCGGGAATCGGCCCAACCCAGCAGCCTCCGTTATCGTATTGGCAATTGGAAAGTTCAGCGATGATGGCATCCGCCTTCGCCTTAAGTTCCATATCCCCGGTCGCGTGAAAACAAAAAGCCGCTCCCGACAGCCAGTGCCCCAAAAAATGCCCGCGCAGTTGGCATACGGGAGATTCCCACCCTGTATGCGCATCTTTGGGTACCTCCCTGCCATCAAACCTGCCGGCTTCCAGGACGTAATTGAAAAGAAGGTTCTCATTGGTCAGCTTCATCAAATATGCCCTGTTCTTCTGTTCCCTTCTTTTCAGCTCGCCATCGAGAACTGTTACGCTTTTCCCTTTCAGTTCAATCATGGAAATAAGCGCCTCCAATCGCATCTCGCAAGGGTTATGATCCCATTTGCCGTTAGTTGTTCATAGACCAGATTACCCCTTCATGCCCGTAATGGCAATGCCCTGTATGAAGTACTTCTGCCCCAGCAGAAACAGAATCATGGGAGGGACCAGGATCACTGTGGCGGCTGCCATCAGCAATTCCCACTGTGCCGTGTAGTAACCTATAAACATCTGCAAGCCAAGAGCGAGCGTGAAATACTGTTCACGGTTTACATAAACCAGCGGTCCAAGAAAGTCGTTCCAAACGCCCATAAACTGGAACAGTGCAACCACGATCACTGCCGATTTGGAAAGCGGCAATACGATCTGTGCGTAAATGCGGGGATAACTGGCGCCATCCACCAAGGCAGCCTCATCCAAAGACATGGGTATTCCGCGCATAAACTGACGCAGTAAAAAAATGTTGAAGGCGCCGCCCCCGAACCAGGCAGGGAGGATCAAGGGAATGTAACTGTTGGGCGGTATAATGGAACGCCAAGCCAGGAAGGTTGGAATCAGCGTTACCGCGCCTGGCAGCATCATGCCAGTCATAAGCATGCCAAAGAAAAAATCACGTCTCTTCCAGCGCAGCCTGGAAAAGCTGAAGGCGCAGACAGAACTGCTGATCACTGCCCCCATCACGTTGAGTATGACAATTTTCATTGTATTGAAAAAGTATAAACCAAAAGGCACGGTAGTCAAGGCCTTGGTAAAGTTTTTAAACCGAAAGGCTTTGGGAATCCAGATAGGAGGTATGATAAAAATTTCAGAAGCGGACATGAGCGAACTGCGCACCATCCAGAACAAGGGCAGCAAAAACGCTGCTGCAAGGCAGATGACAACTGTATAGAGCAGCGTACGTTTGATTGCACGGGCCCATTTTATCTTTTTCATCAGCGATCCCCCTCATAGTGCACCCACGAGCTTGATGAACGGAAAACAAGCAAGGATAGCAGCATAATGATGATAAACAGCACCCATGCTAGCGCACAGGCCCCTGCCATACGCTGATTTGTAAAAGCTTCCCTGTACAGATAAACCGAATAGAACAGAGAGGCATTGTTTGGACCGCCTTCCGTCATGATATATGCCTGTGTGAATGTTTGAAAGCCGTTGATAATACCCATAACGAGGTTGAAAAAGATTGTCGGCGTCATCATCGGAAGCGTTATGTGTAAAAGCTTATGAAGCGCGTTGCCGCCGTCTACATCCACGGCTTCATAATACTGGTCCGGTATGGCCTCCAGACTGGCTAAAAAGATCAGCATAGTGCTGCCAATCGTCCAGATATTCATCATCGCAAGCGTCGGTACCACTGTCTTTTCACTGTAGATGAATTTGCTGGCAGGCAGATGCAACGCCCGTAAAATCTGGTTGAACAAACCGATATCCGGGTTAAGCAGCCATACGAATATAGTGGATGTTGCAATGGCGGGGACAATGCAGGGAATGTAAAAGATGACTCTGAACAAACTTCTGCCCTTTATTTTGGGCTTAAGCAGCAACGCCAGTAAAAAAGCCGCTGTCAGACTGATCGGCACAGCAAGCGAGACGTAATAAAACGTAACGCCAAGAGACTTGTAAAAGAAAACATCTTTCCCTGAGAATAGTCGGATGTAGTTGTCAAAGCCGGTAAACTGAAATTGGTTGGTTACCGTGAAATTTGTAAAAGAGAGCACCAGGCTTGCTAATAGTGGACCAAGCGTAAACAGGAAAAAACCTAGGATTGCAGGCGAAGCCATCAGATAGCCATACAGTACCTCATTCTTCATTTTGCGTTTTGCGGGGAGCAATCTGTGCGCGACTGCATGCATCTGCATCTCTCCTTCATATCAAACCGCCCGGGAAGCGGTGAGGCTGCCTGGATACGGCCTGTTTTCTGCAGAACGTATCCTTGATTGGCCGCCATCCCGCCGCCCAGGCGGCAAAACGATCGTTTAACGGATGCTGCCCTCCATAAGAGGCTCAAGCTGGGGCATAATTTCAGCCATCACCTGGTCCACGGTCTTGTCACCCGACCAGACCTGATCAAGCGCGGGATACAAAATGTTCCCTATATCCCCAAAGTTCTTGACGTATACTTCGCCTGTTACCTCGCTGTCATTGACGATGGGATCCACCAACACATCCCGGTAACCAGGCACCCTTGCACGGCTCTCCGCAGCCCAAAGGGCAATTTTTTCTTCGTCGGTGTAGTAGATTTTCTTGTTAGGCATCCACAAACCATCGCGGAACAGCGCAGTGGAAGCTTCAACACTGGTAATGTGCTGCAAAAGCTGCCAGGCTTCCTGCGGGTGCTTGGATGCTGAGAAAATGACGCCAAGTGCGCCGCTGTACACAGCAGTGGTGTCGGTCATCTTGGGAAGCGCTGCAATGCCATAGTCCAAATCCTCAACCGGCGCCAAATCGTTGCAAAGCCACTGGCCATCGATCACCATGGCATACCGTTTGGATTGCAGTGATACCGCAGGTGCCGGCATGCTTTCTGCTGCTGTGGGGGTAGGCATGGAATGATGCACAAGCATCAAGTCCGCGATGTTTTGATACACCTGGTTGAAAGCCGGCGTATTAATAGCGGTGGTATCGCCTTTACCGGGGAAATACTGGGTCCCATTGCGCAGAAGCAGCGCTTCAAACGGGCCGGACCAGATGCCCATATACACGCCGTATTGCCTGATGTTTTCCGGATCGAATTCGGGATCATTGGCGTTGCGGCCGTTGGCATCCAACGTCAGCCTCTTGGTGATGTCAACAAACTCATCCCAAGTCCAGGCATCTTCGGGTTTTGTCGGCACATTCTCAATGCCGGCTTGCGCAAAAAGTTCCTTGTTGTAGAAAATGGCAAAGGACTCAAGGTTGTTCATCACGCCGATAATGGAATCTCCAGAGCGGAAAACAGCCCCGTCGACATAGTCTTCTTCCTTAACGGACGAATCACTTTTGAACAGGTTACTGATGTCGTAAAGCTGTCCCTCGGCAAACCACTTGTAGGCGGTAGGCGGTCCCAGATACCCAAGGTCCGGCGCGTCGTTGCCGGCAAGCATGGTGGTTAGCTTCGTTTCGTACTCGGTGGGGATGATCATAGCCTCCACTTGGATCCCTGTTTTTTCAGTGAAGGACTGGACAGCACTTTCAATGACTGCCTTCTCGTAGGTGGAACCCCAGTAGGTGAAAGTCAGTTTCACATCGCTTGATGCCTGGGCCATAGCAACCGGAACTGAGGAAATGAGGATCAGCACCGCCAGTACAGCCAATAGAATACGTGCCCGCTTTCTCACTAGTACCCCTCCCTTTTCAATTTTGATGCATAATACGATGCATCTTTTGTAGATATTGTAACAAAAGAAGTACTGCTGGAATAGTGAGAAGAAATTTCAAATAGGGTGTTTTTTTTTATATCACGCAGGTAGCCGGATCACTACCTTGGTTCCTTCCCCATCTTTGGAAAAATACTCCACTTGACATTTACCTTCGTACATCAGTTGCATCCTGCGGTATGTATTGGCGATACCAACAGAGTTGTTTTCACCGGACAATAAACTTTCCAGCCGATCCGGCGGTATGCCACAGCCGTTGTCGGTGATGGCAAAGCATCGGTAGCCTGATTCCAGGTAACCGCATACCGTCAGGCGGCAGCCGCTCTGCTTGTTTTTAAATCCATGAACAAATGCGTTTTCCACAAAAGGCTGCAGGAACAGGTGGGGTGTTTTTTCCGCAAGAAGGGATTCCTCCACATCACATACATACTTAATTTGCCCATCATAACGGCAGGACATAATGAAGACATAATTTTTCAGCCATTGCAGTTCCTCGGATAACAAGCCCTCTGAATGCGTGTTGTCAACGGTATAGCGCAATATTTTTGACATTGCCCGGACAACATCGGCTATTTCCCTGGCATTCCTCTCAATGGCCATGCAGTTTACCAGGTTCAGCGTGTTGTATAAAAAATGCGGATTGATCTGCGCATTGAGCGCTTTCAATTGAGATTCTTTTTCATGCAGCTTCATGGAATAGTTTTCATCAATCAATCTGGCAATACGGTCATTCATATCGTTGAATTGGACGATGAGCCGGCTGAACTCGCCATAGCCCCGTACTGGTATTTTGTTTGTAAAGTCGCCTTTGCCAGTACGCTTTATCGCTCCAAACAGCTGCCGCAAAGGCCTGGTGATGGCTAGGGATACTAGCACCGCCAATGACATGGAAATGAGCGCCAAAGGGATGATAAAGCCAACCACAGAAGAGACAAGCCATGCGGAAGCCTTCGTCAATAGATTTTTCGTATAAGCGACGGATACCAATGTCCAACCAGTCACCTGGGAGGTATCGTAACATAAAAAAGCATGTTGTCCGTTTATTTTCTCCTGGCGCACACCGCTGCCTTCCTGAATGATTTGCGCTAGCCATTCTGATGTTTTGACCAATTCCCAAACATCTCCACCGCTTTGGGAAACAATTTGACCGTCTTGTGTGACAACAAAGGCTGACCCGTTCTCCTGAAGCAACTTTGCATATGCATCCTTAAAGAAGCTTTCTCTAAAACAAATTAACAGAATCAATGTATCCTTTATGTTCGTTTTTTGTACCCATGCGTTGCTGGTGGTGTCTAGA
Organism: Bacillota bacterium; assembly: GCA_023413135.1. Classification (GTDB taxonomy): domain Bacteria; phylum Bacillota; class Clostridia; order Christensenellales; family Aristaeellaceae; genus JAEWAH01. The sequence goes on from JAEZQK010000070.1 coordinate 14,497, forward strand.
CAATAGATAACACGCCCAGCTGAAAACAGATAACGAAAGTCGGTATTATACCCCCGAAGATCATCTTGTTCAAACATTTCCGCAAAATCATATGTGGGATACCAGATGAGCCGGCCATTGCCCTCGATTATTTTTTGTCCTAGGTCGGATGCAAAAAAATCGGTATATGGAACGTACCCATGACCGAACTTAAAGTAATGGGTCATAATGTTATAAGCGTAAATCCATTCATCGGAGTAAAAGTATTTTGCAAGAATCCGGCGGACTTCCCGCATGGATGTCAATATGTCATATATATTGGAAGGATCGATATTTTCAAAAATGCGCAGCATGTCCTTATCCTGCATGATGGTTGTGCTGCTGTCCACAACCTTTTGCAGTTTCAAATCCATGATGGTATTTGTCTGGGTGACACTAAGGTGCGTGTCCTTGCTATATTGCGTCAATACCTGCTCCTTCATGGCTTGATAATACGTGTTGGTAACTATCGTCAAGGTGGAAAGCAACAGCAAAAGGATTCCCAAAAATACCTTGGTGCGAAGGCCAACTTTTGCTTGAAGACGCATGAGACGATCAATCCAGCCGATGCTTAGCAGCCGCTCCCAACTGACGGTATTCCTCAGGCGTAAACTTTTGCATTTTTTTAAAAAGACGTGAAAAATACTTGACATCTTGAAAACCAACTTTCTGGGCTATTTCATAAATTTTCATGGGCGTAGTTTCGAGAAGTTGCGATGCCCGTTTGATGCGCAGGTGTGCCATATAATCAACAAACGACTTGCCCGTATATTGCTTAAACAATACGCTGAAATAAGAAGGGCTAAAGTGATACCGGGATGCCACAGAGGTAAGGGTAACGTCTGCCTGAAACTCTTGCTCCAGCCGCAACAGGCAATCCTCCATTGCCAACGTATGCCTGTTCTTACCCAATTCCGCGATAAAATTCTGCATTTCGCTTAAATGGCGGTATAGAAAGGTAGCAGTTTCTTGCATGCTCGCACATGTACGTATACCATTTACCATTGAAAAAGGGATTTTATCCAAATAAATCTCCATGGAAAGCCGCTGCAGCAGGTCATGCTGATACTGCAACAGTGAATTGCATATGGCATTAAGCAACACATCAGGACGAACCCAGTTGCTTCCGGTAAGCTTTTTTAACCAATTATCCACAATAGCTTGCGTTATTTTATCTATCGTTTGAATTTGGAAAACAGCATCTTCCCGCTGAGGGTATCGCTGTAATTTGTTCGTTAAACGTTGAGCGACATCATCAAAACAAAATAGTGTTTTCTGCGGTTGATAAAACAAGCCCGTTAGTGATGATTCAGCCTGTTCAATGCCGATTATCATTCCCTGCTTGTTCATATCTTGTAATGCACTGACGCCGATAGTAATCGGCATTCGCAAAACCTGCCGGACCTTATCAAGATAATAGCGAATGCCTTGAACCGTTTCAATATGCGACCTTTCAGCTCCCAAACCCAGAACAACAATTCGCTTGTTCTGTTGTCCCAAAAAGCAAAGAACCGGTCCCAGTGGTAAAAAATGATTGGCGATATCCTGCGACAGTGAAAGGCCCTTTGAATTTTCTTCCGTATTACCGCAAAGATGCAGCAACAGCACCAGACACTGGCACGTGTCTGGCAGCAAAGACTGTGCTTCTTTGCATTCTTCCTTGGTACAATCTCCAAACAGCCACGACCTGAGCAACTGTTCATCGTAAGCAGGCCGCATGTTGTGCAAGCAGTTTTCTATTTGCTTATTCTTCACCATTTCCTGCTGCTGCATCGCTATTTCGTTTTCTATCTTAAGCAGGGTTTGAAGAATTTGCTCCTCCTCAATGGGCTTAAGTATATAATCCGTCACCTGTAATCCGATAGCCCTTTTCGCATATGCAAATTCTCCGTACCCGCTGACGATAACAAACCGGGTGCCCGCTTTCAAATTGCGCACTGCTTCAATAAATTCCAGGCCATCCATAAACGGCATTCGAATATCGCAAAAAGCGATATCAAAGCTCTTTTCCTTAATCAGCCTCAGAGCATCCTGTCCATTCGAAGCTTCCCACACTTCATATGGACGGCCGAATGATTGGATAACACGGGAAAGGATTCGTCTCTGTCTGGATTCGTCGTCAATCACCAGGATTCGATACATGGTGCTCACCCTAACCATTAATTAAATAAATACGAACAGTTTGTTTTATTAGACAACATAATACTATAAAAATCAAGCTGATTAGTTAAAAATGGTTGCAGAGTGAATTGCAAAAACAAGTTCCAGAGTAGGGGAGGAGCGGCTGGAAGTAAGACATGCAGGAAATTCCAGACAGGACTTGCAAAAGAGAAATCCAGATTTCATAATCAATGGAAAGCCGGAAGCGTGCCGTAACGCGGAGGTACAGATTATGAAACGGAACGCCATAGGCAGGGGCGGGGTTCCGGAGCCTCAAGAGGGAGACCTAAAGAAAGCCTCCCTCTTGAGGGAGGTTCCGGAACTCCGCCCCTGCCTGTGGCAGAAATGGGCGAAACGAGCGGGACAAGCGGTAGCGCAGCACCGCGACGATTGAGCTCATCGGGGCGTGGCGAAGTCGTGACGGAAGGAGTAAAAGTACCGCCATCAGGGCGAAACAACCGTTTCATCTATCATTTGTGTCACCCGCAGCATTAATAGCAGGCTATATTACTGTCCGTCCGCTTTTCCGTGCCGCCAATCAGCGTGCCTTCCGCGTTGCGTATAATCATCTGCCCGCGACCGAAGGCGACTTTATCCAGCGCCACTTCCACCTTGTGTCCCCTGGCACTAAGCTGCTTGGCGATCTCGATATTGAAATCATCCTCCACCACGAAACGGTTGTCCCGCATCCACTGCCAGCGGGGCGCATCCAGCGCCTGCTGGGGATTCAGATGGAAATCGATCAGGTTCATGGCCACCTGCACATGGCCCTGGGGCTGCATGTAGCCTCCCATCACGCCAAAGGGGCCTACGGCCCGGCCGTCCTTTAGCAGGAAGCCGGGAATGATGGTATGGTATGACTTCTTGCGGGGCATGAGGCAGTTTGCATCCTTTTGATCCAGGGAGAAATCATGGCCCCTGTTTTGCAGGCTGATGCCCGTTCCGCGGGCGACGATACCGGAGCCGAAACCCATGTAGTTGCTTTGGATATAGGAAACCATATTCCCCTCGCCGTCGGCCGCGCACAGGTAGACCGTGCCGCTCTTGGGCGGCGTGCCGGCCACAGGTGTTTTGGCCGTTTCCCCGATCTCCCTTGCCCGGATTACGCCGTAGGAAGGCTGCAAAAAGTCATGGTAATCAATGGACATGGCCTTTGGATCGGTCACGTAATGCAGCCCGTCGGCAAAGGCCAGCTTCATGGCCTCCCATTGCTTGTGGAAGGTATCGGCGTCCTCTTTTTGCGTAAATTCAAACTCCTTGAGAATGTTTAGCGCCATGAGCGCCACAATGCCCTGGCCGTTGGGGGGTATCTCGCAAACATCGTAGCCCCTGTAGTTCACGGAAATGGGCTCCACCCAGGAAACATCGTATTCCGAAAAGTCTTCCTTGCAGAAATATCCGCCAAACTCCCTGCTGTCCGCTACAATACGGTCGGCCAGCTCCCCTTTGTAAAAATCATCTGCGGCCGACGCGGCGATCTTTTCCAGCGTATCGGCATGATTGGGCAGCCTGACGATGCTTCCCGCCAAAGGTGGCTCCCCGCCAGGAGCGAATGTCCTGAACCATTCTGCAAACTCCGGTGCGGTATTCATGGCACTATACCGGCTGAACGCCAGCTTCCACATCCTTGCCAGGTTGGGGGAAGCAGGGTAGCCAAAACGGGCATAATCGATGGCCGGGGCCAGCACATCCTGAAGCGGTGCTTTTCCGAAACGCCCGTTCAGCGCCGCCCATGCCTTGGGTGCGCCGGGCACCATGACGGGGGTCCAGCCATAGGCGGGTATCTTTCCGCCGGCGGGATTTTGAGAAAGTACCTTCTCTATGGAAATATCCCTGGGGGCCCAGCCGCTGCCGTTGAGGCCATACAGCTTGCGGTCCTTTTGGATCCACACCAAAGCAAAGGCATCGCTGCCGATGCCGTTGGCCGTAGGCTCCACCACGGTCAGGGCGGCGGCTGTGGCAACGGCCGCATCCACTGCGTTGCCGCCCCTGCGCATAACCTCCAGCCCGGCGGCGGAAGCCTGGGGCGACGAAGCGGCCACCATGCCGCGGTTGGCGTACACGGGATACCGGGTGGATGCATAAGGAACGAAGATGGGATCAAACTTCATTTTGCTTCCTCCATAGTAGGCATTTGGCCGTGCAGGTGGCAGGCGGTAAAGTGCCCCGGTTCCGTCTGCACAAGAGGCGGCTTTTTTTCCTTGCATACGTCCATGCAGTGCATGCAGCGGGTGTGGAAGGGGCAGCCGCGGGGGGGCTTGAGGGCACTGGGCACCTCCCCCTCCAGCACCTTTTCCTCCTTGGCGTCCGGGCACACCACAGGGCGCGGCACGGAGTCAAGAAGGGAAACCGTATAAGGATGCTGCGGGCTGTGAAACAGCGCTTTGCTGTCGGCCAGCTCGCATACATTGCCAAGGTACATCACCAGGATACGGTCACAGAAATATTTGACAACGCCAAGGTCATGGGTGATAAACAGGTAGGTGAGCTGCTTCTTGCGGCTCAATTGATTCAAAAGCTCCAGGATCTGCGCCTGTACGGACACGTCCAGCGCGGAGACCGATTCGTCAAGCACCACGAATTTGGGGTCCAGGGCGATGGCCCTGGCGATCCCCACGCGCTGCTTCTGGCCGCCGCTTAGCGCATGGGGGTACGAATAATAATGCTCGCGCTTCAGTCCTACCTGTTCCAAAAGCGTTATCACTTTTTCTCTGCGCTTTTCAGGGCCGTAATCCGTATTGATCACGAATACTTCCTCTATGGCTTTGCCCACGGACTGCCGCGGGTCCAGGCTGGCCGCGGGGTCCTGGAAGATCATCTGCATGTCGCGGCGAAGGATGCGCATCTCCCGGCCGGTCAGCTTGCCCAGATTGATCCCCGTTTCATAATTGCGGTCCAACTTTTCCCGGTACGTTGGATCATGGCACAGTTCCGTAATGGGCGACACGTATTTTCCCTTATATTCAAAAGCTGTTTGGCGAAAGCTTAGGGCCTTTTCCATATGCGCCCTGAAATCCGCCTCATGCTCTGCAATCTTCTTGCTCAACCCTTCAGCCAGGCGGCCGGCAATGGTGTTTTTCTCCTGCTCGGCCGCAAGGCGGGCACGGGCATTGAATGCTTCATGGGCCAGGGTGACCTCCTGATGACTTTTCAAAAACAACTGCTGTATCTCCGGCAGCTTTTCACTGGTGATCAGGGAACCAACCGTGCGGGAGCCTTCCCGAAGCTGGCGGGAGGCCTCCTTACGGTATTCCTTTGATCTTATCTCCAGTGCGGCTATGGTTTTTGCCCCATCTGCCTGCGTCCCTTTTGATTGTAAAGCCTGTATCTCCCGGTCGGCCTGCAAAGACCGGTCATATGCCTTCCGGGCCTTTTGCTGATAGATGAGCAATTTTTCAATTTCTTTCCTGAGATATTTGGGTGCCATCTCCTCCGGCGCGATGCCGTAATAGATGCAGGCGCCGCTGGTCTGGGGATAGAGCTGCAAAATCATCCGGCCCAGCGTGGATTTTCCGCAGCCGGATTCCCCCACCACGCCAAACTTTTCCCCGGCATACATGGTGAAGCTGACGTCTTCCAGCGCCTTGATACTCACGCCGCGCTTTAAAACAAAATGCTTCTTGAGCTTTTTCAGCTCCAGGATGGGCACTTTTTCACTCATTGCCGTCCTCCTCCACCTTGTGGCAGGAAACAAAATGACCCGCTTCATATTCGATTTCCCTGGGCACCTCGGTTTTGCACCGCTCAGATGCATGCTTGCAGCGCGGATGGAATCTGCAGCCCGGAATATTCTCCGTAAGATTCGGAAAGGAACCGGGGATGGCCTGTATTTGAAAGTCGTCATCATCCACATTGGGGACGGCGTTCATAAGCCCGATGGTGTAGGGATGGCGCGGATGGTTGAAGATGTCGGCAACCAATCCTTCCTCCACCTTCCGCCCGGAATAGAGGATCACCACCCGGTCGGCGATCTCCGCCACAACGCCCAGGTCATGGGTGATGAACAGGATGCCCGCATTGATCTCTCTTTTCAGGGATTTCAAAAGAAGCAGCACCTGCTTCTGGATCGTCACATCCAGCGCGGTGGTGGGCTCATCGGCAATTAGCAGGCTGGGCTTTACGGTGAGCACCATGGCGATCATGATCCGCTGGCGCAGGCCCCCGCTTAACTGGAAAGGAAACTGGCGCATGCGTTCCTCGGGGTTGGCGATGCCCACCCGCTCAAGATATTTCACCGCCATCTTGCGCGCTTCCTGCCTGCCCATCCCCTTATGGTGGCGCAGCCCTTCGGTGAGCTGGTAACCGATGGTCAGCAGCGGATTCAAGGCAGTCATGGGCTCCTGGAAGATCATGCCCATCTTCCTGCCCCGCACCGCATTGCGCTGCTTTTGTGTCATTTGGGTCAGTTCCATGCCGTCCAGCCTGATGTTGCCGGATACCACCTTCCCGTTCAGGGGAAGAAGATCCATCACGGCCAAGGTGCTTACGCTCTTGCCGCATCCGCTTTCGCCAACCATGCACAGCGTTTCGCCCCGGCCAATGTCAAAGGAGATGCCGCGTAGCACCTGATAATCCTTCTGTCCGATTCTAAACGTTGTGATCAGGTCTTTGACCTCAAGGACCTTCTCCATGCCTGCGGCCCGCCTTCCTTTAAGCGATTTATGCAAGCCGCGGACAGGCATCATAACTGCCTGCCCGCGGCTTAACGCCATTGATGTTATTTGATGATAATGTCTTTGAGATAGAATGTGCCGTCCACGCCGCGCATAACGCCTTCATACGCATTGTTGAACGCAAACAGGTTTACGGCGTTATATACAGGCACCGCATACGCCTCGTCCAGCAGAAGCTTGTTGGCGGCTTCCAGCTTCTCGATGCGCAGGGCCGTGTCGGAGGTGGTCTTGCCTTCCAGGACAAGTTTATCGAACGCTTCGTCGTTGATCCTGGCACGTTGGCTGCTCTTTACGGATTCCCAGTTGGGCTCCAGGAGCTCGGTGCCGTCGCGGGTCACGTTGGACCAGGCGGCCAAAGAGATGTCGAAACGGTCGTCAACTTTGCTTTCCGTGAGCCAGGCGGACCAGTCGATGGTCTCGATCTGGACGTTGTTCAGGCCCGCTTCCTGCAGGTTGGACTGGAAGTATTCGCCCAGGGGCGTGTAGACCGGCGTGCTGGGAACAAGGAACTTAATGGGTTCGTCGGCCCAGCCGTTCTTCGTGATGATTTCCTTGGCGCCTTCGGGATCATAGGGATAACCGAAGCTTTCGGCGGCTTCCGTATAGCCGAACACGTTGGGGCCAATGATGCTGGCGGAATGGGAAGCATAGCCTTCCATGACGAAATCGGTGTAGCCCTGGGTATCCAGTGCCTTGAATATAGCGATGCGGAAGTCCTTGTTGGCCATGATGGGGTTCACATAGGAAGTGGGGCGGAGCATGACGTAAACGACCTGGGCGGCCGGAGACGTCATGAAGGTCACATTGGGCATGGCCTCCACCCTGGGAATCTGCTGCACGGATACGTTAGGCAGGAAATCGGCCTCGCCGTTTTCCAGCCGGGCGATGGCGGTGGATTCCTCGGCGATGATGGTCATGGTCACATTTTTGACGGCCGGAGCGCCGCCCCAATATTCTTCATTGGCCGTGAGCACCACATTGGAGCCTGAAACGGAGCTGACGAACTTATAGGGGCCGGTGCCGACAGGGGCGATCATCAAATCCTGGGCAGCCTGCGCCGTGGGTGAAACGATGGCCGAGTTGGTGTGAGCCAGCTTGGCCAGCAGCACGCCGTCCTCGTAGGTGAGATTCAGGCGGATGGTGTACTCACCCAGCACTTCCATGGTATCGATGGAGGCGACGATGGAGGCGCGTGCGGAACCGAAGGCCGGATCCTTGATGAGGCTGAAGGTATACTTCACGGCCTCGGCATTAAAGGGCGTGCCGTCATGGAACTTCACATTTTCCCGCAGCTTGATGATAGCGGACTTGCCGTCTGCGCTAAACTCCGGCAGCGATTCCGCCAGCAGGCAGATATAGTTGCCGTCGGGCCCGATGCGGTACAGCGTCTCGTAGAGCTGGGCGTTTACATACGTGGAGACAGCGTCGTTGGTACGCAGCGGGTCAAAGCCGGTGAACGGAGCGGTCAGGGCTACGTTGAACATTTTGTCCGCGGAGGCGGCAAACGCCACATTGCCCAAGGATAAAGCGACGAACACAACCAGCGTCAGGACCAGGGCGAGAGGTCTTTTCATGTGCTTTCCGTTCATTCTCAATACTCCTTGTTTATTCTATTATTACAACCTTCCCGCGAAGCGGGAGGGATGCAACACGTATGGGCTAATCCTTCAGGCTGGGATCCAGAATATCCCGCAGCTTGTCGCCCAGCACATTGAAGCAAATGATGGTGATCATGACCGTCACGCCAGGGATGGTGATCAGGCTGGCACGCTTCCACATATACTCCTTCGCCGCGGCGATCATACCGCCCCATTCCGGCGCAGGCGACGGCACCCCCATGCCAAGATAGCTCAACGTGGAAATGGAGATGATGGACGTCGCCATGCGCATGGTGGCGATTACGATGATCAGTGGCAGGCAGTTTTTCAGGATATGGGCAAACAGTATCCTAAAGTTGCTGGCGCCCACCGACCTAATGGCGGTCACATAATCTTCCGCCTTGATTTGAAGCACCTTGCCGCGGACCATGCGGGCAAAATTGGGGATGGACCAGATGCTGATGGCCAGCGCCGCATTGAATGTGCTTGTACCCAGCATGGCAATGATCAGCATGGCCAGCAAAATGCCGGGGAAGGTAAACAGCAAATCCATAAAGCGCATGATGATATTGTCCAGGCGTTTGTAATAGCCGGCCAGGAGGCCGAGAAAAACGCCCATCACCGAACCCATGGCGGTGGAAATGAACCCTACCGCCAGAGAAATGCGGCCCCCCCACAGGAGGCGGGAGAATACATCCCTGCCCAAATGATCGGTACCGAAGATATGCCCCGGAACATAGCTGGCGTTAAGCTTCGGATCGCTGGAGTATTTGGCCCAGAAGGCCGGCGCAAGCTTCGTGCGGATGTTGGTCGCTTCGGGATCATAAGGCGCAATCACGGGGGCGAGGGCGACCAGCACAATTTCAATGACAAGCACCACAAAGCATACCGTTGCCAGCTTATTTTTCAAAAGCTTGGCCATCGCTACCCTGAAGGGATTGGTCCACCCGATTTCCATTCTACCCCCTCCTTCCTTTAACCGGCCTCACTTATACGTGATCCTGGGATCAATGAAGCAATAGAGGATATCCACCGCCAGGTTCACCAGGATAAACATGGTGGCGATGATCAGCACCGTGCTTTGCACCACCTGATAGTTCCTGGTATTGATCGCATTGATGAGATATGTGCCGACGCCGTTGATGACAAACACCTGCTCCGTGATGATGGCGCCGCCCAGCAGCCCGCCGAAGCTGGTACCGAATTGCGTGATCAGCGGAATCAGCGCGTTTCTAAGCGCATGGGCAAACACAACGGTCCTCCTGGGCAATCCTTTTGATTTCGCCGTTCTTATGTAGTCGGACTGCAATACATCCAGCATGGCCGACCGCCCGATGCGGGTAAAGCTTGCAATGGTGGCGGTAGACAGTGCAATGGAAGGCAGGATTGCCTGCTTGAACCCGACAGGCGTCCAAAAAGGCTCGGTCATGCCGCCGGAGGGCAGCCACCTTACCACAACGGAAAACAGGTAAACTAGCATGGTACCCAGCCAGAAGTTGGGGATGGATATTCCCGCCAAAGCGCCGGTGGTGATCACATTGTCAATCAGGCTATCCTTGCGCAGCGCCGTAATAATGCCCGCCGGAATGCCCACCAGGATCGAGAGGATGATGCTGGAGCAGGCCAGGTTCAGCGTGTTTGGCAGACGGACGATGATCTCCTGCAATATGGGCTGGCGCGTTGTGTAGGACATGCCCAGATTCAAAGTAAACAGATTCTTCAGATACGTTCCGTATTGGACAAAAAAGGGCTTGTCAAGCCCCAGGCTGACGCGGACATGCGCTATGTCCTCCGGCGTGGCGCTGGCTCCGGCCACCATGGCCGCAGGATCGCCCGGCGCAATATACAAGCTGGCAAAAACAATAAATGTCATGCCCAGAATCAGCAGGACCATCAGCAGGATTCTCATCCCGATATATTTCACCATGCAAATCCTCTCCTGTATAAATATATATGATCCTGTAGCTTATTGGATACAATAAATGCATGATCGCCTTTGAACACTTGCATAAATCATATGTATGATAACACCGGAAGGCAAAAATATCAATAAATATTTGACAAAATGCATGCGTCACGATATGATGAATCAAGTCATTTTGGCTATTTATGCCTCGGGCATACATTTTTCATGAGGCGGGTGGGAGTTTGAACATTTATCTGGATCTGTTTCTTACATTTTCCAGGATCGGCGGTCTTACCTTTGGCGGCGGGTATGCCATGTTGCCCATGCTTCAAAAAGAAGTAGTGGAAAAACGTAAATGGATAAGCGAAGCCGAGGTCATGGATTACTACGCCATTGGCCAATGCATGCCGGGCCTTATTGCCGTAAATACGTCGCTTTTTATCGGGAACAAGGTCAAAGGCGTACTTGGCAGCATTGCGGCGGGGCTTGGCGTGGTGTTCCCCTCTTTGGTGATTATTATCATCGTTGCCTCATTCATCAGCAACTTTGCGGATTTGCCGGCAGTGCAGCATGCATTTGCTGGCATCAGAGTCTGTGTGTTTGTGTTGATCGTCAACGCCATTTTGAAGCTGCGCAAAGGCGCCTTGATCGACTGGATCACCATTGGCATTTTCGCTGCCGTCTTCCTCCTGTCCGTTTTCACCGAACTTAACCCCATCTACCTCATCATCGCTGCCGGCTTGATCGGTGTGCTGTCCAAAGGCGGAAAGGTGGCTTTGAAAAAATGATCTATCTTCAACTGTTTTATGAATTTTTCAAAACCGGCTTATTCGCCATAGGCGGCGGCTTGGCCACCTTGCCATTCCTGGAGAAAATATCGGAAATCACCGGCTGGTTCACCAAGGCGGAGCTGACGAACATGATCGCCATTTCCGAATCCACCCCCGGTCCCATCGGCATCAATATGGCAACATATGTCGGCTTTACAACGGCCGGAATTTTGGGGGCTATTGTTGCTACGCTGGCCGAGGTCCTGCCATCCTTCATCATCGTGCTGATTGTCGCACGCTTTTTGCAGTCCTTCAGCGAAAACCTGACCGTCAAATCAGTTTTTTACAGCCTGCGTCCCGCATCCGTCGGCTTGATTACCGCGGCAGGGTATAGCGTGCTGAAGATCGCGCTGCTGAATGTGGATCTTTTTGGTTTAAGCTCCAACTTACTGGACCTGTTCCAGTGGAAAAGCCTGCTGCTGGCGGCGGCCATCTATTTTGTCATCAAAAAGTGGAAGCCGCACCCGGTGATCTCCATCGCCATCTCCGCAGTGATAGGAGTCATATTCCAATTTTGAATGGGGTCCAAATGGCAGATAAAGAAAAAACCCCCGCTCCGCCAGAAATGGCGGCAGCTGGGGTTTTTGATTATAATGCCAATGGCTTTAATAACCCGCATCTTCATGAACAATCAACAAAGTCATTCTTCCTTTTATACTCTGGCCTTCAATGGTCGATATGATATTGCATACGCGTTCTGGTGCAAGACAATCGACACAGTATCCTATTGATACGCACGGCGGGTTATAGCCTGCCCTTTTTGCATTTTGCGGTGAAGCTGTATTCTTTGCTCTCTTCATGGCCTCATCATGCGTTTTTGTTATTTTGTTTTTTCCAACTATTATGTAAACCTTATCCGGACCATATGCAAGCGCCGCTACTCTATTGCCACTATGATCTATATTTACAATTCTGCCATCTATTGAAACCGCATTAGCGCCTGATATATAACAATCGGCCAACAACGAACTCCTTTTGAGCAAACGGATTTCATCATGGTTTTCTCCAAGCTCTTTATCATAAACAATATTCCCCCTTTTCCGGAAAGCTTCTGTAATGCCCATATTTTGGAGGGTTTGAGAATGGCCTATTCCGATAGTGGCGCCATTTGGAACATCTTCTAAAAGATAATCCTTTGCATCTTTAAAAGTATCAAACCAAAGTACCCTAATGTTTCGCTTTAAGAAATTGCTTTCAAGCGCCTCAATGATATATGAGGTTTTAGCCATGAGATCCTCCCAAATAGTGCATCAACTGCATTTTTATTTTCGAAGATTACATCGACGCTATATGCATCATACACATGCTCATTATAACCGCCCCAAAGCATGCCGTAAATATCTTCGATCTTCCTGCCAGGAAAGCCGCCATAAACCGGCGTCTTCCAGCTACATATCAAATACGGCCTGATATATCGCGGGTGTCAAACAAGAGTATGGGATGGAAAAGCTTTGGGTCGGAAATACTAGGCGTCAAGAAAAGGAGGAAATGATAATGGAAGATGGACCCGGAGATCTTGACAGTATCAAAGGCGAATTGCCCATAGGGCTCGGCATGCGGTTGATGCAGGATCGGACCGCCATGGACCGGTATACCGCTTTGCCCGACGCGGAGAAAAAGCGCATCTTGAGCTATGTGGAGGGAGGCGCAACCGGTGACGATGCGGAGCAGCGGGTTACCCAAACCGTAAAAAGCCTCCATGACGGCATCCCCGGGTTTTACATGGAGCAGCAGCCTGCTGCTTTTAAAAGCAAGCCGCCCAAAGTGTAATCATGCTCCGGCAGGGACTGCGTCCTATCCAAGCCTGATGCAGCTTTGAAAAGGTCACCGGATACTTTCGGTGGCTTTTTTGTTTTGCCCAAGGCCCCCCCTTGCCGCAAAACAAACGGAATGCGTATAAAAACAGGGAAAAGACCAATTTTCGCTTTTTCCCGCCGATATATAAAGTGTCTATACTTTTGGAAAAGGAGATCAAGCGATGGTCTGGAAAGAGAAGTACAAGATCGGCGTGCCTCTCATCGATGAGCAGCACGAAGAACTGTTCCGGCGCGTTACCGATTTTCTGGAGACGCTTAGGTCTGGCGGGGAATGGGCGCAAAAGGTATCCAAAGTCAACGAGACCCTGTCTTTTATGAAAGACTATGTGGTCGTGCATTTCAGGGATGAGGAAGCCTATCAGCAAAGCATCGGCTACCCGGACCTTGACATCCACCGCGCCGTTCACAAGGATATGGTAAACTATGTGGTCTCCTTTGCGGAAGCCTATGAAAAGCAGGGCTATCAGGAAGCGCTGGTGCAGCAGTTCGGCGGGAGGCTGTTGGCCTGGCTGATCAACCACGTGGTTGCCACCGATCAAAAAATCGCCATATATGCAAAAACGCAGGGAGGGGCTGTACAATGAGCAATGCATTATACCCTCCCCTCTCCAAAGCCACCTGCGAAGTATTCAAACTGATGCTGGATCTGGACGCTTCCGCCGGCACACCCCATACCCTTTTGAGCCTTAACGAGGCAAAAGACGATATCCAGGTAGCCGTGGAGATCACGGGCGACCTTAACGGGGATATTTATTACCGCTTTCCCAGGGAAACGACGCTGAAAATGGTCAATATCATGAGCGGCATGGTATTTAACCAGGTGGATGAATTTGTGACCTCCGCCCTGGGGGAGATTGCCAACATCATCAGCGGCAATGCCATGACCACCCTGTCGGAGCTGAACGTATCATGCGATATCCTTCCGCCCCGCATCCTGGGCGGGGAGGAACCGCTTCCCACGCAAATCCTTGCGGATATGACGGTTATCGATGTGAATACGTATATCGGCAATGTTTCTTTGGGCATTCATGTAAGGCCCAGGGGCTGACAGACCTTAAGTCCGCCACGAAAAATGCTGTTCAGCCAAAGCAGCGCAAAGCAAAGGGACTGGCGCACCGGTTAAGTGCGGCAGTCCCTTGCATGAATAGCTTCAATCTCCTGGCTTGATCGATAAAGAAGCGCCCGGTATTCTTTGCGTCCCCACATAAACGCAATTTGCTACGCCTTCATTTTAAACTGATTTTTACAGCGGCCGCAGGTGACCGTAACCTCCCCCACACGATGGGGCAGGCGCAGCCAGCTATGGCATTTAGGGCATTTGAAATATTTATATTCCTTGCGATTTTGATGCCTTACCGCCGCCTGGCTCCATTTGGTCTTCAACCTGTTCAGCAAACATTGATAACGCAAGTTCTCAGCCCGGCGCCTTTCAATGTTTTTTGAAAACATCCGGTAGATCACAAAAACATAAACAACCAGGCCTAAAAGCGTAAGCAGCGGTATGCCCGCAAAGCTACCGATGATATACAGCGCAAATCCGCCCCACAAAAGCACCTTGGAAAGCTCATCACCGCCATAGCGCTCATTCATAAAGGACCGGACAGTCTGTTTCACCTTTTCCCAAAATGGCATGTTCGATATATCCCTTCCTATATGTTTCTCAATACCCTATCACGCAGGGACAAAAGCGCAGGCCATTGCAAAAGCAGTTACAAAGAATATTGGCCAGGCACAACGAAAGGCAGGGATTGCGGCAAAGCTGCCCCGGAAAGCCATAGCGCCGCCCTGCCTGCCGGTAGCTGAATCCGCCGGCTTGTAGGCGGGAAAGCCAGTTTTGATACTCCACGTTGCCGGGATCCATATGCACTGCGGTGCGGGCGTCGTTCATGGCCGCAATCCGGTTTCCCAGCCCCAGGTTGGCGCAAGAACTCCAATAATACCAGGAGGCGGTGCGGTTGTCCATTTCGCCTAGCATAAAAAGCGCATCCTGGTACCGCCTTTCCTCCACCGCCTGCTTTACGCTTGCAAACCTTGGGTCGTCGGCATCGCCATAGCTTTCCTGCCCGCTGTAACCGCCCCGCTGCGTAAATGCTCCGCCAAACATTTCCCAAAAATCATTGAAATCGCCATATCCGCCGTAGCCCTGCTGCTGCCCTTGCCCTGCGTAGGGGCTGCCGCCCGTATACGGGGAGGATTGGCCGCCGTACCCAAAGTCCTGCCCGCTGCCCCCCTTTTTATGCTTGATGAGCAGCGTGTAGGCTTCGTTGATTTCCCTCATTTTTGCCTCAGCCGCGGGAGAGCCGCCGTTGAGGTCGGGATGATATATTTTGGCCAGCTTCCTGTAAGCCGCCTTGATCTCTTCCTCGGAGGCACTATGGCTTACGTTCAGCACCTCATAGGGATCACGGTTCATGCATTCGTCTCCGTTTCCGTAAGGTTTTCCTTTAGTTTGCGCTTGTTTTTCTGCTGGATTTGTTCATAGCGCGTCCATATGCCAGAATACAGGATATTGCGCAAAATATCCACATCTTTTTCAAGAGGCAAAATTTCAAAAGCCTCGGTACATTCCGCAATCATCATGGAAAGGCTGTCCTTCAGGGTTAATTCATACTGATCCTCACCCTTCATTTTGATCAGCGGATTAAAGCGCTTCTTCCTAAGATCGGCCGGCAGGTCCTCATAGGCATCCATCAGGTAGACAAAGCGTCCGATGGCTCCGCCTATTAATCGCAGCGCGCCCGACCAATAATCCTTGCGTACCGCGTAAATCTCCCCCAGCAAATGCGCAGTCAGATTGGCGAGGCAGTCAACATCCGCGTTGGATTCCTTTTCCAGTTCGCCGATGTTTAAAAGCGTACGGGCGATTGTTTCGCATTTTTCAGGATACAGCGCCTTTGCCTTAAGATAAGCGTCTTGAAGCAGCTTGGCCTGCGCAAGCCCCGCGAAGCTTTGGTCATCGGCCCAATTGTCCATGCATTTATGATAAGCCAGGACGATGTTCATGTCCGCGGCATACTCGCTGAACTCCGTTTGAATAAACGTTTGCTTTTTGGCGGGGTGGAACACACAATAGCCGCCGGTTTCCGTTTCTTCAGGCTCGTACAGGGAATTGAGCAGGATGGAAAGAAACGTCATGTCGTTGCTTAAGGTTATGCGCCCTTTGTTGCCATACCGCTGCTTGAGGGTGCGGCACAGGCCGCAGTAGATGCCCTGGTAGCGTTTCAGTGCGGTTTTGGAAATAGTGCCAGGATCAATGGTAATATATCCGAACACCGTGCGTCCCTCCTTCGCACATCATTTTGGATTATTTTCGGTAACCCTTACCATATCGTTTCCCCGATTGATATTTCTTATCGTTTTTTCCATGATCCGGATTCAGTATACATGCAAAATATGAACGAAATATAAATTCACAAACAATGATTTGATCACACCATTCGGTAAAGAGAGATATCATACCCTGACCACTCCTGTGAACGAATAATCCCACCTCATGGCGGAAGAATAATCTTAAATTCGCTTTAAGGAGGAAGCAAAACTGAGTCTCGAACCGGTGAAAAGCAATGATGCCAACGACAGCATTTTTCATCTGGGCATCGACGTTGGCTCGACAACCATAAAGCTTGCCGTTCTTAACCAGGGAGACACATTGCTTGACAGCAGTTATAGCAGGCACTATGCCGATCTTTGGACTACGCTTCAAAAACTTATTTCCGAATTGTATGATGGATTTGGGGATGCTCCCGTAGCCGTAACTGTCACCGGGTCGGGAGGCCTTTCCATCTCAGAAAGGCTGGATTTGCCGTTTATCCAGGAAGTCATTGCAGGCAGCAAAGCCATTGAGCGGTTTAACCCGGATGTGAAAACAATCATCGAGCTGGGCGGGGAAGACGCAAAATTAACCTTTTTGGAAAACGGCGCGGACCTGAGAATGAACGGGATCTGCGCGGGGGGAACAGGCGCATTTATCGATCAAATGGCAGTCCTTTTGAAAACGGATGCCGCCGGGCTGAATACGCTTGCCGAAAATTGCAACACCATTTATCCTATTGCCGCCCGGTGCGGCGTATTTGCCAAAACCGATATTCAGGCGCTGCTGAACGATGGAGCCCGGAAAGAGGACATTGCGGCCTCCATCTTTCAGGCGGTGGTCCATCAAACCATCGGCGGGCTGGCATGCGGAAGAAAAATACAAGGGAAGGTGGCCTTTCTGGGCGGGCCTTTGCATTTTTTGCCGCAGCTTAGGCTGAAATTTCAGGAGACCCTGCGCTTAAACGATGATGAGATGATCGTGCCGGAGAAAGCGGAATCTTACGTGGCCATCGGGGCCGCGCTTTGCACCGGAATGCAAGGAGGCAGTCATGCAGATGAAACGGAACTATCATTCAAACAACTGCTCGGCAAAATCAAAGCGGCCCAAAAAAGCCAGGGTCATATAGCCCGCCTTGAGCCTTTGTTTGTAAGTGATGATGCATACCGGTGTTTCCAAGCAAGGCACGCCCAGCTTAAAGTAAAAAGAAAACCGCTGGCGGCCCATCAGGGAAAATGCTTCCTGGGCCTGGATGTTGGTTCCACCACCTGCAAAGCCGCTCTCATCGACGAGGAAGGCGCCCTCCTTTTTTCCTATTATGGAAACAACGATGGAAGTCCGCTTCTTAACGCAGCAAAAATGCTTAAGGAGGTATATGCCCGTCTTCCCGCGCAGGCGGAGATTTCCTATTCGGCTGTCACGGGCTATGGAGAAAATCTGATCAAAGCGGCGTTTTCCTGTGACATGGGAGAAGTGGAGACGGTTGCCCACCTTAATGCCTCGGAGCATTTTTTGCCGGGGGTGGAATTGATCCTGGATATCGGCGGGCAGGACATGAAGTGCATCAAGGTGCGGGATGGGATGATCGACAGCGTACTTCTCAATGAAGCATGCTCCTCCGGCTGCGGTTCTTTTATTGAAACGTTTGCAAAATCGCTGGATTTGACCACCCAGGCGTTTGTGCGCAAAGGAATTGAAGCCTCCTCTCCCGTGGATCTTGGCTCACGCTGCACGGTATTCATGAATTCCAAGGTCAAGCAAGCCCAAAAAGAAGGCATTTCAGTGGGAGACATATCCGCCGGGCTTTGCTATTCCGTAATCAAAAACGCGCTTTATAAAGTAATGAAAGTGAAGCACCCCTCTGAGCTGGGTAATAGGATCATGGTACAGGGCGGGACATTCCTGAATGATGCCGTTTTGCGGAGCCTGGAGATGATTACGGGAAAAGAAGTCGTCCGGCCGGACATTGCCGGGTTCATGGGCGCGTTTGGAGCCGCCCTGCTGGCAAAGTATTCCTTTCGGGAAGGGATCAAATCATCACTGATTCCCGCCGCGCAGCTTGATATATTTTCTGTGGAAACGAAGACCGCACGGTGCGGCGGGTGCATGAACCACTGCCTGCTGACCGTTAATGTCTTTAACGACGGAAGAAAGTTCATTACCGGCAACCGCTGCGAAAAAGGCGCGGGTTTAAGCAGGCCAAATCCCATTCCCAATCTCTTTGAGTACAAATACCGCAGGCTTTTTGAGTACCAGCCGCTTCCCATGGAAAAAGCAACCCGGGGAGTGATCGGCATTCCGCGTGTACTCAATATGTACGAAAACTATCCCTTCTGGTTCACCTTTTTTACGACGCTTGGCTTTCGGGTCGAGCTGTCCCCGGCTTCCAGCAGAAAGCTGTATGAAAGCGGCGTGGATACCGTTTCTTCCGATACGGCCTGCTACCCTGCCAAGTTGGTCCATGGCCATATCCTGGCTCTTATCAAACAAAACATAAAGCACATTTTTTATCCCTGCATCCCCAAGGAACATGCGGAAGTCCGTAGCGCCGACAATCATTACAACTGCCCGATGGTGATTTCCTATCCGGAAGTCATCCGGGCAAATATGGATGTATTGCGTGAAAATGGCGTACGCTTTCACCAGCCTTTTTTGCCATACCATGTAAAGGACGGGCTAGTGCAAAGGCTGCTTGAAGAGTTCCGTGAATTCCATCTGTCAAGCAAGGAAGTGAAGCATGCGATTGAGCTCGCCTTAATAGAAGATCAAAGGTTCAAGGAGGATATTAGGAAAAAAGGCGAGGAGGCTCTCCGCTGGCTTAACGAAACCGGGCACTTGGGCATAGTCCTGTCGGGCAGGCCGTATCACCTGGATCCGGAAGTGAACCATGGAATTCCGAATCTATTGACTTCTTTAGAGATGGCTGTTCTTACCGAAGATTCCGTAGCGCATCTGGGCAATGCGGAGCGGCCATTGCGCGTAAGGGATCAATGGATGTATCACTCCCGGCTGTACCAGGCGGCGGATTTTGTATCCCGGCAAGAAAATCTTGAACTGGTGCAATTGAATTCCTTTGGCTGCGGACCGGATTCCATCGCGTCCGACCAGGCGCAGGAGATTTTACAGAGGCAAGGAAAACCCTATACCATGATCAAGATCGATGAGGCCTGCAATCTGGGCGCCATCAGGATAAGGCTGCGATCCCTGATCGCCGCGATGGAAGCAAAACACAATATCAAAAAGCATGAAGCCTCCTTACTGCCGTCAAAAGCCATGCCAACGCTTTTCACAAGGGAGATGCGAAAAAGTCACACTATTCTTGCACCCCAGATGGCGCCGATCCATTTTGAACTGATCCAGGAAGCGGTTCGTTCCGAAGGGTATCAAATGGTGGTGCTTCCCGCCGCGGAAAAAGCGGATATAGAGGAGGGCTTAAAGTATGTGAACAACGATTCCTGCTATCCCTCCATCATCATCATCGGACAAATCCTGAAAGCATTGCAGTCGGGAGCATATGACCCAAACCATACCGCCATCCTCATGAGCCAGACCTCAGGCCCCTGCAGGTTTAGCAACTATGTGGCGCTTTTGAAAAAGGCGCTTACGGCCGCAGGTTTTGAACATATCCCCGTCATTTCCTTAAACATGGCGGATTTAAGAAGGAACCCCGGATTCAAGGTGACTGTTTCCTTCGCCAGAAAGGTGACCATGGCCATCGTATACGGCGATCTGCTCATGAAGGTTTTGCTGAAGACCCGCCCTTATGAAATGGAACCGGGGGCATCCGACAATCTTTTTGCGCAGTGGATGGTCAGGTGCAAACTCCTCCTGCGTTCGGGAGATCATCATGCCTTCCGGGACAGCCTTCGGCTGATTGTAATGGATTTTGATAAGGTACCGGTTTGGGAGCAAAAAAAGCCGCGGGTAGGTTTGGTCGGTGAAATCTACGTGAAATACAATCCGACAGCCAACAATAACATGATAGCTTTCATTGAGGAAGCCGGAGCCGAAATGGTCATACCGGGGCTCATGGAGTTTTTCCTGTATTGCGCATACGGAGGAGAATCGAATTTCCGGTATCTTGCCGGCAGCCGGGCCCGGCGAGCCATGGGCGTCTTTTTTGTCAGATATATTGAGCATTACCACAACGATATGCGCCTGGCGCTCAATGGCAGCAAAAGGTTCAGGGCCCCCGCAACCGTTGATGAAATGGCCGGGAAGATCAATTCCATCCTTTCCCCGTGCAACCGTTCCGGGGAGGGCTGGCTTCTCACTGCCGAAATGGTGGATTTGATTGAAGAAGGAGCACACAACATCATCTGCATGCAGCCTTTCGCCTGCCTTCCCAATCACATTTCGGGCAAGGGGATGATCAAGGTGCTCAAGGAACGCTATCCCCAAACCAATGTCGTGACGGTGGACTACGATCCGGGTACCAGCGAGGTCAATCAAATCAACCGGATCACGCTGATGCTGGAAAAAGCAAAGGAAAGATTGAAGACATAAGGCTTTTGAATACAAACCGTCAAGCTAAAGCGGGCGATTCATAATCGTCCGTCTGGCTCAATCGGCGTGCTGCTGCGCTGCCGCTTGCATCGCTTGTTTCGCCGGCCTCCTTCATCTCGCTTCATCCCTCCATCTGGCTCAATCGTCGCACTGCTTCGCTACCGCTCGCATTGCTTGTTTCGCCAGCCTCCTCCA
>JAEZQK010000023.1 GCA_023413135.1 Bacillota bacterium
CATGAAAAGAGGGATGCATTTGGCTTACCAACTGGTCGTTGCGGGGGCGGGGCACGCGGGCTGCGAGGCCGCGCTGGCGGCCGCCCGCATGGGCATCCCCACGCTTTTGTATACATTAAACATCGACGCCATCGCGCTGATGGCCTGCAATCCAGTCATCGGCGGCACCTCCAAGGGCCACTTGGTCCGGGAGCTGGACTCTCTGGGCGGCGAAATGGGCCGGGCCATCGATGATACATTCTTGCAAAGCCGTATGCTCAACCGCGGCAAAGGGCCCGCCGTGTACAGCCTGCGCGCCCAGGCGGACAAGCAAGCATATCAAAACCGCATGCGGGCCGCGCTATTTGCGCAGCCGAACCTCACCGTGCGCCAGGGCGAAATATCCCGTATCCTGACCGCGAACGGCGAGGTATCCGGCATTGTCACCACCACCGGGGAAAATGTAGCCTGCAAGGCTGTAATCATTGCCAGCGGCGTGTATTTGAAAAGCCGCATCATTATTGGCGAAACCACATGGAACGGCGGGCCCCAGGGGCTGCTTGCCGCCAATCACCTGTCGGAAGCGCTGACGGATCTGGGCTTTGCCCTGCGTCGCTTTAAGACCGGAACGCCGGCGCGCGTGGATGTACGGTCCATCGATTTTACCAAAATGGAGCCGCAGCCCGGCGACGAGCCGGTGACGCCCTTTTCCTTTTTGACGGATCATGCGCTTCATAACCGCATGATGTGCTACCTTACCTGGACCAATGAGCGCACGCATCAAATCATACGGGAGAACCTGCACCGGGCGCCCATGTACCGGGGCGATATTAAGGGCACAGGCGCCCGATACTGCCCCAGCATCGAGGACAAGATCAACCGCTTTGCCGACAAGGACAGGCACCAAATATTCCTGGAGCCGGAGGGCATGAACAGCCACGAGTGGTACATACAAGGCATGTCCTCCAGCATGCCGGAGGATGTGCAGTGGCTGATGTACCGCAGTGTACCAGGCCTGGAAAACGCCAATTTGACCAGGCTGGCCTATGCCATTGAATACGACTGCATCGATTCCAGGTGCCTCAAAGCTACGCTGGAATCCCTGTCCATCCCCGGCCTGTTTTTTGCCGGGCAGGTGAACGGCACCTCCGGCTATGAAGAGGCAGCCGCCCAAGGCCTACTGGCGGGCATCAACGCCGCTTTGATGCTTAAGGAGCAGGATCCGCTGATTATCACCAGGGATATGGCCTATATCGGCGTGCTGGCGGATGATTTGACAACCAAGGGCACCGACGAACCCTACCGCATGATGACCAGCCGTGCCGAACACCGGCTTTATCTGCGCCAGGACAATGCCGACCTGCGCCTGACGGAGCTTGGGTATAAAGCCGGGTTGGCAGGGGAAGAGCGGATGCGCCGCACGGAAGCAAAAGCACGGGAGACGCAGGCTCTGCGGGAAAAGCTGGCTTCGCTTTTATTGCCGCCCACCCGGGAGCGGGAAGAACTGCTGGCTGCCCTGGGCGAGCCGCCCTGTGCGGGCACGCTCACCGGTGAGGAGCTTTTGCGCCGTCCGGCGGTTACGTTTGCCCATATCCAATCTCTTGTGCCGGAGCTTCAATCCGCCTCACCCGCCGCAGCGGAGCAGGCTGAAATCTCCGTCAAGTATGACGGCTACCTGCGCAAGCAGGAATCCCAGCTGTCAAAAGCCCGGGCTATGGAAAACGCGCTGCTGCCCCCCGACGCGCCTTACCTTACCATGGATGCCCTGCGCATCGAGGCCCGCCAGAAGCTTTCAAAACAGTGCCCCCGTTCCCTGGGCCAGGCCGCCCGCATCCCCGGCGTCTCCCCGGCAGACATCGCCGTGCTCATGGTCTGGCTGGGCCGGCAGGAACGGGGGAACGGAGAGAAATAGCGGGAGAGGGCTCTTTTGAAAAAGAGTCCTCTCCCGGACCCATACCAGAAAACTTTATAAATAGAATACATAATAAGAGTACTTTTCCGTGATCGAATGCAGGCGGAGTGTTGGGCGGGAAATAGCACATGCATTCGTAGGGGCGATTATTAATCGCCCGCCAAGTGACATATCCTTACTGCAACATGCGGGCGATTGATAATCGCCCCTACGGCGCCGTTAGTTTGTTTATTGGCTTCTCTTCCGGATGTCGTATTGCTTGGCTAGCCCATTGATCTTCGCTCAAAGGCCGTAGCATCTTTTCATGGTATCCCGTACCGAAACGATTCATATGCAGCATTATCGCAAAAGGAGATGCCTTATGCCTGCCTCACAAAAGAAAGCCTATCTGCTGGTGATTCTGGGTGTTGTGATGGTATCCTACAGCGGGCCGCTGGTAAAGGGGGCACTTTTGCAGGGCGCTACCCCGGTAACCGTGGCCTTTTTGCGTATGCTCTTTTCCGGTTTGCTTTTGCTGCCCTTTTCCCTGCGCAAGCGTGAGGGGGAAACGCGTTCCTCCCTGGCAGCTGTCATACGCTCACCAGGACGGGAGCTTTTTTTCGGCGTGCTGGCGGCCGTTTTTCTGGCGCTGCACTATTATACCTGGATGACGTCCCTTGAGAGTACCAGCACATTTGCCTCGGTGGCGCTGGTATGCACCCAGCCCCTGTTTGTGGCGGCCTTTTCCGGGTTTTTGCTGCGGGAGCCAATGCCAAAATCGGCTAGGCCCGGGGCTTTGATGGCACTGCTTGGCGCGCTCTTGATCGGCGCCAACAGCTTGGGCGGGCTGGGAGGAGATATAGGCGGAGACATGATGGCATTGCTGGGCGCGGTGGCCATGGCCGGGCATTGGCTGTGCGGCCGCCATGCCCGTAAAAGCATGCCGGCACTGGGCTATACCGTGTTTGTGTATCTGGCCACGGCCTGCATATTGGCCCTCCTGCTGCCGCTGGGCGGCGGCTTCCGCCTGCCCGGCGGGGCTGTCTGGTATTTGGCCGGCCTGGTATTGGGCTGCACGCTGCTGGGCCATGCGGTATTCACCTATACGTTGGGGATGGTAAGCGCCCATGTGGTATCCTTCGCCCTTCTGGGAGAACCGGTTGGAGCCATGGTATGGGCGCTTTTGATGTTTGATGAAAGGCCCGGCGTGCTGCTGCTCACAGGCGGCGCCGTGGTACTGCTGGGGTTGTTTATGTACCTGAAGGCACAAGCCGGCCGCGAAGCGAAGGAGACAAAAGTATCCGTATAGCTTTTTAATTTATCAGGAAGGGAAGGGGACTATTGGAGAATCTGATCGTATCAGCGCAGGTGGTACTTCCGCTATTGCTGATGATGCTGGTGGGCGTAGGCGTCAGGCGGTGCGGACTTGCGGATGAAAAGGTGCTGCGTAAGGTGGACGCCATCGCTTTCCGCATCTTTTTGCCTGTTTTGCTGTTTCAAAATCTTTATGCCATTGACTTGAACCAGGCGTTCAATCCCGGTTTGATTGGTTATACCGTCGCATGCGTGTTTGTGATCTTCGGGCTTTCAATGGTGCTGATCCCCCGGTTTGAAAAAGACGATAAAAAGCGGGCATCCCTCATCCAGGCCATTATACGCAGCAACTTTCTGATCTTTGGGCTGGCGATTGCCGTTTCGCTGTATGGGGAGGGGAATGCCGCCTCCGTGGCGCTGCTGGGAAGCGTTTTTGTGCCTTTGAGCAATGCCCTGGCCGTTTTCATACTGGAATACTTCCGCATGGGCCGTGTGAGTGCCCGGCACATTGCGCTGAGCATCGTCAAAAATCCGCTGGTCATCGCCGCTGTCGTTGGCATTGCCGTGCTGGTGCTCCGCATCCCTTTGCCTGTCGTGATCAAAAAGACCGTCAAGGATATGTCTGCGGTGGCCACGCCCTTGTGCCTTTTGACGCTGGGAGGATCCTTGCACGCTTCCGATATAAAGGAAAACGCCCGGCAATTGACCTTGGGACTTTTGGCCCGCATGGTGTTGGTGCCGGGCATTTTTCTGCCCTTGGCGGTGCTGTTGGGATTCAGGGGTGAAGCGCTGCTGGGTCTTCTGGTGCTGTTCGCGTCGCCTACCGCCGTTTCCAGCTACACCATGGCACAGCAGATGGGGGCGGACGGGAAGCTGGCGGGGCAGTTGGTGGCCTTCACCACAGGCGCGTCGCTTGTGACCATCTTCCTGTTTGTGTTCCTGTTTAAGGAACTGGGGTACTTGTAATTAGCTTCATACCAATCTAAAACACAAACGCTTTGATAAATTTTGATGCGTCGTTGACGATGTAGGGCGGGGGCGGGCGTTCGCCGTCAGCACGCATATTTGCACAAACCGCATGGTACCGTCACTTGCGGCTAACGCCGGCCCCCGCCCTACGGTTGCATGTGGATTGCTCCGATTCCTTCAAGGATACAGTCATCAACGCAATAATGATTTGGAATGGTATCACACATCAATTGTTACATTTGGCAAGTAGATATTTGTCTTGCGATATAATACAATATATGGATGAAAAGGGATATTCTTTTTATGCTTTGCTTCTCTCTATGAACAAGGAAAGGGGAAATGACGATGGGAAAGAGATTCAAAAGGTATGCGGCCATTGGAATGATTGTTCTGCTGGTGATCTGCGCGGTTGCTGCGCAGGCGGAAAAAGCAGTATCCGGACCCGGTGGTCCGGAAGCTCCTGTCATCTATATTCCTGCTCCGAAGGCCGGCGGTTTTGTATGGCATGGGGGAAGCGGTGACGACAGGAAAGTGAAAGTGACAAGTATCATAGGGGATCAGAAGGGGCTAGAGCGTTTTGCATATTCGGTTACAAGTAACGACGAAAAGATCAAGTACTGCGTGCCAAGCGTCAAGGCCGGGAGCATTTCGGTAAGTGAATCTAAGAAGGCTGCCATGAAGATGGTTGGATCAGGGGATGCGCAGGAGTGCCGCATCTATTTTGACAAGGATTTTGAATTTGTCTACGAGCCGCGTTTTGAAAAAGGCGCGAAAGTATTTGAAGATGAGATCTGCCTTGATTTTTACGGGGAAAACGGCCAATGGATATGTAAAAAAGCGAAGTCATTGTTTATTGGAATGAATATACCGGCGTATGAATACGATGCAGGCTAATACGGTGGTTGGAAGCTGCTTGGCGAGGCAGCATATTGAGGCGGTTTAGTCCTTGCAGGTCATCCCTGGCGCCCCTTCCGGTTTTCGGATACGAACCGGAAGGGGCAAATTTATTTATACCAATGGAAACACAAATTACATTGTTTTCGTGTATCGGTTGGTATAGAACACCATCAGCACAAAGCGGAGTATCAGCAAGATCAATGGCGGCAGGATGTGTCTGACATCGCTGAACAGCAGCCCTTCCGCCATAATCCAGGCAATCAGCCCATAGGTGGTCCATTTTTCCACCATGGCTCCCGCCTTGTCGCGGATAACGACGTTCCTTTCATCCGATACCGCTATGGCCTTGCGCCGTTTCACTTCCGGGTCGTCAAGAGAAGGAAAGAACGTGCTTATAAACCATGCCGCGCCCAGCCCGAAGGCCGCCGCGCCCAAACCGTAGCATGCGCCCGCGGCCCTTTTTTGCGCTTCGGCCGGGAACAAAAAGGCACCTGCCAGCACCAATGCAAGCCCCGCCAATGCCAGGATCAAATACAGAAGCCGTTTGTATTTCATTTGGATTCCTCCTCATACAGAAAAATTTCTTCCACCGGCAGTTTGAAATACCTTGCGATTTTGATGGCCAGCAGGATGGAAGGGTTGTAGCGACCGTTTTCCAGGGAACTGATGGTCTGGCGGGATACCAGCAAAATATCCGCCAGCGTTTCCTGACCGATGCCCTGCCGCTTTCGCAATTCCTCCAATCTGTTCTTCATGGGCAATTCTCCTTTTCGAATATGTAAAGCATGCTTTACGCCGCTATTATATGCCTGAAGATGGAAAATGTCAAGCATGCTTTACGTGTTCAACAAAAAAATAAGGCAGAGAATTTACCGTGAACATCTATGAGATAGCGGCATCTATAACCTGCTTTATGCTCCGTTAAAAAAACGGACAAGTCCATGAAAGCCGCACATTGTTGTTTTGTTTTTGATGGCAGGTTGGTTGTTCGTATTATGGTAACAAACCACAGGATAAATGTTATTTGCATTCATGTGACGCAGTAAAATACAGGCGGTGTGATAGGGTTGATCCATATTGCCGTCTCCGCCCCCAACGAGGATGACGGCTCCTTTTTTTTTTTTCGGGATGGGTTTTTCCTTTCGGAAAAATCGGGCGCAATAGTAGGTTTGCAGGCGGCTTGCCACATTCAATAATGCGCCGGTCAGCTCGGAAAAGTAGATTGGAGAAGCAATCAATATGTTATCGCATTCCTGGATATATGCGTAAACCTCCTGCATGTTATCATGGATGCAGCATCCGCGATTTTTCCAACAATATCTGCAGTCCATACATGGTTGAATGCCGCAATCATATGCATGAACAATTTTATGTTCACCTGTTAAATCTTCCAGCAATTTGCTCACCAAGCTGGATGTATCGCCATTTTTTCTTGGAGAGCCATTGAAGATCAGCGTTTTCATAAGCACCTCTTCTGTATGATATCCTCCGTGACAAGCTGGACTTCCGGAAGGAAGGCCAGCAGTTTTTGATTCCGCCGGACGATTGCTTCCGGTCCGGTAATGCCGATAGCGGACATAAAGGCTTGAAACGCCGGCAGTCTTTTTTGATGCATATCGGGCGCATCCATAGAAAGAATGGCATGGCACCGGGCGAATGTAGCGGCCATCCAGAATACCGCTTCCGCCGGGTAGGCCGATTCGATCAGTTCTCTGCAGCCGTCTATTGCGATGGACCGGGAAGTTTGCGATATGTCGCTTCTGAACGGATAATGTACGGATGGACCGCTGGTTTTTACGGCAAGGTCAAAGGTGATTTCCAGTTCCTGAAGGTGACCGGGCAGGTGGTCTTCCTTTAGCGTATCTCCCGTTAACATGTGTATAAGCCGGGGATAAAAGTCCATCAGGCCATATGCTTCAAGAACCATTCTGGCGGCCGTATAGCGCTTGCGCACCGTACAGTTTTGCAGTGCCGCCGCAAGGATGGGAAAGGTTGTGATCCCGGTTGGAAACAGCCACCGCGTCACCTGCTCATGAAAAGGCGCATCCTTATCAAAACGGGCGACGTCGTCCCTTATGCGGGCAAAAAATGATTGGCAGCGTTTGCGCACCCAGTAATCTTTGGCATATTGCGCTTTGATTTCACAATGCAACGGTTTCAGCCAGCCTTGAGGATCGGCCAAGATGCCGTCTATATGCAATGCGTACGCCAGATAATGCGTTGTCAGAATATGCTCGTGCGAAGCATATTCCTGCTTCAAGATCAGTGTGACTTCCAGAAGTACGCCGCGGTAATGGAATTTGCCGGGTTTTATCTGAGAGTGTCCCGCATCAATGACAAGAACGATGTCTACATCCGAGGTTTCCGGCCAGGTGTCATGACTTGAGGCCTGCAAAAAGGAGCCGGACAGATACGCGCCGCAGTACCCCGGGAAGCGGGAGCCATACTGTTCCACCCATTCTCCTGCAAAGGCACGGGCTTCCTGAACATTCATCTGTACACTCCATCCGTTCGGCTTTAAGTGCTGCTGCTGAAACAGCAGCACATTATACCAGCCTCAGCGCCGGCTGGGCGTTCAGCGACAGGCCGGCGATTTCGCCCCGGAGCAGCCGGTAATAAGCCGCACCGGCGATCATGGCCGCATTGTCGGTGCAAAGGGAAAGCCTGGGCATATACAGGGGGATGCCTGCATTATTGCACTGCTCCTGCATCATACGCCTGAGTAAGCTGTTGGCGGAAACACCCCCGGCCAGCGCAAGAGCTGGAGCCTTTGTTTCCCTGGCGGCCAGCAGCGCCTTTTCGCATAGGGAGGATACAACCGCCATGCGGAAGGCAGCGGCCATATCCGCCTTGGGCAGGGGTTTTCCCTGCTGATGAAGCTTGTGGGCTTCATTGATGAAGGCTGTTTTAAGACCCGAAAAGCTGTAGTCATAGCGCCCCTCCGGGTGGGGCCGGGGCAGGGAAAAGGCGGAAGGATCACCTTCCTCCGCCAGCGCATCCAGGCGCGGCCCACCAGGATAGTTTAAATCCAGCACCCGGGCTGCCTTATCGAAGGCTTCCCCGGCGGCATCGTCCTGGGTCTGGCCCAGCAGATGGTAGACGCCGTACTCCTTCACCTGGATCAGATGGCTGTGGCCGCCGCTGACCACAAGGCTCAAAAAGGGTGGCTTCAAGCCAGGGTGGGAAAGGTAATTGGCGCTGACGTGGCCCTCGATATGGTTCACGGGGATCAAGGGCAGGTTTGATGCGTAGGCCAGGCCCTTCATGCAGCTTACGCCCGTCAACAGCGCGCCCACCAGGCCGGGGCCGTAGGTGACCGCCAGGGCATCTATTTGGGAGAGTGTCATCCCCGCCTCGATCAGTGCCTGGTCGATTACCCGGTCGCAGGCGTCCACATGGGCGCGGCTGGCGATTTCCGGTACTACGCCGCCGTACAGCGCGTGCAGGTCGATTTGGGAAAACACAACGTTGCTGATTATATTCCGTCCGTTTTCCACGATGGCCGCTGCCGTCTCATCGCAGGAGGTTTCCAGGGCCAGGATGCGTACCATTTCCTTGACTTTGAGGGCGCTGACTTTTTCCCGGCAGGCCGATTCATAGGTCATGCTTGTCGTTTCCTTCTTTTCAGGTACAGAATGGCGTTAAGGTTAAAAAACGCCGCGCTTATCAGCCAGAATAGCCCGATACGGGCCGCATATGCCATGAAGAACGAGGTAGGCATCAATTGCAGCAGCAAATCCTGCTTGGGATTCAAGATCCATAGGTCATTGGTGAAGAATATGTGGTGAAACAGGGTAAACAAGGTATGGAAATCTACCGCCGCCCATACGGCCAGGGTAGCCCCCAGCGCGGCAAGGAACAGGCTGACACGGATATAACTGCGGGCAAGCATAATAAGCATGGGACGAAAGCGGAACAGCGATAGCGCAAGGCAGACGATTACGATCAATGCGCAAGATAAAAACACGGACCGGCAGAGGGAAAAAAGATTTCTCACATCCTGCATATGCTGGAGCTCTTTTTCAGAAAAGGCCTCCCTGGTTTGCCCGTGAACGGATAATGTGGTTTGAAAAGTATCCGCGCGGCCGGTAAGGTAAGCCGTGATCTTTTCGGCCAGACCAAGGTATTCCTGAACGGCTACTCCGGTGATGTTTGGATCGGAGTGGCGGAGGAACATGGCATCCATATAGTTTGCGTTTCCCGCCACGGCGAGGAGGACTCCGCATAAAAGGCCGAGGAGCAGGGTTAAGGAGAGCAGTATACTTCCAACGGCCTGAAAAATCTTTTTCATGTTTACATCCAATTCCGGTGAATGATTGAGAGTATTTCGCTCCTGCGGGAGCGACCAGGGCTTTCCGATCGCCCTGGACTTTTGGGCGCATCCCTTTACATATGATCATTTGTAGATGATACTTTGTAATACCGGCCAACAATATTACAATGATTGAACAGAAGTTTTTGAAGAGGTCCAGGGGGGACTTTTTTCAAAAAGTCCCCCCTGGCGTCCCTTATTGCATTTTTAGATACGCGGTGACAAAGCCGGAGAGGTTGCCGTTCATTACGTCGTCCACATTGCCGGATTCAAAGCCGGTGCGGTGGTCCTTGACCATAGTGTAGGGCTGGAAGACATAGCTGCGGATCTGGCTGCCCCATTCGATCTTTTTCATTTCGCCCTTGATATCCGCCATCTTTTCTTCCTTTTCCCGCTCCCGTAATTCCAGAAGCTTGCTGCGCAGCATCCTCAGGCACATTTCCTTGTTTTGCACCTGGCTGCGCTCGTTCTGGCACTGGACGACGGTGTTGGTGGGGATATGGGTCATGCGCACGGCGGAGTCGGTACGGTTTACGTGCTGGCCGCCCGCGCCGCTGGCCCGGTAGGTATCGATACGTACTTCCTCCATGTTAATGACGAAAGCGCCGTCATCCTCCAGCATGGGCGCCACATCCAGGGAGGAGAAGGAGGTATGCCGCCTGGCGTTACTATCAAAGGGGCTGATGCGCACCAGCCGGTGCACGCCTTTTTCACCCCGTAAGAAGCCGTAGGCGTTATCGCCATCCACCTCGAAGGTGACGCTTTTGATGCCCGCCTCATCGCCGTCCAAAAGATCCAGCAGCTTTACCTTGAAACCCATGATCTCGCAGTAGCGCATGTACATGCGGTAGAGCATCTGCGTCCAGTCCTGGGCCTCTGTGCCGCCCGCCCCGGCGTGCAGGGAAAGGATGGCGTTGCAATTATCGTATTCGCCCCGCATTAGCGTTTCCAGCTCCAGGGCGTCCGCTTCTTTGCGAAGGGCTTCGATGGCCTGGCCGGCTTCCGTAACCAGGTCCTCGTCGTTTCCTTCCAGGGCCAGTTCCATCATCACTTCGATGTCGTCGCCCTGGCTGTTCAGCCTTTCATAATGGTCCAGCTTGTTTTTAAGCGCGCTGATGCGCTGATTTACTTTGGTGGACCGCTCCAAATCGTTCCAAAAATCCGGAGCGTTCATTTCTTCTTCCAGCTCGCTGATTTCTTCCTTCATGCGGGCGATGTTAAAGTGCATCACCTGCCTGCATAATGCTCTCACGGATCTGAATCAGGTCCTGCCGGAATTGGTCCAACTCGATCATGCCATCACATCCTTTATAATCATTGAAGGGTTATTCCTCTTTCCCGTGGCAATGCTTATATTTCTTACCGCTGCCGCAGGGGCACAATGCGTTGCGGCTGATTTTGCCGCCGTCGGGCAAGGTTCTTTGCTGCATGGTATTAGCGTCGGCGCCGGTCGCTTGGGTGGGGGTGGCTACCGCACGGCGCTCCGGAGCCTTTTGCACCCGGGCCTGGTACAGTCTGGTCACGGTGTCCTCCCGGATGAGGCGCACCATTTCCTCGAACATGTCGAAGCTTTCCAGCTTGTACTCCGTCACCGGGTCCCTCTGGCCGTAAGCACGCAGACCGATGCCGTCCCGCAGATGGTCCATGGCGTCGATGTGGTCCATCCACCTTGCATCCACGGCAGAGAGGAGCACCACCCGCTCGAACTCCCGCATGTCGATGCCCATTTCGGAAAGCGTGGTTTCGCGCTCGACATAGAACTCCTCCGCCTGCTTTTCCAGGAAGGCTTTGAATTCTTCCGCTTCCCAATCGTCCATTTCCTGCCGGTGGGCGGCAATGGTGCCCTTCTTCAGGCACAGCTTTTCCAGGTAATCGGTCACGCTTTCGATATCCCAGTCCATAGCGCTTTCCCCGGTGCAATGGCGGGCCACCACCGAATGGATCAGGTCCTTGATCAGCTTCTGAATGTAATCCCGCATATTGGCGCCCTGGAGCACCTGGCGGCGCTGGCCGTAGATGATCTCCCGCTGCTGGTTCATGACATCGTCAAACTGCAGTACGTGGCGGCGGATGTCAAAGTTCCGGCCTTCGATACGCTTTTGCGCGCTCTCAATCTGCTTTGTGAGTAGCCCCGCTTCCATAGGCTGTTCATCGTTCATGCCCAGCCGTTCCACTAGGGGCGCAATGCGCTCGGAACCGAACAGGCGCATCACATCGTCTTCCAGGGAGATGAAGAACTGGGTGGAGCCGGGGTCGCCCTGACGGCCGGAACGGCCGCGCAGCTGATTATCGATGCGGCGGCTTTCATGACGCTCGGTGCCGATGATGTGCAGGCCGCCCACCGTTACCACACGGTCATGCTCCGCATCGGTGTTTTTTTTGAAATTCTGGAATAGCTCATTGTAGCGCGCCCGGGCATCCAGCACTTCCTGGGGCACGTTTTCGTTGTGGCCGGTAGCTTCCTCGATCAGTTCGGGAGGAACTTCGTCCTGGCGCATCTGCCGCCGGGCAAGGTAATCCGGGTTGCCGCCCAGCAGGATATCGGTGCCGCGGCCGGCCATATTGGTGGCGATGGTAACGGCTCCGTAGTGGCCGGCCTGGGCTACGATTTCAGCTTCCTTTTGGTGGTGCTTGGCATTTAGCACCTCGTGCTGTATGCCCCGAAGCTCCAGCATGCGGCTGAGCATTTCGCTGGTTTCCACCGATACGGTACCCACCAATACCGGCTGGCCTGTTTTGTTGCGGGCGACGATCTCCTCCACCACGGCCTTGAACTTGCCCTGCTTGGACTTATAGACCAGGTCGTTTAAGTCCTTGCGGATCATTTCCTTATTGGTGGGGATTTGCACCACGTCCAGGCTGTAAATGCTCTGGAACTCATCTTCCTCCGTCTTGGCGGTACCCGTCATGCCGGATAGCTTCTTATACATGCGGAAGTAATTTTGAAAGGTGATGGTGGCCAGCGTTTTGCTTTCCCGCTCCACCTTTACACGTTCCTTCGCTTCGATGGCCTGATGCAGCCCGTCGGAATAGCGGCGGCCCACCATGAGGCGGCCGGTGAACTCGTCCACGATGACGACTTCGCCGTTTTGCACCACGTAGTCCACGTCCCGCTTCATGAGGGCGTGGGCTTTTAATGCCTGGAGCACGTGATGGTTAAGCTCGGTATTTTCCACGTCGGACAGGTTGTCCACTCCGAAAGCCTGCTCGGTTTTGCGGGTGCCTTCCTCGGTGAGGGTGACGGCCTTTTGCTTTTCGTCGATGGTATAGTCTGTTTCATTGCGCAGCCGGGCCACAAAGCGGTCGGCCTTATCGTACATGTCGGTGGACTTGTCGCCCTGGCCGGAAATGATCAGCGGCGTGCGGGCTTCGTCGATCAGGATGGAGTCCACTTCATCCACGATGGCAAAGGGATGGCCCCTTTGCACCATATCCCGCTGGAAGATGACCATGTTGTCGCGCAGGTAGTCAAAGCCCAGTTCGTTGTTGGTGCCGTAGGTGATGTCACAGGCGTAGGCGGTGCGGCGCTGGTCATTGTTCAGGTCGTGAATGATCAGCCCGACGGTGAGCCCCAGGAAGCGGTAGATTTTGCCCATCCATTCGCTGTCGCGCTTGGCCAGGTAGTCGTTCACCGTGACGATGTGCACGCCGTTGCCGGTGAGGGCGTTTAAGTAGGCGGGCAGGGTGGATAACAGTGTTTTGCCCTCGCCCGTCTTCATTTCGGCGATCCGGCCCTGGTGAAGCACGATGCCGCCCAGCAATTGTACCCGGTAATGGCGCTGGCCGATGGTGCGGATAGCGGCTTCCCGGACGGTAGCAAA
Source organism: Bacillota bacterium (assembly GCA_023413135.1). Lineage (GTDB taxonomy): Bacteria > Bacillota > Clostridia > Christensenellales > Aristaeellaceae > JAEWAH01. Next base: position 13,184 of record JAEZQK010000023.1, read on the forward strand.
GGCTTCGGGGAGAATATCATCCAGCGTGGAACCATTGGCCAATCGTTGCTTGAACTCTGCCGTTTTTGCTTGCAATTGGCTGTCGGTGAGCTTTTTATAGCTTTCTTCCAGTGCTTCAATGGCGTTCACCGTCTTTTGAAGCCGCCGGATGGCGGCTTCATTGCTTCCGCCCAGCACTTTTTTGAAAATTTCCAGCATGGCTTTCTCCTTGGCGCATGCACTTTCACCGTACATGCTACCTCTTATTATACCATGGGAAACGACTGGGAATCAAGAAAACAATTTCTTGCTGCGGGGCGTACCGGGAATCAGCAAGCTCAGGAACCATACGGCCAGAGACGCGATAGGCAGCACCGGTGCGTTCTGTGCCGCCGGTGCATAGGTGGGGGATACAACCGCGCCTGCCAGGGGAAACAGAACAAAGCACAGGCCGAAGGAAAGCAGGGCATGACACAGCCTTCCCTTGAGCAAAAAACCAAAGGAAACGCCACCCGCCTGCAAAAAGGCTAGGTTCTGCAAGAGGATGGACAATCCTCCAAACGAAGCGGCGGCGCACAGAAGCGCCGGACGCAGGGCGGGAAGCGAGTCTGGCAGGGGAACGGTCAATATGCGGGAGCAGCCCGCAGTTACTTCCAGAAAAGCCTGCAGCCCGGCAAGGAGGCCCTCCGGCAGGTTTGGCAGCGCGCAGCAGACCATTTGGGCGGCGACGCTGCCCAACACCATCAGGCCGCACACGGTAAACATGGCCATGGCGGCCGACGACATTACCTGGGCAAGGCTAAAAGCACCATCAGGCTTGGCAGCAGCATTTTCCGGAAGGGGAGGGCACTTGAAAAAAAACCTGGAAAGCTGGCCGGTTAAAAAGGCACCCAGCCAGTGGGCAATCAGTATTACCCAGCCCAAGGCCAGGCTATGGACCCAGCCCCCCAGTGTACCCACAAAGAACATGGGGCTCATGGTGCCCGCGTACAGCGCAAACCGCTTCAAACCGGCGCGGCCGGCAGGGCTGCTTACCGAGAACTCCTGGGACAGCCTTGATCCGCCGGGGGAGCCTGATAAAAGACCCAGGGCCAGCAGCGGACAAAAAATGGCAGGGAGGCCGAAAAGGCGGCTGACGCCTGTTTTTTCCCTTGATTTCAAGCTGCCTGTGATCAGCAGCATGCATGCAAGAAAGGGAAACAGGGTGGGCAGCACCGCTACGGCCCACAGCCGGCAGGCTTCTGAAGCAGCCCGGGCCGCTTCCCGGGGGAAATAGAACATGCATCCGGCCAGCAGCCCGGCGATGGCGGGCACAAAAAAGCGCTTCATTTTCATCACGCCCTTCACTTTGAAGGAAACACTGATACAGTATATGGGCGGGATGAAAAGGCATGCGTAGCAGCGGAGTTTAAAGAGCTTCCTCATTACGGATGCAAGCAGAGACAGCTTTACTTTCATGCCATTGATGGCGTATCATATTATCAGCGGTAAATCCTGATATAAAAAGTAAGCGGTTGCCAGGCTGCATTCACTAAGGAGTGTGAGTAACGTGTGCGGTGTATGCGATCGGATTCAACTGACATTGGATGGGAAAAACCCATACTTTGTGAAAGAATTGGAAACAGGGTATGTTGTGGTTAGGGATTATCAACGTTTTCGAGGCTATACTTTGTTCTTGTGTAAAGAACACGCGACCGAGCTACATTTTTTGAAAAAGGACTTCAGAGCAAGGTTCCTTAACGAAATGTCCTTGGTGGCGGAAGCAGCATATAACGCTTTTAAGCCTGAGAAATTGAATTATGAGCTATTGGGGATTGGTGACAATATGTATATGCATTGGCACCTTTTTCCCAGGAATCAGGGGGATACGCCCGTTCCCGGCCCGGTATGGAAATTGCCTAAAGAAGAAATGTATGATGATAAATATCGGCCGTCGGATACTGAGCTCAGCAGCCTGAAAGAAGCATTGAACAGGGAGCTGGAAAAATTGCTGAACATGGAGTAATCCTTTATGGCATCCCGCTATTGATCAAGAGAAATCCCCCGGTTTTCAATTGAAAACCGGGGGATTTTCGTCCGGATTCATCCGACGGAGGCGGCTTTCTCCAGTTCCTTCATGGCCTCCCAGATCTCCAGCTGCCGTATCAGCTCCGGGTCCTCCTGCGGGTTATAACCGAAGCGGTGAAGACCGTTGGGATCGTAGGAAAGTTTCATCGGCAGATACATGACCACATACTTCGTATCCGGCAGTCTTTCTTCCAAAAGGATATCGACGCCGATCTCATACTCCTGCTCCACGAGCCGTCTTGGATCTACGCTGTTCCAATCCGAAGGGCTTGTGATCAGGAAAAGGTGCTGCTCTGCTATTTCAAAGCTGCTTTCTTCTGCAGTCTCATCTTCCGCAAGCTGCATGGATACGCGCAGCGCACCATCCCGGACGCGCACCGACACCGTGCCGATCACGTACATATTGCTGGCGCACAGATCAATGCGCTTGACGCCGCCGGGAAGTGCGGCGATCTCCTCAAGATCCAGGGGGGTCGCCATGGTCCAGGCATCCGTTAATCCCTTGTCCAGGCTCTTGATGCGTACGCCGAACGTGCAGGCGGTGTTGTTTTTGAGCGTCACCAGCCTGCGGTTAAAGGGGAAAACGTATGTCTTATCCCCGGCTGTCAGCGTGATGGTATAGGGGATGGTTGAACTGCCGGAAAATTTCAGATAGATGTCTCCGGAATGGAAAGTTCCCGAAACCTCCCCATAATTCTTGTCCATGACAACGCTGCCGGTATCCTGGCGAACCACCTGCAGCCGTACCTGCGCAGAGCCTTCCAGCGTGCAGTCTACGCGGATGTACTGTGTGGCGGCGGACAGTTTTTCCCTGATATATTCGCTGTCGTTCAGACGATTCATGTCCAGCTTATCCACCTGGATCACAAAAGCATCCTCCGCCAATGCCGCGGGGATGACCGCAATGGCCACCAGCAGCAGGACGAGGCCTGCCAGCACTTTTACGCAAGCCGACCTGGATTTTGACATGACGATCCCTCCTTATTTACAGCGTAATTCTTCTATAATAACGGATTTTCCTGCCTGTTTTCATGCGCCACATATCTTATGGCTGTAATTTTACAGGAACACTTCGGTTAGAAAATATTTGTAATAAATTCTTAAAACTTATTTACCATTACGTCATCTTTTGGTATACTATGGGCAATACCTCAAGAGGAGGAACTTTAACCATGCAAATGAAGCTCCATAGACGGACTGCGATTGTTCTGGCGATTATCCTATGCATAACATCCTTTATCACTGCCTCTGCCGAAACGCGGTATGCTACGCTGCGTTATGGCAGCATCGGCGAGGAGGTGCGTGTCATGCAGCAGGCGCTTAATGACTTGGGCTATGATACCAGAGGCGTGGATGGGAAGTTTGGCCGCGGCACGGAGGATGCCGTGAGGCGGTTTCAAAGAAGCAAGGGCCTTGTGGCGGATGGGCTCGCCGGACACCTAACGCTGATCGCTTTGTACGGCGCAGCCGGCAATCCGGGCGGAGGTACTCCGGAAACTACCCAGCCCCCTTCGGCAACGCCTGTTCCTACCACAAACGGCTCCGCATCTGGCAGCTTCACGACGCTCCGGTATGGCAGCAGCGGCGAGCAGGTACGGGCCATGCAGCAGGCGCTGAATGGTTTGGGCTATGATACCAAAGGCGTGGACGGCAAGTTTGGCCGTGGCACGGAAGCTGCCGTAAAGCAGTTTCAAAGGAGCAACGGCCTGGGAGTAGACGGTTTGGCCGGAGCAAAGACGCTGACACTTCTGTATTCTCAGGCCGATCAGGGCTCCGCCCCCACCCCGGCGCCTACGGAGGCGCCCACACCTACTCCGGCCCCCGCCACGTCGGAACCGACGGCTTCCCCTGTACCTACCCAGGCCCCCTCCGGTGTTACCTTGAGCCGTACGCTGCGCAAGGGCTATACGGGGGATGACGTGAAGCTGGTGCAGGAATTGCTGACGAACCTGAAGTATTATGGCGGCAGCATCAACGGAGTTTATGACGACGCTACCATCGCGGCGGTAAAGGCTTTCCAGTCCAACAATGGGCTGACCAGCGACGGGCTGGCAGGAACCAAGACATATGCCGTGCTGCAGAGCGGCAGCGCCCGCCCGGCGGACCAACTCCCGCCGCCAAACTACAAGACGCTGAAGCTTAACTCCACCGGCCAGGCCGTAACCGATCTGCAAAACGCATTAAAGAACCTGGGCTATAGCGCCTCCGTCACCGGCACCTATACCACAGAAACCCGCAGCGCCGTGGTGCAGTTCCAGATGCGCAACAATCTGACGGCGGACGGCATAGCCGGAGCGGCAACACAGCAGGTGCTGTATAGCGGAAGCGCCAAGGAAGCCTCCGCTCCCCTGCCCGGGCTGGAAGAGGGCGCAGGCATCATCGACGGCCCCAGCAAGAGCGATGTGCAGCTTCTGCACTGGTACGATACCGTCAAGCCCAGCATGAGTAGCGGGCAGAACATACTGGTGTTTGATCCCGCCACCAAACGGAGCTGGACGCTCAGGCTATACTCATTGGGACACCACGCCGATTCAGAACCGCTCACGCTTCGGGATACGCAGATCATGAACCTGGCTTTTGGAGGAAATACCACCTGGACGCCCAAGCCTGTTTATGTAAAGCTTCCCAATGGCCGCTGGACGCTGGCTTCGACCCACAATACGCCGCATGACAGCGAATCCATCCTGGGGAACGATTTTGACGGCCACCTGTGCGTGCATTTCCTGCGGGATATGGCCGAGTGCCAGCAGAACGACCCTGATTACGGCGTAACCAACCAAAATGTCATCCGCAACTATTGGAAGCAGATGACCGGGGAAACGTATGTGGAGATTGTAAGATAAGAAGAAGCCAGATGAATTTTTGAAACAGAGCGGCAGGAGTTGTATCCTGCCGCTTTCTTATGGATGTGTGGACTGGTCCAAGCATAAGCCGGCTACTGAGTGTGTATGTAGCTAACAGCTTTAAGATCACCGGTACTGAGCGGGCGATTGATAATCGCCCCTACGACGCTGTATGTTTGTTGATTTCACTACCGGGACATATGTGAACGGCTGCTTGCTATAAGTCTAAATATGGGGATTCCAAAGGGGTTTTATCCCTTTGGCGGGGTTTTAGGGGCGGAGCCCCTACGAAGCCGGACCAGGAAAGAACCCATGCCGATCCCCAAAGAAATCATCAATATGGTAAGCATGGCGGATACGCCTAATTCCAGCCCGGCCTCACTTTGCCCCTGGGCCAAAAAGGCCATGGCCCGGTACAGGTTGAGACCCGGCACCAAGGGGATGATGGATAGGGTAATAAAGACGGTGGCAGCCATCTTCATTCGCCGGGCTAAAAGCTCCGCCAGGATGGCGGCGCCTGCTGCGGCGGCAAAAATGCAAGCCTGATCGGAAACCCCGAAAGTTGCAAGCAGCCAATAACAGCCATGGGCGGCCATGCCCGTGGCGGAAGCCGGCAAAAGCGCGCGGCCCGGGGCGTGCAGGAGCACGCCAAACCCCAGGGTAGCAAAAAAGCTGATCACCAGAGCGGCCAAAAAGGAGCCGAACATATCAAAAACCCCTTTCCAGCATGAGGAACAGGCTTTGGGCCACCAGCGCCCCGCCGGCAACCAGCGCCAATATCAAAAGCGCCTGGGCGGCATGGGTGACGCCGGAAAGCATGTCTCCCCGCATGGTATCCTGCACCGCGTTGGTCATGGCAAGGCCGGGAAGCAAGGGCATCAGCGCCCCGGCCACCATGGCGTCCACGAGGCCCAGCCCGGTCAGACGATGGAACATAAGGGGAATCAGCGTACAAATAGCTCCCCCCACTAAGCTTGTGACAATGTAATGCAGGCTGTATTTTTTGATCAGCCGGATCAGTCCCTGGGTGAGTGCCGCGCAAAAAAAGGCGACGAAGCCATCGATAAAGCCGCCGCCGAACATAAAGGCAAAGCAGAAGGAAGACAACGCCGCGGCCCAGGGCATATAGGCCCGGCCCTTTTTATCCTCCCAGGCGGCAATTTTCCTGAGCTTTATAAGCGCTTCCGCCGGACTCACTTCGCCTTGGGCCACCGCCCGGCTAACCTGGTTGGCATCGTCCACCTTTTTCAGGTGTGTTCCCCGGCGGCGAATGCGTTGTATAGAGGTTTTTTCCTCGCCATTGGGAAAAGCGAGGGTAATAAACACGCCGCTGGGCACGGCGAATACCTCCACCTTCGTGCAGCCGAAGGCCCGCCCCATGCGCTCCACGGTGTCCTCCGCCCGGTAGGTTTCGCCGCCGTTTTCCAGTATGATCCTGCCTGCCAGACCGGCGGCTTCCATCATGCACTCGTTTTCCATATGGCCCTTCCGCCTGAAGATATCTATTTGGCCGGTTTGAATACTTTCCCGAAAAAGCCCCGGGCTACGTTCACGATCAGGGCGGTAGCCAGCGCCCACAAAAAGCCGTCCACATGGAACTGATCCAGCATCACCCAGCTGCAAAGCTGCACCAGCCAGGCGTCCAGCAGCACATACAAAAGCCCCAGGGTGAACAGGTTGAACACACCCAGGAGCAGCTTGGCAATGGGCCGGAGGGTGATATAGATCACGCCCAGAACAGCCCCGGCGTAGACGGCATAGATGTAATTCGTGGCCGTTACCCCCGGCAGGAGATATACGCACAGGGGCACCGCCCCCACACAGGCCAGAAACCGGAAGACCATGCTGAGCATGCGTATCCTCCTAAACATTGATTCATGGGATAGCCGGCGCAATAGAATACAAAGGGACTTGTGAAATTCAGCGCCAATCCATTATAGCATTGCCAATTTCCCGTGACAAGGCACGGCAAACATACCGCATGTCATCCTATTGATGTGTGAAGCTGGTTTGAACACAGAAATATTTATGAAACGTCTTGATCAGTTTAGGAAACCTATTAATAAGCCCGCTGCCGCGCCACCCAGCATCAAGAAAGCAGAGTGGACCTTAAAGCGGATCAGGAGCAGGGCGCTTGCCGCAAAGAGGAGGATATACGGCCACGAGACCAGAGTTTGCTCCGCAAGGTTAAAGGTGACTGCCGCCATCAGTGCCAGGGAAGCTGCATTGACACCATCCAGCGCGTGGGAAAGGATACGGGAGCGACGCATCTTTTCCATGACAGGGCGCAGAAAGAGCACCAGCAAAAACGAAGGCAGGAAGATGCCCACTGTGGACAATACGGCGCCGGGCAGGCCATGAATGAGATAGCCCACAAAGGTGGCCGTGGTGAATACAGGACCGGGGGTGAACTGACCTACCGCCACGGCATCCAACAGCTGCCGGGCCGTAAGGGCGGGGACGTTTTTTACCAGCTCCGATTCCAGGAAGGCAATCAGTACATATCCGCTGCCGTACAGCACAGCGCCGATTTTGAGGAACACAAAAAACAGTGCTCCCAGGGTGATGGGCTCCACTGCCAGCGTCTTAGGCCTGCCCTCTAAAAGCTTTCGGGTCAAAAGCAGCATAATGCCGGCGCCCAGCAGCAGCGGAATCTCCGGCAGACCAATCAATGCACCTGTGAAGGCCAGGAGAAACAGAAGGAGGGTATCGATCTTTCTAAGCACCGCTTGACCAAGGCGAAAAACAGCCTGTGCCACTACCGCCAGGATGACGGGCTTCATACCGTCAAAGATATGGGCAACGGAAGGAACCATGCCGAATGTTTGATATACGTAAGCGAGCAAACCTACCAGGATGGCCGCGGGCAGAATGAAGCACGCGCCCGCTAAGAAAAGCCCGGCCCGGCCGGCACGCTCATAGCCTAAATGGATGGCCATTTCCGTAGAGTTGGGGCCGGGGATCAAGTTGGTAAATCCCAGCATGTCCATAAACGCTTCCTTGCCGAGCCACTTGCGGCGGCGTACCACTTCCTCCTCCATCATGGCGATATGTGCTGCCGGACCGCCAAAGGCAAAGAAGCCCAGCTTCATAAATACAAGGGCGACTTCTTTCAAACGCATCCGCTTTTCTGTTTTCGTATCTTCCATAGAGGCCTCCCCTTCCTGCCTGCATTTAAACGGGGCGCAATATTAAGCTTCATGTATTGATTATACCCAAAAAAAGAAGCCGCTTACCGGCTTCTGGATGATTGCGGAGTTATCCTTTTACGGGTGTGAAGAAAGTACAGGACTGATGTGGAAACCTTGCTTCAATCCATAATCAGCATCGCATCCCCAAAGGAAAAGAAACGGTATCTTTCTTTCACGGCCTCCTGGTAAGCAGCCAAAGCCTGCTCCCTGCCCATGAAGGCGGACACCAGCATTAAAAGCGTGCTTTCCGGCAGGTGAAAGTTGGTGATCAGCGCATCCACGGCGTGAAAGGGCTTGCCGGGCGTGATGAAGATGCTGGTCTCGCCGCAGCCCGGATGGATGACGCCATGTTCATCCGTCACCGTCTCCAGGGTACGGACGCTGGTGGTCCCCACGCAGACGATGCGGCCGCCGTTTTGACGGGCTTTGTTGATCTTAACCGCCGCTTCTTTTGTGACCTCGTAATATTCGGCGTGCATCACATGGTTTTCAATGCTTTGCACCTTTACCGGGCGGAAGGTGCCAAGGCCCACATGCAGCAAAATCGGGACGATGGAAACGCCCATATCCTGAATGTGGTCAAGCAGCCCCGGGGTGAAATGCAAGCCGGCGGTAGGCGCGGCTGCGCTGCCATCCTGTTTGGCATACACCGTTTGATAGCGGTCTTTTTCCTGCAGCTTTTCGTGGATGTAGGGGGGCAGCGGCATTTCGCCCAGCTTGTCCAGTAGTTCCTCAAATACGCCTTCATAGTGGAAGCGCACCGTGCGCCCGCCTGTTTCTTCTACGCTGTCCAGCACTTGGGCGCGCAACAGCCCACCGCCGAAGGAGCAGAGAGTGCCGGGTTTTAACCGTCGTCCGGGGCGGACGATGGCCTCCCACTCGTCCCTGTTCAGGCGTTTCAAAAGCAAAAATTCTATCGGGACCTTGGTATCTTCCTTGATGCCAAGAAGCCTGGCGGGGATGACACGGGTTTGGTTGATTACCAGGACGTCGCCCTTTTTCAGGTAGTCCGGAAGGTCGCGGAATATGCGGTGCTCCAATGAAGCCGTGTTCCGGCGGCACACCATCAGGCGGCTTTGATCCCTTGGTTCCATGGGGGTTTGGGCGATGAGATCTTCGGGGAGGTCATAGAAAAAGTCGGAAGTTTTCATGATTGTTCCTTATTGTTTTAGATATCCAGCCGCATTTGGCTGTCGTCCTCCTGGGGTTTGGCAGGAGGAGTACGTTTCAAATGTTCATAGGCGGAAGGGGTGCAGACCCGGCCGCGAGGGGTACGCATGAGGAAGCCAAGCTGCATCAGGTAGGGCTCGTATACGTCCTCGATGGTGATGGGGTCTTCGCCGGTGGTGGCCGCCAGCGTGTCCAGACCTACCGGGCCGCCGCCAAACTTGTCCATCATGGTGGAGAGCATAGTCCTGTCCACCCGGTCCAGGCCCAGCTCGTCCACATCCAGCATGGTAAGGCCTTCTTTGGCCACATCCTTGGTAATGGTCCCTTCTGCCCGTACCTGGGCAAAATCACGCACTCTTTTCAACATGCGGTTGGCGATGCGGGGCGTGCCCCGGCTGCGGCGCGCGATTTCCAGAATGCCGTCCTCCTGGGCGGCCACGTTCAGGATGCCCGCACTGCGGCGTACGATTTGCGAAAGCTCCTCCGGGCTGTACATTTCCAGCCGGAACATGATGCCGAATCTATCCCGAAGCGGCGCGGACAACTGCCCGGCCCTGGTGGTGGCCCCGACCAATGTGAAGCGGGGCAGGTCAAGGCGGATGGAGCGGGCGGTAGGCCCCTTGCCGATCATGATGTCCAGGGCGTAATCCTCCATGGCGGAATATAGCACTTCCTCCACGGCGCGGCTCAGGCGGTGGATTTCATCAATGAACAGGACGTCACCCGCGTTCAGGTTGGTGAGGATGGAGGCCAGATCGCCGGGCCGGTCGATGGCCGGGCCGGAGGTGATGCGGATGTTTTGCCCCATCTCGGTGGCGATGATGCAGGCCAAACACGTTTTGCCAAGGCCCGGCGGGCCGTACAGCAGGATATGATCCAGGGATTCCCGGCGCTTGAGCGCCGCCTGGATGTACACCGAAAGCCGCTCCTTTACCGCCATTTGGCCCACGTATTCCCTGAGGGTGCGGGGGCGCAGGGACTGCTCCTGGGCGTCGTCCTCCGGGCGGTAGCCTGTGGTCATCAATCGGTCATCAGACATGGGGTTTCTCCTTATAATGGGATGATTTCGCGCCTGCGGGCGCGACCAGGGCTTTCCGATCGCCCTGGATCTTCGGGACCATCAAATCTTTTAATGATGCAGTAGCGGATGGCCTGGCCTGTAGAAAGGAATTTCGCTCCTGCGGGAGCGCCCAAAGGGCTTTCCGATCGCCCTTTGGAATTCTTCGGGTTCATTAAAAATGTTTATTGGGCGATGCCTATAGTGAGTAGGCTAAGTTCGTATGAGAGGACAAGAAAATAATTATGTTGTTGTTAAGGTTTTTCGGGGATGGGTCCGGGAAGGGGGATTTTTTCAAGAAGCCCTCTTCCCGAAAGCATCGCGAAACCCCCTTCTCACATCCCCGCCATGGTGCGCAGGGCGAGTTTGATGAGTTCGTCGGCTTTATCGGATTTGCTACGAACGGCTTGCAATGCGCGGCTGGCCTCCACCGGGGTATAGCCCAGGGATTGCAGCGCCTGCATGGCCTCGGTGAGGGCGTCGTCCCGCATTGGTGTACCGGATACCTGCTCCGGGGGCAGGCCGGTGAGGGCTTCCTGGGAAATTTGATCTTTCAATTCCAGAGCGATGCGCTGGGCCGTTTTTTTGCCCACGCCCGGCGCGCGGCTCAAGGCGTTCAAATCTCCGGTGAGGATGGCCAGGTGCAAATCTTTAAGCGGCATGCTCCCCAGTACGCCAAGCGCCGTGCGGGGACCGATGCCGCTGACGCCGACCAACCGCAGGAACATGGCCTTTTCTTCTTTGCTGGCAAAGCCGAAAAGCTCCAAAGCGTCTTCCCGCACGGAAAGGTAGGTGTAGCAGCGCATGGTTTCGCCTACGGGCGGCGCAGCGGATAGGGTAGTCATGCTGCATTGCAGCGCATAGCCCACGCCTGATGCTTCCAGAACGATTTCGCCGTTGCCCTTTTCCGCCACGCGGCCAGATATGAATGCGTACATGGATGCCTCCGGCTTACTTCATCTTAAATAAATGCCTGGAATGGCTGGTGTTGGCATGGGTGATAGCCACTGCCAGCCCGTCGGCGGCGTCGTCCGGCTTGGGGATTTCCTCCATGGACAAAAGGAGCTTCACCATTTGCTGGACTTGCTTTTTATCCGCCTTGCCATAACCCGTAACGGCTTGCTTGATCTGCATGGGTGTATACTCATACAAGTTTTCCGTATGTTCCACGGCGGCGATAATGGCCGCGCCTCTGGCGGCGCCGACCAAGAGGGCGGTGGTAACGTTCCTGGCGAAAAACAGCTCTTCAAAGGCGATCTCATCCGGCCTGTACTGCCCAATCAGTGCTTGCACGCCTGTTTGAATAGCCTTGAGCCTCTGGGGTATAGGCGTATTCGCCTCCGTGATCACCGTGCCGTATTGAAGAAGGCGCAGCCGCTGTCCGTCCGTTTCGATAACACCCCATCCCAGGGTGGCCAGGCCCGGATCGATGCCCAGTATGATCATGATACGCCTCCCGCAGCCTATGCGCTTCGACTTATCATAGAACGAACGTACGCATTTGTCAATAAAAGCAGACGTTGACTTCTTGACGCAGAATGGCCTGCATGTTATGCTTCGATTGAAGGGGAGGATGAGAAAAAATGGAAAGGACAGCGCTGGTGATCATTGATTCGCAGGAGGGCATATTCGGCAGAGATGAACATGCCGCTTACCGCGCGGAAGAAACGCTGCAAAACATAAGGCTGCTGCTTAATAAGGCCAGGGAAACGGGCTTGCCCGTTGTGTTCGTGCAGCATGACGACGAAGGGCTGCCCCATGGGACGGATGGCTGGCAGATCTGCCGGGAAATCGCTCCCCAAGCAGGGGAGCCGGTGGTGGAAAAGCACACCATGGATTCCTTTTACAAGACGGAGCTGGATGCAGTTTTACAGCACCTTCACATAAAAACATTAATCTTGTGCGGTATGCAAACTGAATATTGCGTGGATACGGCCTGCCGCCGGGCTTATACCATGGGCTACGATGCCTTCCTGGTTTCCGACGGCCACACCTCCCGGGATGACGGGTATCTGACCGGAGCGCAGATCGTGACATACCATAATATGATCCTGCAAAGTGAATCCCTCCAGGTAAAAACCACAAGGGAACTGCTGGAGATGATGGACGCATGAGCCGGGCAATTTTGCAAAAGCATGTGGCATCCACTCTTGCCGCATCCCATATTGCACCTTGCGGCATGAACTGTGCGCTGTGCATGGCATATGTGCGGGACCGGAAACCATGCCCCGGCTGCCACGGGGAGGATGCGCAAAAGCCCTATCACTGTGTGAATTGCAGCATCCGGCATTGCGAGGAACTAAACGGGAAGGATGATACGCTTTGCTTTGCGTGCGGGAAATTTCCCTGCAGACGCTTAAAACAGCTGGATAAACGCTACCGGGAAAAGTACCACATGAGCATGGTGGATAACTTGCTTCAAATCAAAGAGGAAGGTATGGATGCCTTTTTGGCAGGGCAGACAGCCAAATGGTCATGTGCGTCCTGTGGTGGCTTTATCTGCGTACATCGGGGACACTGCGTAAGGTGCGGAGCTTGATGGCCTTTTCCTGAAGGGAATGTGTATTTTTATGTATTCCTATTGCATTTTCATGCAATGTGGTATATACTGATGCTCATCCTAAAATCCTTGCCCGCGGGGCTTAAAATGAGCGGAGGAATCATTATGGAAAAGTTGCGTGTGTTGCTGGCGTATAGCGGCGGATTGGATACATCCATCATCATCCCCTGGCTGAAAGAGAATTACGACTGTGACGTGGTCTGCATGGCTGCCGACGTAGGGCAGGGGGAAGAACTGGCCCCATTGCATGAGAAGGCCGCAAAGAGCGGTGCAGAAAAACTGTATATCGTGGATATGAAGCAGGAGTTCGTAGAGGACTTCATCTGGCCGACCTTGAAGGCCGGGGCCGTGTATGAAGGCAGCTATCTGCTGGGCACCAGCTTTGCCCGGCCCGTGATCGCCAAGCACCTGGTTCAGATCGCCCACAAGGAAAACTGCACCGCCATCTGCCACGGCGCTACCGGCAAGGGCAACGATCAGGTCCGCTTTGAGCTGACCATCAAGGCCTTTGATCCCTTCATGAAGGTCATCGCTCCCTGGCGTATCTGGGACATCAAGAGCCGGGAGGATGCCATCGACTATGCAAACGCAAGGGGCATCCCCGTGCCGGTAACCAAGAAAAAGCCCTACAGCATGGATAAAAACATCTGGCACTTGAGCCATGAGGGTGGCATACTGGAAGATCCCTCCAAGGAGATGCCGGATGATCTGTTACAGACCATGGTCACGCCGGAAACGGCCCCCGACAAGCCCGAGTATGTGGAGATCACCTTTGAAAAGGGCATCCCTGTGGCCATCAACGGGGAAAAACTGGATGCCGTGTCCCTGGTGGAAAAGGCCAATGAGATTGGTGCCCGCAACGGTGTAGGCATTGCCGATTTGGTGGAAAACCGGCTGGTAGGCATGAAGAGCCGGGGCGTGTACGAAACGCCCGGCGGAACGATCCTGTACGCCGCCCACAGCCAGCTGGAGAGCATCACGCTGGACCGGGCCACCGCCCACTACAAGGAGCAGGTAGCGGTGCGGTTTGCGGAGTTGGTATACGATGGCATGTGGTACACGCCGCTTCGGGAAGCGCTCTCCGCCTTTGTAGACAGCACCCAGCAGAACGTGACAGGCACCGCCCGTTTGAAGCTGTACAAGGGCAATGTGATCCCCGCCGGCACCACCAGCGAAAACAGCCTGTATCTGGAGCAGATCGCCACCTTTGGCGACAGCAAGGCGCTGTATAACCATCACGACAGCGAGGGGTTCATTAACCTGCTGGGGCTGCCGATGAAGGTGCAGGCGATGGTGAAACAGTCAAAGAAATGACAGACAGGGGACGCTGTCCCCTGATCCCACGGGCTCAATCGTCGCACTGCTGCGCTACCGCTTGCATTGCTCGTTTTGCCCGTTTCCTCCGTCTGGCTTATTGCCCCCACTGGGGGCAGCCAGACTACGTCACCCCTGCCAAAGGGATGTCATCCCTTTGGAATCCCGGATTTAGGGGTAAGGATATTTGAGGCTGTGATACCTCATCAAAAATCGTTGAACGTGAATCATGCCATCTCCATAGGACATGTGTAGTGCGGGAGCAAGCCCCGCCCTACACTGAGCCTGTTGATTTGTGTTTTGGAATAAAGTTTTTAGAAAGGGTCCGGGGAAACCTTTTTGCAAAAAGGTTTCCCCAGCGTCACTTCCATGAAACTCTGGGACGGGCGGTTTTCGAAACCAACGGATGAGCTGGTGGATGATTTCCACTCCAGCCTGCCTTTTGACAAGCGGCTATACCGGCAGGATATCGCTGGGTCTATTGCCCATGCCACCATGCTTAAGGAGCAGGGTATTATCCCGGCGGAGGATGCCCAAAGCATTGTTGCGGGGCTGAAAGTGGTTCTTGAGGATATTGAGGCCGGTAAGGTGACATTCTCCGCGGAGGCGGAAGATATCCACATGCAGGTGGAATCGCTTCTCATTGCGCGCATCGGTGAGGCGGGGAAGCGGCTGCATACAGGCCGCAGCCGCAACGACCAGGTGGCACTGGATGTGCGGATGTACGCCAAGGACGCCTGCTCAGAGACGGCGCAATTGCTGAAAACGCTGTGCGGCGTGCTTTTGGATCTGGCCAGAGCAAATTTGAACACGGTCATGCCGGGGTACACGCATCTGCAAAAGGCGCAGCCCATCACCCTGGCCCACCATTTGATGGCATATTTCCAGATGTTTGCGCGGGATATGGACAGATTCCGCCATGCATATGCAAGTGCCGATGTGATGCCCCTGGGCTCCGGAGCATTGGCGGGCACGACCTATCCCTTAAACCGCCAAAGAGTGGCGGAGCTATTGAATTTCTCCCGGATCAGCGAAAACTCTCTGGACGCGGTAAGCGACCGGGATTTTCTGCTGGAATACCTGTCCGCCGCTTCTATCGCCATGATGCATTTAAGCCGTTTTTGCGAAGAACTGATCCTTTGGTCAACAAATGAATTTCAGTTTGTGGAAATGGACGACGGTTTCTCTACCGGCTCCAGCATCATGCCCCAAAAGAAAAACCCCGATGTGGCGGAGTTGATCCGGGGCAAGACGGGGCGGGTATACGGCGATTTGATGGCGCTGCTGACTGCCATGAAAGGGCTGCCCCTTGCCTACAACAAGGATATGCAGGAGGATAAGGAAGCGTTTTTCGACGCCAGGGATACGCTGGTAAAAAGCCTGCCCGTGTTTACCGGCATGCTGAAAACACTGAAGTTCAAGACCGCCGTCATGGAAAAGGGGGCGGCGGGCGGCTTTGCCAACGCCACCGACTGCGCCGATTACCTGACAAAAAAAGGCGTGCCTTTCCGGGATGCACACAAGGTGGTGGGGCAACTAGTAGCCCACTGCCTGGGGGAGGGAAAGGCGCTGCTGGACCTGACGCTGCCGGAATTACAGGAGTTCCATTGCGCCTTTGAAGCGGATGTGTTTGAGGCAATTTCCTTGGATGCCTGCGTGAAGATGCGAAATGTTCCCGGCGGTCCCGCGCCGGAAGCGGTGACGGAAAGCATAAAGGCAGGAGAGAAATACATACATGATTTTTCTTTCTAGCTGATAATCCATTTCAACATAGTTTTCTTCGGCGCAAAGAACGCAGGGCAAAGTGGCCCTGCGTTTTTTGATTTTTTATAGCGCCTATATTCCAGGATAATTGGAATATAAATCGATACATGTTACATCAGGTATGAAATATTCACATATTAAACAAAAATATACCAATATTACGGAAAAATGGTTGACGGGCAGAGCAAAACCTGCTACACTCTGAACCAACACAACGGCGTGAGCATATATATCAAAAACCGCATATCCGGATCTTCGTGTATACATGCATGTGTATGGGAGATCGGATATCTTGTGACCATGGAGGATGCCGCGAGGATGGCCCTGGTGATCCCGGCCGGCATGGAACCGGTCAGGAAGCGGGTAGCGATGGAAGTGCAGTATGGTTTTTTTCGGAAAGGGAGGATACGATGGCGGGAACAAAGGAGTCGGGTTATCTTGTCCTGAGCATTGCCCAGCCGGAGGAGCTTTGCCGTGTGGCCAGGGCGTTCTCATCCCCCAAGCGGCTGGAAATATTGCATCTGCTTGGCACCAACAACATCATGAATGTCAATGAGATCGCCAGGGCCATCAACCTTCCCATCTCCTCCACAGCCATGCATATCTGCACTTTGGAGGAAGCGGGGCTCATTACCTGCGCCAAGCAGCCCAGTTTCCATGGCACCATGAAGATGTGCACCAGGGAGAAGAACGAGGTGGTGTTCCAGCTTAACGAGGGCGCCGCAACCATGCAGCGGGTGCAGATGCAGCAGCTTCCCATAGGCGCATACAGCGAGGCCGGCGGTATCGCCCCCTCCTGCGGCCTGGCTTCCCACAGCGCCCCCATCGGCGCGTACAACAACCCCCGAAGCTTCCATCTGCCGGAGCGGCTGAACGCCGAGGTCCTCTGGTATAAAACCGGTTATCTCGAATACCGCTTTTCCATGCTCTCCATGGAGGAGATCAATATCCACTGGCTGGAGGTGTCCTTCGAGGCATGCTCCCAGGCCCCCTCGGATATGCCGGTCTGGCAAAGTGATGTATGCGTTTTTGTCAATGACAGGCTGCTGGGCACGCATACCTGTATTTGCGACAGCCAGGGCCGGCGCGGTACCCTCAACCCCGATTGGTGGCCTAATGTGGCGACGCAGCACGGCGAGCTGCTCACCTGGCGGGTGGACGAGAGCGGCTCCTATGCTCAGAAGCAGCGCGCCGGCGATACCTGCCTTGCGGACCTTTTGCTGACGCAAAGGGAAATGATTACGGTGCGCATCGCCGTGCCCGCGGAGGAAACGCCGCAATTGGGCATCAACCTGTTCGGCAACCACTTCGGCGACTACAACCAGGGGATTGCGCTGCAGATTGGCTACAGCCTGAAATGATTCGTCCCTTCGCTGTAACAACATAAAATATATTACGAAAAAACCGGAATAATCAAACTCATTGACATTCTTATCCGTCAATGATACGATTATTTCAGATAATTGTTCGAAAATAGCTACCCGGTTGCTTTATTTCATAAAAAATAGGCATATTTTATTCTTATATTACAGAAATGTTGGAATGATTCACGGCCGGGGAGGTTGAGATAATCGTGAAGCACACCGTACTATCCGGTCTGGACCGACTGCATACGGTCAATGATCTGCTCAAAGAAAAACGCGTAGGCCTGATGACCAATCCCACGGGCATCGACCACAAGCTGCGCTCCGGCATTGATATCCTGCATGAAAGCTGTCGGCTTACGGCGCTGTTTTCCTGCGAGCATGGCGTCCGCGGCGATGCCCAGGCGGGCGTGGACATCGATACGTACCAGGACCCCGAGACGGGTGTCATGGTGTACAGCGTATATGGCAGATCCCAGCGCCTGACCAAAGAGATGCTGGACGCTTTCGACGTGCTGGTATTTGATATGCAGGATGTGGGCGTGCGCTTTTACACCTATCTGTATTCGCTGAGCTATGCCATGGAGGCCTGCCATGAGGCCGGCCGGTCCGTGATTGTGCTGGACCGCGTCAATCCCATCGGCGGGGTCCGGGTGGAGGGCACCATCCTTGACGAGAAATTCCACTCCTTTGTGGGGGAATACGCATTGCCCAGCCGCACGGGGCTTACTATCGGCGAGTACGCCCTGTGGGTGAAGGACCATCTCAAGCTTGAAGGACTCTCTTTGACTGTGGTGCCCGTTTCCGGCTGGAAGCGCTCCATGTACCTGGACGATACCGATCTCCCCTGGGTTGCGCCATCGCCCAACTGCGCGACCCTGCATGCCGCTCTAAGCTATGTGGGCACCTGCATGTTCGAGGGGACAAACTTATCCGAAGGCCGTGGGACGACGCTGCCCTTTAAACTGATCGGCGCCCCCTGGGTGGATGCCAAAGCGCTGGAAAAACGGATGGCCTTATACGGTCTTCCCGGCCTGCATTTTCGAAGGACCAGCTTTGTGCCCACCTTCAGCAAGCATGAAGGAGCCCTTTGCCATGGCGTACAGGTACATATCCTCGACAGGGAGGCGGCCTGCGTGTTCGAAGGCAGCCTGCTCCTTTTGGAGGAGATACGCCGCCTGCATCCGGACTGCTTCCAGTGGATTAAGAGCAGCCGGGAGGGAAGCTATCCCATCGACAAGCTGCTGGGTACCGATGCTTACCGCTTAGGAAGGTTTGATGCAAGGGGATTGGCTGCGCATTATGCGCCGCAGCTTGAGGATTTCAAAAGGCAGAAAAAGGCCTTTGAATTATATTGGGACTCATTGTGACGGGAGGAATGGGCAATGGACATCCGCATCATGGAAATGGGTGACTTAAGCCGCGTGATGGAGATCTGGAATGCCAGCGTAGCGGCCCAGGAGGTTGTATATTACCCGCTGACAAAGGCGTATTTCGAGAAAAAGTTTCTGAGCGATCCCAATTATGATCCGGCATATTCCCTGGTCGCTTCGGAGGACGGCCGCGTGGTGGGGTTTATTAGCGGCATCGCCAAGAAGATTCTGCTGCCCAAGGAAACCCATCAAAATACCCCTGGATACATCACCTGCATCTTTGTGGACAAGGCCTTCAGGCGGCGCGGCATCGGCACGGCCCTTTTGAATGCTTTGATGGATGGTTTTGCAAAAAGCGGCAAGAAGCGCATTGCCTGCTCCGGTGGGAATCCCATCAACCTGGACTGGATCGTGCCGGGCACAGAGAATCATGACCACAACAATGCACCCGGCATGGACGAGGACTGCCCGGGCCATCCCTTCCTTTTGAAGAACGGCTTCGAGGACAAATACCGGGAAATAGCCATGTACCTGAATCTGAAGGATTACATGCAAGCGCTCGATTTGCAGCAGAGGCAGGAAAAGCTTCTGGCCGAGGGCATCTATACGGGCCGGTACGATGTCTCTTTGAACTATGACTTTGATGGCATGTGCGACCGGGTGGGCAGCGAATACTGGCGCAAGGTCTTAAGGGATGAAACGGCCGCCTCCAACCCCAGGCCAATCCTGGCGGCGACTCATGACAAGCATATCGTCGGATTTACGGGCCCTGTGGATAAGCAGGAAAGCGGCAGGGGCTGGTTTACCGGCATCTGCACGGATCCCCTGTTTGAAAAGCGGGGCATCGCCACGGTGCTGTTCAACCTGTTGATGCAGGAATTCATCGCGGAAGGGGCTGCCTTCAGCACGCTGTTCACGGGCAATGACAACCATGCCCAGCGTGTGTACCTGCGGGCCGGCTTCCGCATTGCGCGCCGGTTCGTGGTCATGGACCGGGCGCTTTAAGCTAAGGCGTCAACCGCACGGTTGCGGCGCAAATATAATTAGGAAAAGAGGGTTTTTCATGCGTAACCGGAAATGGGCATCCATGCTCGCGTTGCTTCTCACCCTGGCGCTGCTGATTCCAGTAAGCGGTCTTGGGGAAGTCACCTACGATTCCGAAGACCTCGCCTGGAAGAAGAACATGACCCCCGCTACGTTCTCCCTGTTTTTCAACATGTCCTGGGCGCCCTTTGACGTGTGGGGCACCGATCATGTCTCCCAGCAGGTGACAAAGGATACGGGCATCTCTTTTGAAGCCACCAAAGCCCAGGATGCCAACCATATGGCCACCATCGTGGCTACCGGCGAGCTTCCGGATGCCTTCTTCGTCTACGGCACCTCCAACATCGATCTGCTGGAGGACGAGAACGTCTGCTGGCCCTGGGACGAATTGATCGAAAAGTACGCTCCCGAGTTCATGGACCTGATCGATCCTTCCGAAATCGCCATGGCCACCAAGGACGACGGGCATTTCTACACCCTGTATACCCATGTCCGTAACCAGGCGTACTGGGATGACCCCGCCAAGGGCGTCAGCTACGGCCAGCCCGTCATCAGCTTCCGGGACGACATCATGGCGGAGCTTGGCAATCCCGCCATCGAATCGGTGGATGATTTCTACAATGTACTGAAGCAGGTCAAGGAAAAGTATCCCGATATGGTTCCCTACCTGCAGCAGCAGGTCAACGCCGATTTCCTGGCCTATACCTTCGGCATCGATTACGAGGGCACCAAGGGCATGTCGACGGTGGTGGACGGCAACGCCATCTACACCTATTCCGAGCAGGGCCCCGTCACCGATTACCTCACGTATGAAAACAAGCTGATGCGGGAAGGCCTCATGAGCCAGGAGGGCCTGACCTATGACTTTGAACAGACCAAGGCTGCCGTGATGGCCGGAAACGTGTTCTGCTACGCCGGCCAGGCCTATGACGTGGACCAGATCAACCAGGCGCTGGATACCCTGGAGGGCAACAAGCTGTACTATACCGCTCTACGCAAGCAGCTTACGGTAAACGGCGAGGACCGCTGCGCCCTGACTTATGCCGCCGGTGGGTTTGCCGGGTTCTATATCTCCAAAAGCTGCAAGGATCCCGACCGCCTGATCGCGCTGATGGAATACATGAAGAGCCCCTACGGCGACCGTCTGACCCAGTGGGGCGTGGAAGGCTTGGATTACGAGCTGAAGGACGGTTATCCTATCCAGTTCGACACCTACACTTGGAAGGAGCGGGGCGATAACGTATGGTATTTCCAGGCCACCTTTGAGGCCGAAAACCAAAAGGCCATCGCCAAGGCGGCCGTCAATCCCAAATACGGCCAGGTGGCCCATCTTGTCCTGGATTACAAGCCCTACTGGAGCTATGACGTGGCCCTGGCCATGATCAACAACGCGGCGGCCAACACGCCCATGGGCGACATCAAGGTGGCCATCGACAGCCTGAAGGTAAACAGCTTCACTGCGGCCATCACCGCCAAGACCGGGGAAGAATGCAAGTCTGTGATCGACAGCTACTTCGCGGGGCTTGACAAGGCGGGTCTGGCGGAATACAACAAGTTCCTCAACGACCAGTACCAAGCCATGAAGGCGAAGCTTGCCCAGTGACAAGCTTTAGGTCCACGATCGTTCCCGGCCGCCGGATAACCGGCGGCCGGGACATAAACGCCGCGGCAGGGGGGATGCATGCATGGTGACAACAGACGGACGGCGCGGGATGCGGAATGTAAGGTTTCGCAAGGCTTGCCTGCGCTTTAAGTCCCAGGGCTTTTTGCAAGTGTTTGCCATCATGGGGCTTTTGTACTTGGCGGTATTCTGTTACCTGCCCATGTTCGGCCTGCAGATCGCCTTTCGGGATTACAAACCCACTATGGGACTTGCCGGCTTCTTTACGGCGCCGGTTACGGGGAACGATGGATTTTATCACTTCAAGACGTTCTTTAACGATCCTGATTTTGGCATCATCATGCGCAATACCGTCCTGCTAAGCCTGCTCAAGCTGGCCTTCTCCTTTCCGGTACCCGTCCTGTTTGCGCTGGCCCTCAATGAAATGCGGGGCACAAGGCTCAAGCGCATTGTGCAGACGGTGAGCTACCTTCCCCACTTTATTTCCTGGGTCATTGTGTACGGGCTGGTGTTCACCTTTCTCAACACCTCCAACGGCGTCGTCAATCAGGTGCTGCACGGCCTGGGCTACAAAAAGATGGAGTTTCTTACCGGAACCGAATACTACTGGCCCATCGCCGTGATTACGGATGTGTGGAAGGAGATGGGCTGGTGGTCCATCATCTTCCTGGCCGCTATCACGGGCATCGATCCCAGCCAGTATGAGTCGGCAAGGGTGGATGGCGCCTCCCGGGTAAAGTGCATCTGGCATATTACATTGCCCAACATCAAAGGGACCATCGTGGTGGTGCTCATCCTGTCCATCGGCTCGCTGATGAGCGGCGGCATGGGAGGCTCCAACTTTGACCAGTCGTACCTGTTTGGGAACACGGTCAATTATTCCCGGTCGATTACGCTGCCCTACTATATTTACAGCATGGGCCTTACCAAGTTCCGCTTTTCGTATGCCACCGCCGTGGGGCTGTTCCAGTCCGTTATTTCCCTGTGTCTGGTCCTCATCAGCAATGCCTTCAGCAAGCGCACCACCGGACACGGATTCTTTTAGAAGGGAGGGAGACACATGGATTTGCGCCGTCACAAAAAACGCACGGCAGAAGACTTAGCTATCAGCCTGATTGTGGGCATGATCATGACCGTCGTCTTTGTGGTCACGGTCTATCCTTTCTGGTACTCCGTCATCCTTTCCTTCAACCAGGGGACGGATGCGCTTCGGGGCGGCATTTATTTCTGGCCCCGCACATTCACCTTTGACAACTACGATGCGGTTTTCGGTATTGATTACGTGTATACCGCCTTCCTGGTGACGGTTGCGCGCACGGTGCTGGGCACTATTCTTGCCGTGGCATTTACCGGGCTGTTTGCCTTTGCTTGCTCCCATACACGGCTCATGTTTCGCAAATTCTACATCACGGCCATGATTATCGTGATGTATTTCAGCGGCGGGCTGGTGCCCTATTATATGCTGCTGCGCAACCTGAAGCTGATGGATACCTTCTGGGTATATATCGTTCCCAACCTGTTTTCCGCATTCAATGCGATTTTGATGATCAACTTCTTCAAGGAAATTCCTGATTCCCTGGAGGAGGCGGCAAGGATCGACGGCGCCAACGAGCTTACGATCTTCTTCCGCATCATCGTGCCGGTATCGATGCCGCTGCTGGCCACCATGGCGCTATATTCCGGCGTCTGGCATTGGAATGCCTGGACGGACGCTGCTTTCTTTGTCACAAACAAAAACCTGAAAACCCTGGGATATGTGCTGATCACCCTCATCAACCAGACGGAGGCTGCGGCGCAGACGGTGTTCGGCAAGATCAACCAGGGGGAGATCACCTATACCTCCCTTACGTTGCGTCCCGCTGCCATGGTCATCTGCGTGGCGCCTATCGTGGTGGTATACCCCTTCCTCCAAAAGCACTTTGTGAAGGGGATTATGCTGGGCTCTGTGAAAGAATAGCAAAGGAGTCGATTTTATGGATGGAAAGACGCAAAGAACCATTATGGCCGTGGGCGCCCATACGGGGGATGCGCAGCTCACTTGCGGCATGTTGCTGGCCAAGCATGCCATGCAGGGTGACAAAATTATCATTGTTGATCTGACCGCGGGGGAGCGGGGCACGCCCAAGGGAATGACGGTTGCCGATTTCAGGGTTCAAAATGTAAACAGCGCAAAGGAATTCGCACAGATGCTGGGCGGCGAGAGCATCGTATTCGATGTCCCCGACGGCGAGCTTTACCCTTCCAAGGAGATCGAGCTGAAGCTGGGTCAGTTGATGCGGGAAAAGCAGGTGGATTCCGTTTTGTATCATTGGAAGAACAGCCTGCACAAGGACCATGTGGCAGCCCACACCATCACCAAGCATGCCATCTTTTTTGCATCCCTGCCTACCTTCGAGCATCCGCTGCCCCCCGCGCCCATCCGCCGGACCATGTTTGCGGAAAATTGGGAGGATGCCGAGGACTTCGTTCCTTATTTCTATTTTGATGTAACCGAGGCTTTCCCCCTCTGGAAGGAGGCCATCAAAAAGCTGTGGCTGGCTGAGCACTCCACAAGCTTCAAATACTTAAGGTATTACGAGGCGCTGAGCATTGCCAGGGGCGCGCTGATCGGCAAGGACCATGCCACCGCCTACGCCATTATGGATTACAGTAAGCGGCAGGTCCTGGATACCCTTTAATATCCCGCTTTTTCGTGCCGGTTTTCGCATACAACAAAGGCGGAGGGATCATGCCCTCCGCCTTAGCGTGTCGACAAAGTGGCATGCGCCACTTTGTCGAGGATTTTCCCTCACTGCGCTGCAAAAACCTGCGGTTTTTGCGGCCGCTTGTTCGGGCAAGGAAGGAATTTCTCCGAAATTCCTTCCGAAATCACCGCACATGTCGCTGATTTCGGATTCCCAATCGGAGGCTCCGTAGCTGAGCGCCGCCTGTGGCGGATAAAGCGAAGCGGAGGAGGCTGGCGAAACGAGCCGTGGTAGCTCCAGCGCACCACGGCGACGATTGAGCCAGATGGAGAGCGGCCCTCCGATACCTCCCGGGGAATATGGCTACAGTCTAAGGCGGAGGGATTATGCCCTCCGCCTCTTGTTATCAAAACCTTATTCGAAATTGTAGGTCAGGCTCACGGTAGCGTTGACCACGATCTGTCCGGCCAGGATGGGGGTGCCGGCGGCCGCATCTTCGGCCTTGTACATGGCGGAGCCGCCATACAGGTTGTAGCTGTATTCCTTTTCTTCCATGGTGACAAGCTCGCCAAGCGTTTTTTCCATGGAGACAGCCAGCAGTTCAGCTTTGCGGGCACCGTCTTTTACGGCGGTTTTCAGCGCTTCGTCATAGGCCTCGGCCTGCTTGCTGGAACTGAAGGTGATGCCATAGGACTGGTTGGCGCCGGCGCCCATGGCTGCGTCAAGCACATTGGAGATTTTGGAAAGGTCCCGCACGGTGACCATCAGCATGTTTTCCACCTGGTAGCCGCTGATGGATTCGCCCTCGGTAAGCTTGCTGTACTGGTAATCATAGTTGGCGTACACGTTGAAGCTGCTGGTAACGATGTCTTCCTCGGCCACGCCCTGCTCGCGGATGGCGGCGATGACCTTGTCCATGGTTTCGCTGTTGGCGGCCTGGGCTTCGGCCACGGTGGCGCCCTTGGTGTTGACACCCAGGTTGATGCTGCCGTAGTCGGCTTTCAGCGTGATGCTGGATGTACCATGCACGGTGACGGTCTTGCCGGGTTTTTGTGTTACCACGGCGTCGGAAGAAGCGGGAGCGGAAATGACGGCGGGTTCACCGGTGACTTCGGAGATGGCGGGGACGGCCGCGACCAGGATAACGAGCACGGCGGCCAGGGCAACGAGCCAGATTTTTTTCAACATGAAGGTTTCCTCCTTATTGTTGTTTCGTTAGTTTACGGTGCTTTCGCACCTTGAGCACGATGAAGACGATGAGGCCCAGCGGGATGATCACGGGCAATGCCATGACGAGGAATACGGCCAGGTCCTGGGCAAATTCCACAATGGCTTCCAAGGTGGCGCTCAGTCCCTTTAGGATTCGGTCTCCCAAGGATAATGCCTTGGTGGAAGCCGCGTCTTTGGCGGTCTCTTCATTCAGGTACACCTGAATGTTGGTGAAGTCGGCGCGGCTGTCGATACCGCGAAGGGAGCTTTCCAGGCTGTCGATCTGGTACTGGGTGTTGGCGATCTCGTTTTCTACGGCCAAGAGGTCCGCCAGTTCGCCGGTGGTGTTCATGAGCGCGCGCAGCCGTTCCATCTTATCCTTTTGCGTCTGCAAGCGCATTTGCGTATCCGAATAGCTTTCGCTTACATCCGTGGCGCTTTCGTTGCTGTCCGTGATCCGGCCGATCGTTCCTACGCCGCCCTTGAAAACGTCCAGGCTTTCTGTGGGGATGCGCAGGGTAAGGGTCGCGTAGCGCATTTCCCCATGCGTTTTATCACCCGATACGCTGGCGTATTCCACCCAGCCATGATAGGAATTCGCCAGGGCTTTTACCGCTTCCAGGTCCTGTTCAAACTGCATGGTGGCAAGGGTAAAGCTGGCGGTGCGGATAATCTTGATACCCTGCACCGTTTCGCCGGCTGCGGGCGCCGCTTCAGTTTTCATGCTTTGGGTTTGGGAATAGCTGAGGCCGCTTCTTGCGGCGCCGCCTGCATCCGGCGCTGCGGCGTAATAGATTTCGCCGCCCTCATAAGGGGCCGGTACCGGCATGCCGGAGTTGTTATCCGCCGTCCCCATGTCATCGCTGTAATCCGCCGCCTTTTGCATGGCGATGCTGTTTTCTTCCGGCTGCGATTGACTGGTCACGGGAACCCATTCACGGACGGCCATGGAACCTGCCGCCAGTACAACGACCGCGGCGGCGGCGGATACCCATGCGCGCCAGGGTTTTCTCCTTTGTACTTCTGATTGCTTAAGCATATGCGTCCTCTCCTCGGTCCGGATCGCTTGCCGCCAGCTCTGGCTCCATTCCGTGGGTACCTGCACGGAATCGTCCATACTGGTGAGGTCCTGGAGAAGCGTGCGCATGTCCTCAAGGGACTGTAAGCAGGCGGCACATTCTTTCATGTGCTGGTCCATGGCCGCCTTGTCTTCCTCTTTCAGCGTGCCCTCCAGATAATCCGTCAGAAGGGCTTCAAAGCGTTCGCAATTCAATTGTTGGCCCTCCTTTCACTTCTTTGGACGGACACGCTGGGGAAAAGTTCCGCGTGTTCCATAAGAATTTCTTTTAATTTTAAACGGGCACGATTGATTCTGCTTTTGACCGTGCCTACGGGCGTGTCGGTGATTTGGGCGATCTCCTCATAGCCCATATCCTCCACCTGGGATAAAAGCAGCACGGTGCGCATGTCCTCCGGCAACTTGTCAAGACCCTGCCTCAAAGCCTCCATGCGCTCCTTTTGCTCCAGGGCGCTGTAAGGGGTCTGGCCTTTGTCTTCAGGGGCAAAGCCATTTTCCGACAGCGCTTCCAGGGATTCCGACTGCACCCGCTTGCGCCTTCTTAACGCATCCAGGCATATATTGTAGGCGATGCGGTACAGCCATGTTTCCAGCTTGGCCTCGCTGCGGTAGCTGGCCATGGCCCGGTATGCACGCAAAAGCGCTTCCTGGGCGCAGTCGCCGGCATCCTGCTCATTGCCCATGAGCTTTAAGCAGGTCATGTAGATCCTGCGCTCAAAGGGTGCTACCAGCGCCTCAAAGGCGGCCGCATCGCCTCGCTTGGCGCGGGCCACCATCAGTTCGTCTGTTTGCACGGTATCCCTCCATTTCTGCGTCGTCCATAGGATGAACGGTATATATACCGTTTTTCATGCCTTCAAGAAAAATACGGGGGAAAAACATAACGCATTTGCTTGACAGTTCCTTTTTTACCATGGTATCATACCTTAAATCAAATATCCACCATAAATGCCAGAACGGAGACAAGCGTTTCCCATTCCTGCTTTTAGAGAGCCGGCGGTTGGTGCAAGCCGGCAGCAGCGGGTTTCGCGCATCACTCCCGAGCAGCCGGGCTGAACAGGGCCTTGCCCCTATTAAGTCCGGACGGTGCCGCGTGATAGGCTAGGGCTTGTTGGAGCCGAAGCATAGGGGGAGGAATATACCGTTTCCCCAAAGTGGAGTCATTCGGCCTACAAGCCCCGCACCGAAAGGCGCGGGGTTTTTTGTACCCACCCATCAAAAAGGAGGCGTTCCCATGAATCAGATCGAGCTGATTGCCATGCGAATTAGGGACTTGAGGGAGATCACTTCCCTTACGGCCGAGCAGGTGGCGCAAAGGGCCAACATTCCTCTGGAGGAATATCTGGCCTACGAATCCGGAACGAGGGATTTTTCCTTTTCCCATCTGTTCAATATTGCGGAAGTTATGCAGGTGGACATTTCTGACCTCTTGACCGGGGAGAGCCCCAAGCTCAAAGGATATGTGCTGACCAGGAGCGGGAAGGGTCTCGCCTTTGACAGGCGGAAGCAGTACCATTACCAGCACCTGGCCTACAATTTTGCCCACAAGCTGGCGGAAACCTTTGTGGTGACCGTGGAAAAGGATGAACCCGGCACGGTAAAGCAGGCCCACAGCCATGACGGCCAGGAATTCGATTATGTGCTGGAAGGCGTGCTGCGCCTTACACTTAATGGCAATGAGCTGGTTTTGATGCCCGGCGATTCCATTTACTATGACAGTACTTTGCCCCACGCCATGTATGCCGTGGAAGGGGACTGCAAATTCATCGCCGTGGTAGTAAAAGGGCCCGAAAGCGCCAAGTAAAGGAGGAAACGTATGCAGCCGCTGTATAAAAAGTATGTCACCGTGCAGGGGGATTTTCTTTCCTACGAGGATTTCAATAAGAATTTCAGGCTTCATCGCCCCGAATCCTTCAATTTCGCCTATGATGTGGTGGATGCGCTGGCAGCGTCATCCCCCGACAGCCTGGCGCTTTTATGGGTCAGCCCGGAAGGGGAGGTGCGCCGCTTTACCTTTGCAGATATGAAGCTTCTAAGCGACAAGGCCGCCAACTACTTTGCCTCCCTTGGCGTGAAGAAAGGCGACGCGGTGATGCTGGTGTTAAAGCGCCACCACGAGTTCTGGCCCATTTTGATGGCACTGCACAAGCTGGGTGCCGTGGGCGTGCCTGCCACCCACCTGCTCACCGAAAAGGATGTGGTGTACCGTTGCAACGCTGCCAAGATCACCACCTTGGTCTGCAGCGGCCACAACAGCAGCATCATGACGGCGGTGGAGGCGGCAAAACCTCACTGCCCGACCATCAAAAATCTGGTGGCCGTCCGGGAAGTGCGCGAGGGGTGGCTATCCTTTGGCGAGGGCATGGAAAAGGCGTCCTCCGTTTTTGAAAAGCCGCAAGGGGAAGCTTATGCCCACAATGAAGACCCCCTGCTTTTATACTTTACCAGCGGCACCACCGGCATGCCCAAGATGGTACTCCACGATCATTATTATCCCCTGGGCCATATCGTCACCGCCGTCTACTGGCAGCAGGTACAGCCCGGCGGGCTTCATTTGACTGTTTCGGAGACCGGCTGGGCCAAGTCTGTATGGGGCAAGCTGTACGGCCAATGGCTGGGCGGCTGCGCCGTGTTCGCCTACGATCTGGACAAGTTTGTGGCCAGGGAGCTTTTGCAGCTCATCCAGGACCATGGCATCACCTCCTTCTGCGCGCCGCCCACCATGTACCGCTATATGCTCCAGGAGGACTTCAAAAACTATGATTTAAGCAGCCTGCGCCACTGCTCCGTGGCCGGGGAACCGCTGAATCCCGACATGGCGGCGGAGTTTTTAAAGCGCACCAAAGTGGAGCTTCGGGAGGCCTTTGGACAGACGGAACTTGTGGTGACGCTGGCCACCTTTCCCTGGATGAAGGTGTGCCCAGGCTCCATGGGCAAGCCATCGCCGATGTTCGACGTGGACCTTATTGATGAGGAAGGCAACCCCTGCCCGCCCGGCGTCAGCGGCGAGATCGTGGTGCGCACCCATCATGGCGTGCCCATGGGCATGTTCCACGGCTATTATCAGGATGAAAGGCTCACTAAATCCGTATGGAACAATGACATCTACCATACCGGGGACACGGCCTGGCGGGATGAGTGGGGCTACTACTGGTATGTGGGCCGGGCGGACGATGTGATCAAGTCTTCCGGCTACCGCATCGGACCCTTCGAGGTGGAAAGCGCGCTTCTGGAGCATCCCGCCGTGCTGGAGACGGCCATCACCGCTGCCCCCGATGAGCTTCGCGGCCAGGTGGTCAAGGCCACCATCGTCCTAAAACCGGGCTTTGTCCCTTCCGAGGAATTGAAGCATGAGCTGCAGGAGCATGTGAAGAGAATCACCGCACCCTACAAATATCCGCGCATCATCGAGTTTGTAGACTCCCTGCCCAAGACCATCAGCGGCAAGATCCGCCGCACAGAACTGAGGCAAAGGGACGCGGAGAAGAAGTGACGGCAAGCATGAAAAACCATGCTTGAAGGAAAAGCTTTCCTGTGTCAAGATAGAGTCATCCATTTGGGTGGCTCTATTTTATTTTGTATTTACTTTCCAATGTTTGAAAGAATCTTTTCAAAGCATGCGTCTAAGGGGTGAAGGAGGTGAGGGGATGCCCTCTGTGGAGGTACCACACAGAGCCGGCGCCTACGACGTCGAGCGTATGATGTCGCTGTATGGCCGAGCCTTGCTTCGCATGTGCTATGTTTATCTGCGTGACATTGCCTTGGCCGAGGATGCTGTTCAGGATACGTTTTTCAAGGCCTACCTGCATTTTGACAGCTTTCATGGCTTATGCTCAGAAAAGACATGGCTTACGCAGATCGCCATCAATACATGCAAGAGTATCCTCAGAAAGCCCTGGTGGAAGCACGTTGACAGAAGCAAAGGCCTGGAGAACTTGCCATTGCCGGCAAGCGATGCCGCTCCGGCGGATGGCGAGGTTCTGCACGCGGTCATGCATTTGCCTGAAAAATACCGGTGCGCGGTGCTCTTGTATTACTACCAGGAATTGAAGACGGAGGAAATTGCGAAAATTTTGGGCATCGCCCCATCCACTGTATTGGTGCGCTTGAAAAGGGCGCGGGAAAAGCTGAAATCTCAGCTGGAAGGGTGGTATTTTGATGAATAGGAAGCTGAAAGATGCCATGGACCGAAGCCTTTCCGGCGTTGATTTTAATGCGCGGCTGTCGGATGGTGTGATGCGGCGTATTGAAAAAGCGGAAGGAGAAACGGATATCATGAAACGGAAAATGGCTGTATCGCTGGTTGCTGCGTTGGTACTTGTTCTGATTTTGGCAGCCGGGGCTGTTGCCGCCGCGTATCTTAGTGGGACCATATACATTAATTGGTTTGGAAATCCTGTGCAGTGGATGGAGACTGCGCCTACACCTGCGCCGACTACATTGCATGTTTCTGAGAACATGAATGACGATGCGAGGGAAAAGCTGCTTTCAGGAAAGCCTGATAACGAGATATGGTTTTTCCAGTATGATGACGGCAACGGCGAAATGCATGGCACGATTGAAATGATTCCTGCATTGGATGATTTGAAAGAACGCATCAGCGAAGCGGATTTGCCCTTTCTGGTTCCGGATCCGCCTGCGGGATATGCGTTCAAAAGTGCCTGGCTGACGTTTTTTATTGATGAACAGGCGTTGAAGAGTGTTGCTTTTTTAGGAGCGGAAACCCCATATGAAGGCGTGACGCTAAGCCGGATTCGAACTGGTGAGGAAATAAAAAAGAATATAGAATGTTTTAATATACAGTTTGAGGATGCGAATGGACATCAGATCAGTGTGACTGCCCAGTTTGACACCACAGAGGGAGAACATGGGTTTGGCGCTAGAGAAGGCGATATATATGAACCGGTGTCTGTTCCTGGCATGGAAAAAGCGCTGTACATAAAAAGAACTGGGATCGATGAAGCACTGTATCTGTTGCAGACGGGGTTTGAGCCGATTCAGTATGCTGCGCTCTTTGACTTTGATTCTGTTTATCAGTGGGGAGATAATACCCAGATTTACGATGCAGTGTTGTATGATATCAATTCCAAGACAGTGCAGAAGGATGTATTGCTGTCAATGGCCAATAGTATGAAATAGCAGTGCTTGCGGTCCCCTGGATTCAGTCTTCATAACGCAGCAGGAGGGTAACCTTTCCCAAAGGAGTTGCCCTCCAGTTGTTTGCCCGGCCTGTGTGATAATTTGTTGCTTTACTCTTCCAATGTGTCAATGCATTGATGGAAAATTCCTTACTCATTCAAACCTGGGGAAAAGCACAGCTACCCCCGCTTGGGCAAAGCCTGTGGGCAGCCCGGAGGAGACGGATGCTTTTTCCGGGAAAACAAGCTTGTCCCACACACGGATCCTGTCCGCCTCCTTTGTATAGGCATAGGGACGGTAATCCTTGTTCTTGTGCATGCGCATGGGGATGGCCTCAAGCCTTGCCGGCACCGCTTCCTCCCCGGACAAGTCATACGTCAGGGAAATCACCGCCGTGTCCGAATCCCGGGGATTGGGGTCCGCGCCAAAGACGAAGTTGGCCAGGCTGTAAAAGATAGGCTTGCCTTTGTAAAGCTGGATGGGCTGTAGTACATGCGGGCCATGACCATAGACGATGTCCGCTCCGGCATCGATGAGCGCGGGGCCCAGCTTCAATTGTTCTCCCGTGGGGTCAGGATTCAATTCCTTGCCCCAGTGCATGCTGACAATCACCAGGTCGCACCCCATTTCCCGAAGCGCTTTGATGTCCTTTATCTGGCGGGAGATATCTTCCCTGTGCGGGTAGGTGTAGCCGGTCATGCCGATCATAATTCCTTTCACTTGCGCAACCCATAAATCTCCATCCCCGAAGAATCCTACATCGACCGCCTTGAGGGCTTCCTTCGTATCCACGCGGCCCCGGGGGAAATAATCATAGGTATGGTTGTTGGAAATGTTCACCACATCCACACCGCCCAGAGAAAAGACCTGCGCCCATTCCGGGGTGGCGCGCAGATTCGTACGCTTGTCCTCGTGTTGCTTGCGCTTGGTGAAGACGCCTTCACAGTTGGCCAGGGTAATATCGTCCGCCATAAAAAGATCGATTACATTCGAAAAGGGGTATTCCATACCAAGCTTTTTCATCCGACCGGTAAAGGAATAACCATAGCCCCGGTATTCCTCCTGCTCGCCGATGGTGCAATCCCCTATCAGGGAAAGGGTGAGGGTTTTCTCCGGGGGCGAAGATGACTCTCCTGCCGCTACGGGCAATAAGAATATCATGAAACTTCCCAGCATAACCGTGAGCAAAGTCCGCATGCTTTTTTTCATTTCTTTCTCCATGCCTTTACAGCTAATTCATGGGTATCCACTCACATATGTCTGGAATTCCCCAAAACGTTACGCTGCTTTTTCGGCCCCGGGCATGCGAAACAGGCGGATGCTATGAGCATCTTGTAATATCCTCAATTTATACTGTATACTAAGCGGAAACAAAAGGGGATGATGCAACATGGCCATGTATCATGAGGAATTTGAAATTCAGGGAAAGAAAGTGGTACTGCGCAATCCCGAGCCCGAGGATGCGCAAAGCATGATCGACCTGGTGAACACACTGGACACTGAGACGGTCTTTTTGGCACGTGAGCCGGGGGAATTTGAGATGACCCTGGAAAAGGAGCAGGAATTCCTGGCCGGGCAGAAAGCGTCGGAAAGTACCCTGTTTTTGGTATGCATGGTGGATGGTGAGGTGATGGGCTCCTGTCAGGCCTCCTGCTTCGCCCGCAGGCGCTTTCGCCACAAGGCCATGGTGGGCATCGCCCTGCGTAAGAATGTATGTGGCCTTGGCATCGGCAGGAAAATGATGAACGCGCTGATCGCCTGGGGAAAAGAGCGCGGCCTTTCCCATTTGGAATTGGAAGTCGATACCGGAAATCTTCCGGCGCTGAAGCTGTATATGAGCCTGGGCTTTTTGGTGGGCGGGCGCAAGTACCATGAGCGGAAGCTGGCCGACGGCACCTACCGGGATGATTATTACATGTATCTGCCGTTGGAATCGTGACACTCACCTGTATCCTTGAAGCAATCGGAGCAATCCACATGCAACCGGTAGGGCGGGGGTGGGCGTTCGCCGCATGT
>JAEZQK010000100.1 GCA_023413135.1 Bacillota bacterium
TGGTTTCTTACTTTCTTGTATGGATTAAATGCGGGGGTGCAAGCGTTTCATGACCAAAGTCAAACTCAAGGATGCCACCAAGGAGCTTTCCAAGGACGCGGGCGGCGTGCTGGAGGAAGCCACGCGCGTCAAGCGTTCGGCGGAGGGCCTCTTGCAGACGTTGCGCAAGCTGGAGAATCAATTTATCCGGGAAGAAGAGCAGCGGCGCGCCCAGGAGAAGCTGGAAGAACAGCAGAAACTGGCGGAGCAGCACACCAAGGCATGGACCATGCCGGATGAGGAAGAAGCCGTTGCTCCTAAAGTGGAGGCGGAGGCTAAACCTCTCGTCCCGGAGAAGGTTGTCCAGGTGAAAGCGCCGGTGGCGCCCCCTGCGCCCCCCGTGGAGGAAGCGCCGGTTCCCGAAAAGCCGCCTGTTATTGAGAAGGCGCCCGCGCCTGAAAAAGTGCCGGTACAAGCTCCGGCAGCGGCCGTGGAACAGGTGGAAACGCCTGCCCCCGCGCCTAAGGCTGCGCCCATACCGGCAGATCCCGAGGCGGCACCCGCCCCGGCTCCTGCGCCTGTTCAGACTCCGGTTCCGGTTCAGGCCCCGGCTTCTGCGCCCATGCCTGCCCCGGCACCCGCAAGGCCCGCGCCCGCTGCGCCTACCGCTTTTGCGCCCCGGCCACAAGCCCAGCCTGCTCAAAGGCCGCCGCGTCCCGCCATGCAGCCGCCTCGGCCTATGGGCCAGCCGGGCATGGGCCAAACGCCTGTTTCCGGAGGAGCGCCCCGGCCGCCTTATGGCCGTCCGGCAAATCCCGTACCGGCTGGGCAAGGCCCCTATGGCCGTCCCGCGAATCCAGCTCCCATGGGTCAGGGTCCCTATGGGCGTCCGGCGAACCCCGCCCCCGCGGGCCAGGGTCCCTATGGCCGTCCGGCGAATCCTGTCCCAATGGGTCAAGGCCCGTATGGCCGTCCCGCAAATCCCGGGGCTGCAGGCCAGGGTCCCTATGGCCGGCCGGCCGGCGGTGCCCCCATGGGCCCCGGCGCACCCCGACCCCAAGGCGGCTATGGCGCGCCCCGTCCCCAGGGCGGCTATGGCGCACCCCGACCCCAAGGCGGCGGCTTTGGTGCACCACGCCCCGGCATGGGCCCCCGTCCCGGCGGCGGCGGGTTTGGCCGTCCCAAAGCGCCTGAACTGACGCCCTCGGTGGAAAAGGAACGGGTGTCCAACTACGATCCCAACAAGAAAAACTACGTGCGCCAGCATGACCCCGAGCGGGTCGTAAAGACGCGCAAGCAGATGGTAAAGGAAAACTTCTCCGGTTATGATGATGATGTGATCCGCGGCGGCAAGCGGGCCAGAGCGGGCAAGAAGCTCTCCGCCCAGCAGATGATGGCCCCCATCAAGATCGAAAAAGCCTTCATGACCGCCGAGACCATCACCGTGAAGGATCTCACCGAGCGTATCGGCAAGCCCGCCGGTGATATCCTCAAGAAGCTTTTGCTGCTGGGGATTATGGCCAATATCAACAGCGAACTGGACTTTGACACCGCTTCCCTGGTCTGCACCGAGTTTGGCGTGGAGCTGGAGAAGAAGCTGGATAAGACGGCGGAGGATTACCTCTCCGATGAAGACTTCGAGGATTCCGACGAAGACCTTATCATGAGGCCGCCCGTCATCACCATTATGGGCCACGTGGACCACGGCAAGACTTCGCTGCTGGACTATATCCGCAAGACCCGTGTTACGGCCGGCGAAGCCGGCGGCATCACCCAGCACATCGGTGCCTATACGGTGGAGCTGGACGAGCGCAAAATCACCTTCCTGGATACGCCCGGCCACGAGGCATTTACCGCCATGCGAGCCCGCGGCGCGCAGGCTACCGACATCGCTGTGCTGGTGGTAGCCGCGGACGACGGCGTGATGCCTCAAACCGTGGAAGCCATTAACCATGCCAAGGCGGCGGATGTGCCCATCATCGTGGCCATCAACAAAATGGATAAGCCCGGCGCCGATCCCGAACGGGTGAAGCAGGACCTGACCGCCTACGAGCTGGTGGCGGAAGAGTGGGGCGGCGAAACCATCATGGCCCCCGTCAGCGCCATCACCGGCCAGGGCGTGGATCAACTGTTGGAAATGATCCTCTTGGTGGCGGACGTGCAGCAGCTGCGCGCCAACCCCGACCGCCTGGCCCGCGGCGTGATCATCGAGGCTAAGCTGGACAAATCCCGCGGCCCGGTGGCCACGGTCCTTGTGCAAAACGGTACTCTGCATGTGGGTGATAACATCGTGGCAGGCATGGCTTCCGGCCGTGTGCGCGCCATGCTCAACGACCGGGGCGAGCGGGTGGAAGAAGCCGGTCCCTCCACACCGGTGGAAGTCTCCGGCTTCAATGAAGTGCCTCTGGCGGGCGACGATATGATGGCTGTGGGCGACGATCATCTGAGCCGTCAGGTGGCCGAAGAGCGGCGGGATAAGGTAAAGGCCGCCCGCATCAGCACCAGTGCCAAGGTATCTTTGGACAATCTGTTCTCCAAGATCGACGCCGGCAAGGTGACACATCTCAATCTGATCATCAAGGCCGACGTGCAGGGCTCCGTGGAAGCGGTGAAGCAGGCTTTGGAGAAACTGTCTAACGACGAGGTGAAGGTGCGCGTGCTGCATAGCGGCGTAGGCGCCATCACCAGGGACGATGTGAACCTGGCTTCCGCCTTTGATGCCATCATCATCGGCTTCAACATCCGCCCGGACAACAGCGCCAGGGAGCAGGCCGAGCGGGAAGAAATTGACATCCGCCTCTACCGTATCATTTACCAGGCCATTGAGGACATTGAAAAGGCCATGAAGGGCTTGCTGGCGCCCCAGTTCAAGGAAGTCATCCTGGGCCACGCCGAAGTCCGCAATACCTTCAAAATTACCGGTGCGGGCACGATCGCCGGCTGCTATGTACAGGATGGCAAGGTGCAGCGCAACGCCTCCGTGCGGCTCTTGCGTGACCATGTGGTGGTGTTCGAGGGTAAGCTGGCGTCGCTTAAGCGCTTCAAGGACGACGCTAAGGAAGTGGCCGCCGGATACGAGTGCGGTATCGGACTGGAAGCCTACAACGACGTCAAGGAAGGCGACGTCATCGAATGCTACACCCAGGAAGAAGTGGAACGCTAAGCTTTCGCGGAAATGACAAAGTCATTTCCGCGAGTTTTGCACGGTGCTGGCGATCCATGGAATGTTGTTAGGGTGCTCATATTGCCCTAGGACGAGGGCTTGCTCCCGCCGCCCATCATAACAGGCCAAGATGCATGGCACTGCTTCATACGGCGGGAGCAAGCCCCCGCCCTACATGGTCCTGTGAAGATGGTGCGATTCGTATCCAAAGATACCGACAACGATGCACTTGAATTTTGATCTGGTACCAGACTTCCCTGCATCACGACCCCAGAAAGGTAAGGAGTACTAGTGAGTTTTCATCGTAGCGACCGCATTTCCGATCAGGTACGCCGGGAGGTGGACCAGATCATCCGCAATCAATTGAACGACCCCAGGATCGCCGGAACCTTCAGCATTACGCATGCCGAGGTGACGAGGGACTTGCGCTATGCCAAGATTTTTGTAAGCATCCTGGAGGAGGACAAGGCGGCGGGCGTCATGGCGGCATTAAAAGGTGCGGCCGGGTTTGTCCGTAGGGAATTGGGCAGGAACATGGTCATCCGCTACACGCCGGAGATCATCTTCCAGCAGGATCAGAATATCGCCTACGGCGTACATATCGCGGATATCCTCAATCAGGTACGTCCCAAAGATGCGGAAGGAAACGACAGCGATGAGGAAGAACCGTCCGGCGCAGATGAATAGCTTTCCGGATGCTCTGCAAAGCGCCATCCGCACGGCGGGGCGCATCCTTTTGTGTTCCCACGTATCGCCGGATGGGGATACCATCGGCAGCGCGCTGGCTTTGCGCGGCGCGCTTATGAAGATGGGCAAGCAGGTGGAAGTCGTTTGTGCCGACGAAGTGCCTCAATTGCTGATGTTTTTAAAAGACGCGGGGGAGATATGCAAACCCGCCCAGTTGAAAGGTAAAAGCTTTGATCTGGCCATTGCCGTGGATGTGTCCGACCGTTACCGCCTGGGAGACTCTGCACCGTTGTTTTTCGCCACCAGGTTCACGGTTCAAATCGACCATCACGGTACCAACCCGGGCTATGCCGATATCAATGTGGTATCGGCGAAGGCCAGTGCCACAGGCGTGCTCATCTATGAGCTGATCCATAGCCTGAATCTCAGCCTGGATACGGAAATCGCCACCAGCCTGTATACCGCCATTGCTACGGATACGGGCAATTTCTGTTTTGACAATACCACGGCCGACGCATTCCAGGTCATGGGTGAACTGATGACCTACGGCTTGCCTATCGCCATGCTGAACCGCGTGCTTTTCCGGGAGCGCAGCCGGGAGCAGGTTTTGGTGCTGGCCCGGGCCTTGTCCACCCTTACCTTCTACCATGGCGGTAAGATCACGGGCATGCAGTTAAGCAAGGCGGACCTTGATGCCTGCGGCGCCAGACCCGAGCATGCGGAGTCCATTGTGAATTACGGCATTGATATTACTGGCGTCAGAATGACGTTTCTGGCCAGAGAGGTGGACGGAGGCACCAAATTCAGCCTCCGGGCTGTGGAGGGCGGCAACGTGGCGTCGCTGGCCGCCCAATTTGGAGGCGGCGGGCATGCGCTGGCAGCGGGGTGCACCATGAACGCCAAGCTTCCGGATGCCGCTCAGATCATGATTGCGGCTATGGAAAAATGCCTTGCGGAAGGGCAGATATGAACGGTTTCTTCAATGTATTAAAACCCCCCGGCATGACCTCCAGCCAGGTAGTGGGGGCCGTGCGTAGGCTGATAAACGGGGAGAAGGCAGGCCATGCAGGCACGCTGGACCCCCAGGCGGCGGGCATCCTGCCCGTGATGGCGGGGAAGGCCGCCCGGCTGTTTGATTACTTGGTGGATAAGCGCAAGGCCTATGTTGCTGAGATCGCCTTCGGAGCGGCTACGGACACCCAGGATGCACAAGGGCACGTCATAGAACAGGGAGAAAACTATCCCTCCCCGGAGGATGTACGCACAGTGCTGCCCCGGTTTACCGGGGAGATTTTGCAGGCGCCGCCCAGCTACTCCGCCATCAAGCAGGATGGGCAGCGGCTCTACGACCTGGCCCGAAAAGGCGTGATGGTGCAGACGGACCCACGCCCCATTCTGGTGGAAAACATTGTTCTTGGCCGGGAGACGGAAAACCATGGCATGATGCTTGCGATCCTGTGCGGCAAGGGTACGTATGTGCGCACGCTGTGCCATGACATAGGTCAAGCCGTAGGCTGCCCCGCCCATATGCGGTTTCTTCTGCGTACGCAAAGCGGCGCTTTTACCATCGATACCGCCTATACGCTGGAGGAACTGCATAAGGCACGGGATGAGGGGCGGCTTGACGCATGCCTGCTTCCCATGGATATGCCGCTTTCTCATCTTCGCCGTGCCGATGTGCCCCGAGAATTGGAAAATGTGTGCCGTAACGGGGGCGCTATGCGCCTGTCGTACTTTCCTGACCTTTGGCAAATGGCGGAAAATGTTCCATTGCGGGTTTATTTGCACGATGCTTTTATGGGCATTGCCCATATTAAGGGCCCAGCCATCGTCTTTCGGGCGATGGTGGGCGGCGGCTTAAGCGATACGCAATACGCATGATGTCTTTGGAGGGTTCCTATGCGCCTTACATTTTCGGATGACGCCATAACCGGCCCCTGTGTGCTGACGCTTGGCATGTTTGACGGTGTTCATACGGGTCACGCCTGGCTTTTACGCGCTGCCCGGGAATGGGGATCGCTGGAAAAGCTTCCTGTAGTGGTGTGTACCTTTTTGCAGCATCCCCTGGCATTGATCAAGCCCAGTGCTGCGCCAATTATGCTTTCCACCGTGCCGGAGCGTGCAGCCCGCATGGCCCAATTGAAGGCGGATGCTTTAATAGCGCTTCCCTTTGACCGTAACATGATGAACATGAAGCCCGAAAAGTTTGTGCAGCGGCTGGTGAACAAGCTCAGCCCCCGGCATGTGGTGGTGGGATTCAACTACACCTTTGGCTTAGGCGGTGAAGGCGACGCCAAGCTGCTGAAAAAGATGGGCAAAATATTTGGTTTCGATGTGCATGTCGTATCTCCCGTGCAGGTGGACGGGCATACCGTGTCTTCCTCCCGCGTGCGGGATCTGCTGGAGGAGGGGAATGTGGAACTGGCATGCAAGCTGCTGGAACGGCCCTATGCCATCACAGGGCTTGTGGAGCATGGCAAGGGTTTTGGAAAGCAGATTGGCTTCCCCACAGCCAACGTAGCCATCCCCAAACGCAAGGCATTGCCCGCTTATGGCATCTACATAGCCCGTGTCATGACGGAAAAGGGTGCATATCCTGCAGTAGTCAGCCTGGGCTGCCATCCCACGCTGCCCGAGGGCGGGATTACGCTGGAAGCGCATCTGCTGGGCTGTGCGGAGGACCTGTACGGGCAAAAGATCCGTGTAAAATTTCTCAAGCGCCTACGTTCCGAGATCAAATTTGCGGGCATTCAATCGCTGAAAGCCCAAATTGAGCAGGACGTTTGCCAGGCGAAGGCATACTTTAACTTGCCATAAACCGCGTTTGTTTGGGGAATAATAGCCCGGGACGGAAAAAAATTCCCGGTATACGTTTACAAACGCATCGCGTAGTGCTACAATGAAAGACGCTGTTTTGAACCATGGACGCAGTTTTGCGACACTCCGACGCTTCGCTTCGTTCATGGCGATTTAAGTGAAAGGAGAAAGGAATCATGAACAAGGCTGAAATCATCCAAACCTATGCCCGCCACGAGGGCGACACCGGGTCCCCCGAAGTTCAGATAGCACTGCTCACCGAGCGGATCAACCATCTGAACGACGATCATCTCAAGATCAACAAGAAGGATCACCACAGCCGCCGCGGGCTGCTCCTGATGGTCGGTAAGCGCAGAGGCCTTCTGGATTATTTGAAGAAGACCGACATAGAGCGGTACCGTACGCTGATCAGCCAGTTGAACCTGCGCAAATAAACCCGCTTCCCGCGGCTTGCGCGTGGGGCCGGCAGCGCCGGTCCATTGGTTGATGCCGGATGATGAGTACATTTGTCCGGTCAAACTGTTTGTGGAAGCCGCCAGTGGCGCTCATGAAAGCATGGGCGCCCCTGCGCGGCTTTTTCACAGGAATATCCCGGAGGCATGGGCCTCCAAAGAGGTGCCAGTCTGACTTCACAAAGGGAACAGGCTGGTGTGTTAGGTAGAAAAAGGCAGGCAGCCTTGAGTGTAACGATGTGAAGGAGATAGGCATGGAGAACAAAAAGTATACGATGGATATGGCGGGACGGACGCTGATATTGGAATTTGGCAGATATGCTCAGCAGGCGGCCGGCTCGGCGCTGGTCAGATATGGTGATACCGTGGTGATCGTCAACGCCACCATGGCCGAAACTGTGCGGGAAGGCGTAGACTTCTTCCCCCTGAGCGTTGATTTTGAAGAAAAGCATTATGCCGTTGGCAAAATCCCCGGCGGCTTTATTAAAAGGGAAGGCCGCCCCACCGAAAAGGCGACGCTAACCAGCCGCCTGATAGACAGACCTTTGCGCCCCCTGTTCCCCAAGGGCATGCGTAACGATGTACAGGTGGTGGCCACGGTGCTGTCCGTGGATACAAATCTGCCGCCGGAAATTCCGGCCATGATCGGTTCCTCCATTGCACTTAGCATTAGTGATATTCCCTTCGGTGGCCCCACAGGCTCGGTCATGGTGGGCCGGGTGGAAGGCGAATTTGTGCTTTGTCCCGATGAGGCTCAAAGGGCCCAAAGCGATCTGCATCTTGTTGTGTCCGGCACCAAGGAAGCCATCCTGATGGTGGAAGCCGGAGCCAAGGAAGTTTCCGAAGAAGTGATGCTGGAAGGCATCATGTACGCCCATGAGGAGATCAAAAAGCTGGTCGCCTTCCAGGAGGCCATCATTGCTGAAATCGGCAAGCCCAAAGTGGAAGTCAAGCTGTTTGTTACCGCGCAGGAGATCAAGGATGCTGTGCGGGCGTATGCTTATGACAAGTGCGTCTATACCTTTGACACCTTTGTCCGGGAAGAGCGGCAGCAGCGGGAGGCGGCCGCCAAAGAAGATATCATGGCCCACTTTGCGGATATCTTCCCCGGCCGGGAAACCGAGGTGGGTGACGCCATCTATTCCCTGAACAAGGAAATCATGCGCAAAAAGATCATCGATTCGGGCATCCGCGCCGACGGGCGTACCGTGACCGAGGTCCGTCCCATCTGGTGCGAAGTGGGCATTCTGCCCCGCACCCACGGCAGCGCTGTGTTTACCAGGGGTCAAACCCAGGTGCTCACCGTGACGACCCTGGGCTCTACCAGTGAGGCACAAATGCTGGACGGGCTTTCCAACGAGGATTACAAGCGCTACATGCACCACTACAATATGCCCCCCTACGCCACCGGCGAAGCCGGCCGGTTGAAGTCTCCCGGCCGCCGGGAAATCGGTCATGGCGCGCTGGCGGAGCGGGCGCTGGAACCCGTGATCCCCACTGAGCAGGAATTCCCTTATGCGTTGCGTTTGGTCAGCGAGGTATTAAGCAGCAACGGGTCCTCCTCCATGGCCTCCGTTTGCGGCTCAACTTTA
This sequence comes from Bacillota bacterium, assembly GCA_023413135.1. GTDB lineage: Bacteria > Bacillota > Clostridia > Christensenellales > Aristaeellaceae > JAEWAH01. Next base: position 8,691 of record JAEZQK010000100.1, read on the forward strand.
TCCCTGATGGACGCCGCGGTACCCATTCATGCACCGGTAGCCGGCGTGGCCATGGGTTTGATCAAGGATGCCGAGACGGGCAAGGTGGCGGTTTTGACCGACATCCAGGGCTTGGAAGACTTCCTGGGGGATATGGACTTTAAAGTGGCCGGCACGATGAACGGCATTACCGCCATCCAAATGGATATCAAGATCAAGGGCATCGACAGGGCCATTTTGAAGCAGGCCTTGGCCCAGGCGCTGCAAGGCCGGCTGCATATTCTGAAGATCATGCTGGAATGCCTTGGCCAGCCCAGGGCTGACCTGAGCCCCTATGCACCCAAGATCATCCGTTTCACTATCAATCCGGAAAAGATCCGCGAGGTCATCGGCCCGGGCGGAAAGATGATCAACAAGATTATTGCCGAGACCGGCGTCAAGATCGATATCGAGGATGACGGCCGCGTGTTCATCTCCACCCCCGACGAGGCTGCAGCAAACAAAGCCCGCAAGATCATCGAGGGTATCGCCAAGGATATTGAGGTGGGTGATGTGTTCACCGGCAAGGTGGTGGGCATCCAGGCCTTCGGCGCGTTTGTGGAGCTGGCGCCCGGCAAGGATGGCATGATCCACATCTCCAAGCTGGCCAACCACCGCGTGGAAAAAGTGGAAGATGTTTTGAAGATCGGCGACGAGATCGAGGTCAAGGTCAACGAGGTCAACGCCCAGGGCCGCATCAGCCTGATCCGCAACGACATCGTTTACGAAAACAATCCCGCCGAGCACCGCCCCGCCGGCGACAGGCCCCGTCCACCACGCAGAGATGGACGGCCTAACGACAGGTAATCCCTTTTGAAAAAGCATTGAAATGGCAGGGAACGCCGCTGCCTCCGGCCCCCAGGGGCGGGGCAGGCGTTTCCTGCCTTTTCGTTTCCTGCATGCTTTGCGCTTCTTCGGTAGAAAATAGAAGAAACTTTCCCTGAAAGGAATCGAATATGTACGATCAGTGGACCATGTCAAACGGCTTAAGGGTGGTGGGGGAATACCTGCCCCATGTGCGCTCCGCTTCCATCGGCGTGTGGATCAAGGTGGGCTCCATGATGGAAACACCCTCGGAAAACGGCCTGTCCCATTTCATCGAGCACATGGTGTTCAAGGGCACGATTAAGCGCACAGCCCGGGACATCGCAGAGGAAATGGACGCGGTGGGCGGGCAGTTGAACGCCTTCACCGCCAAGGAATGCACCTGCTTTTACGCCAAGGTCATTGATGAAGATTTGCCCCTGGCGGTGGATATATTGAGCGATCTTACGCTGAATGCCATATTGGACGAGCGGGAGCTGAACAAGGAGCGGGGCGTCATCCTGGAGGAAATCTCCATGGTGGAAGATACGCCGGAAGATTTGGTGCACGAGCTTTTGAGCGAGGCCCAGTTCGAGGGCCAGGCGCTGGGTATGCCCATCCTGGGCCCGGCGGAAAGTATCCGCAAATACAGCCGGGACGACCTTCTCACCTTCCGCAAGACCCATTACCGCCCGGAAAACGTGGTGGTGGCCATTGCGGGCAACTTCAATAGGGCGGCGCTGGAAGACCTTCTAAATAAGGCCTTTGGCTCCTGGCAGGGCACGGGCGTCCCTGACGCCATCGGGGAGACAATGGCAAGGACACAGCGCATCTTGTTCAAGGACAAGGATACCGAGCAGGTACACATCTGCATGGGCTATCCTGGCAAGCCCATGGGCCATAACGATATTTATCCTGTGGCCGTGTTCAACAACATTCTGGGGGGCGGCATGTCCTCCAGGCTTTTCCAAAGGGTGCGCGAGGAACTGGGTATGGCCTATACCATATACAGTTATCCCGCCACCTACCCCAATTGCGGCGTTTTGAACCTGTACGCCGGAACCTCGCCCGAAAACGCGAAGACGGTATTGGAACAGATGGAGATCGAGGCGAAGAAGCTGCTGCAGGATGGCGTGACGGACAAGGAATTTACTCAGTCCAAGGCACAGCTGAAAGGCTCGTATATCCTGGGCCTGGAGAGTGCCTCCAGCCGTATGCAGGCCATTGGCCGGGGCGAGCTGCTGCTCCGGCACCCGCCTACGCCGGAGGAGACCATTTCGAAAATCGAGCGCGTGACGAAGGATGATGTACTGCGCGTGGCAGGCGAAATCTTGTCCTACCTACCCAGCGTTGCCGTGGTTGGCAAGCACGCCGAAAAGTATCTGCAATTTATACAAAAGTAAGGGGGCTGCGAAAGTGGCCGACAGGCTGGATGAGATTTTCGCCCTGCAGCGGCAATTTCATGAATCTCTGGTGATTTCCCGGCACCTGGAAAATATTACGCCCGAGGAGTGGATCCAAAAGCAGACGCTGGCCATGATCTCGGAGCTTTCGGAATTGATCGACGAAGTAAACTTCAAGTGGTGGAAAAACAAAAAGCCCGTTAATGGGCGGGCTGTGAAGGAAGAACTGGTGGATATCCTCCATTTCTTCGTGAGCATGTGCCTGCAGGCGGGAATGACGCCGGAAGAACTATATACTATATATAAGGAAAAGAACAGCGAAAACTTCCGCCGCCAGCAAGGGCAGAGCACCAAGCCTGGGTATGCGCTGGGGGAATGACCCGGGGGCTCTGCCCCCGGGACCCCGCCAAAGGGATATCATCCCTTTGGAATCCCACTCTCTGCTAAAAAATAAAACCTGCCCCTTCCATCTGCAACATGGTTGGAAGGGGCAGCTTTTTGTATCTCATGCCCAAAATGGGGATTCCAAAGGGGCTTTGTTCCATCTGGCTCAATCGTCGCGCTGCTGCGCTGCCGCTTGCATCGCTCGTTTCGCCAGCCTCCTTCACCCCTCCCATTCCCGCCACAGGCGGGGTCGGGGTTACAGAGCCTTTAGCGGGGTCCAGGGGCAGAGCCCCTGGTCAGAACATTTTTTTGCGCCACAGGAAAAAACCGGCCAGCAGTGCACTGAAGGCGGAAATTCCCGCCACAATCCAGAACCCGAAAGGGGAATTTTCAAAGGGAACGGCCACATTCATGCCCCAGAGGGCGGCCACCAGCGAGGGGATGGCCACGACCATGGTAAGGCTGGTGAGTACCTTCATGACGATATTCAGATTGTTGCTGATGATGGAGGCAAAGGCGTCCATGGTCCCGGACATGATGTCCCGGTAGATGGTACACATCTCCATGGCCTGCTTGTTTTCGATGATGACGTCTTCCAGCAGGTCCGTATCGTCGGGGAACTTTTTCAGGGCATCCAGGCGCAGCATCTTTTCCATGACGGTCTCGTTGCCCTTTAAGGAAGTGCTGAAGAACACCAGGGACTTTTCCAGCTTCATCATTTGCAGAAGCTCGCGGTTCTTCAGGGATTTTTCCAGCTTCTCCTGCACGTGGCCGCTGGCCTTGTCGATCTGCTTCAGGTATGCCAGGAAGCGGGAAGCATTGCGGTGCAACAGCTGCAGGATGAACCTTGTGCGCTTGTGGGTCCAGAAACCCCTGACCCGCTCCTCCGTAAAGTCGGCGATGATGGGTGTCTCCCGGGTAGCCACGGTGATAATAACCTCATCCACCAGAATAATGCCCATAGGGATGGTGCTGTAAATATAGCCGCTGCCTTCCACTTCTACATAAGGGATGTCGACGATGATCAGCGTCTGCCCGTCGTCATGCTCAATGCGGGCACTCTCCTCTTCGTCCAGGGCGGCCATCAGGTAGGTAGGATCCAGCGCAAAACGGGCATTAAGGCCATCAATTTCCTCTTTGGTGGGGTTTTGCAGGTGTACCCAGCAGCCCTTCTCCAGGGTGGTGCACTCCACCAGATGATCGTCTACGGTCTTAAAAATCCTCCTCATCAAAAAAACCTGCCTTTCTGTGTGGCACGCACACGCAAAGGCAGGCGGGAGGCTGATCAATGCTTTTACAAAGCAATGGAAGCGGGCCGCGCGCGTGTGTGGGTACGTGCCGATATGGGACTGTACGGGTCGCCTTCCACGGCGGTCCTCTCCTTTCTTACGGCGGCACGGATTTATCCTTGCACTTCCGCTTCCATATCATAATATCTTCCACGGTATCTGTCAACGCATGGCCGGAAAAATTTTTTGGCAGGCGCGAATCCAAAAAGCAAGGTGGTGCCTTGACAGCGCACTATATATAGATTGATAGGCACAAAATGTGACCATATATGGTATTGACAGGGGGGATCGAACGCACTATAATGACAATGCTCTTTCGACAGGGGCGCAATGTGTGCGCAAAAAAATTGTCGTAAAATGAAGATTCTGAGGCTGGGGCTCCAGCCATAAGCGAAGCATAGAGTTTCTTCCCGGCGATGTGGCGCGGGAGGATTGACTTTTTGTTCCGGAAAAGGCAGGAAGCACGAAAGAATTGAAAGCAGGAGGCTGGAACGCATGATTACTTCCATCAAAAAGCGGGACGGACGGACGATGCCCTTTGATATTGAAAAGATCGAACAGGCGATTTCAAAGGCATTTGCCGCCAGCGGCAGTGCAAAGGGGATCGAGACGGCAAAAACGCTTGCGCAGCAGGTGATGGAAGAAATCGAAGCCAGCGAGAGCATTTCCGGCATACCCACGGTGGAGGAAGTGCAGGATGTGGTGGAACATGTGCTGATTGAAAAGGGCTTTGTTCGCTCCGCCAAGGCCTATATCCTCTACCGGGCCGAACGCAGCCGCGTGCGGGAAATGAACACCCGCCTGATGAAGATATTTGAGGATATTGCCTATAAAGATGCCATCGATTCGGATATCAAGCGGGAGAACGCCAATATCAACGGCGATACCGCAATGGGCGCGATGCTGAAGTTTGGGTCCGAAGGCGCCAAGCAGTTTTATGACATGTACGTGATAGACCCTAAGTTCTCCCAGGCACACCGGGAAGGGGATATCCATATCCATGACCTGGACTTCTATACCCTGACCACCACCTGCTGCCAGATTGATCTGGTCGAACTGTTCCGCCACGGCTTCAGCACCGGCCACGGTGTTTTGAGGGAGCCCAACGATATCTACAGCTATTCCGCATTGGCTTGCATTGCCATTCAGGCCAACCAAAATGACCAGCATGGCGGCCAGAGCGTAGTCAATTTTGACTACGGCATGGACCCCGGCGTGAAAAAGACGTTCATCAAGCGCTACCGGGAGAACCTATCCCGGGCGCTGGAGCTTTTGTGCGGCATGGAAGGTGCCGATCAAAAGGCACGGGAATGGATAGAGGAACTGAAGGGGAAAGGCTTGACTCCCCGGCTTAATGAGGATCCCGCTTTCCGCACCGCTATGAAGGAGAAGCTTAGCGCGGTTGCCGATGACAAGCTGCAGGAGCAGATTCTCGATTTTGCCAGGCACAAGGCGGAAAAGGAAACGGACAAAGCCACCTTCCAGGCCATGGAGGCGCTGATCCACAACCTGAACACCATGAACAGCCGGGCAGGGGCGCAGACGCCTTTCTCTTCCATCAACTATGGCATGGATACGTCTCCCGAGGGCCGCATGGTGGTGCGCAACCTGCTTCTGGCTACCGAGGCCGGGCTGGGTCATGGTGAAACGCCCATCTTTCCCATCCAGATCTTTAGGGTCAAGGAGGGCGTATCCTTCAACCCCGGCGATCCCAATTACGATCTGTACCGCCTGGCTATCCGCGTAAGTGCGAAAAGATTGTTCCCTAACTTTTCCTTCCTGGATGCGCCTTTTAACAAGAAGTACTATAAAGAAGGCCATCCGGAGACGGAGATCGCCTACATGGGCTGCCGCACCCGGGTGATGGGGAATGTGCATGATCCGGAGCGGGAGATATCTCCCCGCCGCGGCAATGTTTCCTTTACCTCCATCAACCTGCCCCGCATTGCCATTAAGGCAAACGGCGACGTACAATGGTTCTTTGAAGAACTGGAGCGTAAGTTGGCGCTGGTGGTGGGGCAGCTGGACGAGCACTTTGAGATCATTGCCCGCAAAAAGGTGCGCAACTTCCCCTTCCTGATGGGGGAGGGCGTGTGGCTGGATTCTGAGAAGCTGGACTGGAACGATGAGATCCGTGAGGTCATCAAGCACGGCACGCTGTCGGTGGGCTTCATAGGCCTGGCCGAAACGCTGAAGGCTTTGCGTGGCGCGCACCACGGTGAGAGCGAGGAAAGCCAAAACCTGGGCCTGGAGATTATCGGGGCCATGCGCAGTTATCTGGATAAACTGAGCCGTGAACGCAAGCTGAACTATACGCTTCTGGCTACCCCGGCAGAAGGGTTGTCCGGCCGGTTTGTGCGCATGGACCGGGAGCGCTTTGGCGTAATCCCCGGCGTGACCGACCGCAATTACTACACCAACAGCTTCCATGTGCCGGTGTATTATCCCATCAGTGCCTTTGACAAGATCAGCATTGAGGCGCCTTATCATGAGCTGACCAATGCCGGGCATATCAGCTATGTGGAAATGGACGGCGATCCCCTGCAAAATCTGGACGCCTTTGAAAAAGTGGTCCGGTTCATGCACGACAAGGGCGTGGGCTACGGCTCCATCAACCACCCGATAGACCGCGATCCTGTGTGCGGCTATAACGGTATCATCGGCGACAGCTGCCCTCAGTGCGGCCGGGAGGAAAACGGACGCCCCTTTGAGCGCATCCGCCGCATCACCGGATACCTGGTGGGCACCCTCAACCGCTTCAATAACGCCAAGCGGGAAGAGGAGCACGACAGGGTAAAGCACAACATGCAATGAAGATTCGGGGGATGCCTTTTGAAAAAGGCATCCCCTCTCCGGCTGGCTCAATCGTCGCGCTGCTCACGAACCAATCCTCCGTCAGGTTTCGCCTGCCACCTCCTTTCAAAAGGAGGCTTGCTTGCATTCCCGGCAGAGAAGTCAATAAACAAACAACGCCGTAGGGGCGATTATTCGCCCGCATGTTGCGGTCAGGATATGTCACTTGGCGGGCGATTGCTAATCGCCCCTACGGCGTTCAGGCGAAGATGGATGGTTTTCCAAGCAATCACTTCTATTCAAATAAATTGGGATTCCAAAGGGATGAAATCCCTTTGGTGGAACCCCCGGGAAGGAGCTATATGCGTATTGCGGGGCTTACGAACGACTCTATTGTGGATGGGCCGGGGATACGGTTTTCCGTGTTTGCCCAAGGGTGCCCGCACAAGTGTCCCGATTGTCACAATCCGTCCAGCCATGATCCTTTGGGCGGCAGCGAGATAGCGGTGGAGGATATCGCAGCCCGGCTTGCGAAAAATCCGCTGCTGGATGGTGTGACACTTACCGGGGGCGAACCCTTTTTTCAGGCGGAGGATTGCTTTGAAATCGCGAGGGCAGCCCATGCAAAAGGCTTGAACGTGTGGACGTACACCGGCTATACATATGAACAGCTGATTGCCGGGCAGGACAAGCATCCCGGATGGAAAGAGCTGCTTGAGGAAACGGACGTATTGGTGGACGGGCGGTTTTTGTTGGAGGAAAGGTCGCTGGAAATAAAGTTTCGCGGCAGCAGAAATCAGAGGCTCATCGATATGAAAAAGTCTTTGGCGGCCGGCGAGGTTGTATGGTGGCAGGAGCCGATTTGGTAAGCGAATTACAATAAGGTACTTATGGCGTTTACAAAAAATCTTCCCCCGAAGAAGATCAATAGTCCGCCCAGAAGCATGATCGCGATGCGGTAGGGCTTTTCCTTAATAAATTTGCGGGTATTGCCCACCACCACGGAGATGAAGCCGTACCAAAGGAAATCGGCAAGGATATGGCCTAAAAAGTATAGGGCGACGCCCATGTAAGAGAAATTGCGGTAGGCCTCCAGCAAAAAGCCCAGGCCGATCACCGCCCACCACAACAGAAAATACGGATTGGCAGCGCTGATCACCGCTCCGGAAAGGAGCATGCTTTTCGTGCTGTCCCTGCCTGAATCCATCCGGATGGCGATCTTTTTTCTTGCCGCCTGAAGGATCATATCGATGCCCATATAGCAAAGCAGCAGCCCGCCCAGGATACCGATCACGATTTGCGCGATATCGGACTTGAGCAGTATATCCAGCCCCAGAAAAATACATACGATCAGTGCCAGTTCCAAAAGAGCGTGCCCCAGGATGATGATGAACCCTGATTTGGGGCCGGCCGCCAGGGATTGCCGGATGGTATACGTAAGCAGCGAACCCGGCATCATAGCACCGGAAAACCCTACCGTAAGGGCAGATAAGAATAGCGGAATCATACAATCTTCCTTCCTGCAAACCTACACAATGATTCTGCTCCATAAATTTTCCTCATGATAGCACGCAGATGCAGTTAAGTCAAATAAACCTTTAAATGAAGTTTTCCTGGGCTGGTCCAGGGGGTGGCTTTTTCAAAAGGTGCCCTCCCTGTCGAAATGCGCCCTCCCCGGCGGCATTTCTTGACAAATCGGCGGCTCCCGGCTATGATTGTACGGTAAACCGGAATAGCGGAGGAGATCATTATGGCGGCGCTGACCATGGATAAGCTGGTAGCCCTGTGCAAAGGCAGGGGCTTTATTTTTGCCGGGTCCGAAATCTACGGCGGTTTAGCCAACGCATGGGATTACGGCCCCTTGGGCGTGGAATTCAAGAACAATGTAAAAAAGGCCTGGTGGCGGAAATTTGTACAGGAGAGCAGGACCAATGTAGGCCTTGATTCCGCTATTCTGATGAATCGCAACGTCTGGGTGGCTTCGGGCCACGTGGGCAATTTCAACGACCCGCTGATGGACTGCAAGGCTTGCAAGGCACGCTTCCGGGCCGACAAGCTGATTGAGGATTATGCCGCTTCAAAAGGCCAGGAACTTCAGGCGGATGGCTGGACCAGCGACAAGCTGGAAGCCTATATTGCGGAAAACAAGATCCCCTGCCCTACCTGCGGCAAATCGGATTTTACAGGCATCCGCAAGTTCAATATGATGTTCAAGACCTTCCAGGGCGTGACGGAGGATTCTGCCAACGAAATTTATCTGCGCCCGGAAACGGCCCAGGGCATCTTCGTCAACTTTAAAAACGTGGTTCGCACTACCCGCCGCAAGCTGCCCATGGGTGTTGCGCAGATTGGCAAATCCTTCCGCAATGAGATCACCCCGGGGAACTTTACCTTCCGCACCAGGGAGTTTGAGCAGATGGAGATGGAATTCTTCTGCAAGCCTGGCGAGGACATGGAATGGTTCCAATACTGGCGCAGCTTCTGCCGCGACTGGCTGCTGTCTTTGGGCATGAAGCAAGAGAGCCTGCGCCTTCGCGATCACAAGCCGGAAGAACTGAGCCACTATTCGAAGGCCACCACCGACTTTGAATTCCTGTTCCCCTTCGGCTGGGGTGAGCTGTGGGGCATCGCTGACCGTACGGACTTTGACCTCAAAGCCCACCAAGCGGTCAGCGGGGAAAGCATGGAGTACATCGACCCCGTTACCAATGAGCGTTATGTCCCTTATGTGGTGGAACCGGCTCTGGGGGCCGACCGGGCGGCGCTGGCTTTCCTGTGCAATGCCTATGAGGAGCAGGAACTGGAAGGCGGCGATATGCGTGTTGTGCTGCACCTGCATCCGGCCCTTGCGCCTTATAAGGCCGCGGTGCTGCCGCTGCAAAAGAACAAGCTGGGCAGCCTGGCAACGGAAATCCAACAAGAACTGAGCAAGTATTTCATGGTGGATTACGACGAGACCGGCTCTATCGGCAAGCGCTACCGCCGGCAGGATGAAGTTGGCACGCCCATGTGCATCACCGTGGACTTTGACACGCTGGAGAACAACACCGTGACCGTCCGCGACCGGGACACCATGGGCCAGGACAGGGTGGCAATTGCCGATTTGAAGGCGTATATCGAGAAAAGACTGGTATTCTGATAGCTAAAAGAATAGAAAAGCGGGGAGTGAAAACTTCCCGCTTTTTGCAAACCATAAAATCAAAATTCATTCAATTCTTCAAACTGAACGTCATTATTAGATGCAATGCCGCCGTACAAGATATTTGTGTATCGGCCGGTTTCCATATAGTGCCGTAACACATACTGTGATGTGAAAGGCATTTCCAACTCATTTACTTTCCCCAAAGGAACCCACTCAGGTCTTCCTTCATCACAGGCAAGAGAAACTGTGACGTCTTCTTGCAAGTCTGCGAAAAAATAATAGTTCTGCCTGACTTCTCCATTTTTTAGCCGTAACGTGATATATCGAAGCTCAATATTTCTGATATTGCTTTTAGTTAAGTGCATTTCTTCTTCAAGCTCACGCAATACGCAGGCCCTTGCATCGTTTAGTTCATTGCACTCGAAGTGCCCGCCGATACCGCACCATGATGGAGGTACAACTCTCGAGCCTATCCGATAGAGCATCAATATGTTTTCGTTATGGATAATGTAAATGGATGCCATGTTTCTCAATTTGCCGTTCATTTGTATAACCCCACAGAATGCTCTTTTCAAGAGCTTGCTTCTCCGCATAAGCATTTGTTCAAATACTTTTCCGGCTCGCCTTGGCCCAGCGCCCACATGAGCTTGGTGACGGCGGCCTCGGTTGTCATGTCACGGCCGGAGAAGACATGGCTGGATAGGATCCGGCTGCCGACCTCATATACCGTGAAGTCGGCTTTTTCGTATAGGCATTGCGTCACAACAAGTGCATACAGGCCCTTTTCTGCTAACATATGCAGCTTGTCCTTAAGGTTGCGGCGGATATAATGCAACCCGCCAAGACCAAAGGCCTCGATGACAACGCCCTTGTAGCCTGCGGAAACGACCCAGTCGAACACGTCCGGCATGGTGCCAGGCATGAGCTTCAATAAGAAGACCCTTGGATCAATCTCATCCCGGAAGCGGTAAACATCCCCGAATTGCTGGGGATTTAAAAAATGAACCCCATCCCCGTCCACATGGCCGGCAAGGGGCGCATTGACGCTGTCAAAGGCATCAAAGCTGGTGGTGCGGGTTTTCACCGCCCTTACGCCGGAGATGATCTTTTGATGGAATGCCACATACGTGCCCGGCACGCCGGTGATGGCCGCCGCAAAGGCGCAGTGCATATTGGGGATGGCATCGGATAACGGATGGGCGATGGGCAGCTGCGCCCCGGTGAACACGATGGGCTTTTCATGGCCGCACAACATATAGGAAAGTGCTGCGGCGGAGTATGCCATGGTGTCTGTGCCGTGGGTGACCACCGCGCCGTCACAGGTTTCCAGCGCTTCTTGGACAGAGGCGGCCAAAATCCGCCACTCCTCCGGTTGGATGTTGCTGGAATCCAGCGCAAACACATCCCGGCTTATCACGCGGCAGATCATTTCCACACCGGAAAGGCGGACAAGCTCCGACCCGGTCAGCGTGGGGACAAGCCCATCTTTGGTGGGGGCGCTGGCAATGGTGCCTCCGGTGGCGAGTAGTGCAATGGTTTTCATGGGATTCCTCCCTCAAACATCTGTGCAGAAGTATAGCACATTCTTCACAAATGAAAAGCCCCTTTACACACTTTCCTCATTGCATTTATATATGGGGAAAGGTATAATTTGTAATAGAAAATCACGGAGGGCGCTTATGAAGCTGAATGTGAAACGGACGCTGCTGGTGGGCATGGCATTTATGTCGATTTCCGCGTTCTGGCAATTATACGATAACGCCATTCCTTTGATCCTGAAAAACGATTTTGCCTTGGAGGATAGCTTTGCCGGGTTCATCATGGCCATCGACAACATACTGGCTTTGTTTCTGTTGCCGCTGTTCGGCCTTTTGTCGGACCGCTGCGGAATAAAAACCGGCAGGCGCATGCCTTTTATATTGGCGGGCACTTTGGCTGCGGCGTTGATGATGCTGCAATTGCCCGGTTCGGCCAGTACAGGGAATGCGGCGCTGTTTTACGTTGGGCTTGGCGTGCTGCTTTTGGCCATGGGCATCTACCGTTCGCCTGCGGTGGCTCTGATGCCGGATGTGACGCCCAAGCCCCTCCGCTCCAAGGGCAATGCCGTCATCAATCTGATGGGCGCACTGGGCGGTGTATTTACGCTGGTGGCCATCCAGATTCTTGTAAAAAAACCGGCGGAGGGCAGCTTCCGCGTGGATTATAACCTGGTTTTCATGGCTGTGGCAGCTTTCATGGTAGTGGCGGTTGTGGCGCTGGCGCTGACCGTTCGTGAGCGCAAGCTGGTCAAGCAGATGGAGGATATCCACTATGGCGTGGACCCGTCCACGGAACAGGTTGCCCAGTTGACGGAAGGCGGAACCGAAAAGCTGCCTCCTGCACTGTTTAGAAGCTTGCTGCTCATATTAACCTCGGTGTTTCTGTGGTTTATGGGCTACAATGCCGTGACCACCGCCTTTACAAAGTATGCCCAGGAAATGTGGAATATGGATATCGGTGCAGCTTCCGCATGCATGATGGTGGCCACGGTGGGGGCTATCGCATCCTACCTGCCGGTGGGCATTTTCTCCGCACGGTTTGGCCGCAAGCGGATGATACAATGCGGCATCATCCTTCTGACTGCGTGCTTTGCCTCCGGCTTGGTCTTTTCGGCCTTTACGCCTGCATTGTATGTGATGTTCGCTTTGGTGGGCTGCGCCTGGGCCTTAATCAACGTCAACAGCTATCCTATGGTGGTGGAACTCAGCCGCGGTGCCAGCGTCGGCAAGTATACAGGGTACTACTATACCTTCTCCATGGCCGCCCAGATCGTGACACCTATTTTGTCGGGCTTTCTTTTGCAGTATGTGGGGTACTGGACGCTGTTCCCTTATGCGGCGGTGATGGTTGGATTGGCCTTTTTCACCATCAGCCTGACGAAGCATGGCGACAGCAGGCCTGAGAGACCTAAAAGCAAGCTGGAAGCCTTCCAGGCGGTGGACTGAACCATGGCGTTATTGATCTTCTTCCTTTTCCTCATGGCCCTGTACGTGTTTTTGATCGCTCCCGGCAGGCGCGGGAAGGACGTTTCCGCCCTGCGGGGCTTCGCGTATGCCCACCGGGGGCTTTTCGAAAACAGAAACGGGATACCTGAAAATTCCCTGGCGGCTTTTCAAAAGGCGGTGGAAGCAGGCTTTGGCATAGAGCTGGATGTGCAGCTTACGAAAGATGGGCAGTTGGCCGTTTTTCACGACAAGACACTAAACCGCATGTGCGGCGCAGATGCGTGCCTTTCGGAGCTTTCCTATGACGAAGCCCAAAAATGCACACTCCTTGGCACAGACGAGCGTATCCCTCTTTTTTCCAATGTACTGGACCTGGTGGCCGGCCGCGTGCCGCTGATCGTGGAAATCAAGCATTACGGGAATGTAAACCATCTGGCTGGGGAAGTAAACGCCATGCTGTCCCGGTATAACGGCCCGTATTGTGTGGAATCCTTTCATCCGCTGGCCATGCGCTGGTTCAAAAAAAATGCGCCGCAGGTGATACGGGGACAGCTTGCCTCCGGCGTCATCTCGAGGGAATCTCCTGCTTACCAGCAGGCAGCCCTCAAATATCTGCTGGTCAATGTGCTTTCCAGGCCCGATTTCATCGCCTATGACATCCGGGAAGACAAGAACGCAAGCATCTTTTTGCTGAAACACTTGTTCCGCCCCCTTTGGGTGGCATGGACGGTGCGCACACCTCAAGAGCTGGCGAAGGCTCTACAAACCTATGATCTGCAAATCTTTGAGGGCTTTATGCCTAATCATTGACAATTGCAGGCAGATACAGTATAATGCATTCGGCATATCAGTTGCTGCAGGCAAACTGTATATGAAAGCAGAAGGAATGCACCG
>JAEZQK010000009.1 GCA_023413135.1 Bacillota bacterium
CTGCTGCGCTGCCGCTTGCATCGCTTGTTTCGCCGGCCTCCTTCATCTCGCTTCATCCCTCCATCTGGCTCAATCGTCGCACTGCTTCGCTACCGCTCGCATTGCTTGTTTCGCCAGCCTCCTCCACGCTGCCCATTTCCGCCACAGGCGGGGGCAGCGTTCCGGAGCCACAGGCGGCGCTCGATTCCGGAGCCTGTTTCGCCAGCCTCCTCCACCCCTCCCTCATCCGCCACTGGCGGGGTCGGGGTTCCGGAGCCTCAAGAGGGAGGCTTTCCAAAAGGCTTCCCCTGGAGGGGAAGCTGTCGACGAAGTCGACTGATGAGGTGGAAATAGCTAATCAAACAGTCGCAGTCAAACACCTCATCCGGCGCTGCGCGCCACCTATTCCATCTGGCTCAATCGGCGCGGTGGTTCGCTACCGCTTCCACCGCTTGTTTCGCCAGCCTCCTCCATACCGCCCTATTCTGCCACTGGCAGGGGCGGTATTCCAGAGCCCTCAAGGGGAAGGCTCAAAATACGCGCCATGCGCATATTCTCATCCCTTGCATCATGGGTATCCGGACAGGAAAAGGAGGGCAGACGGTTACCATGGTCATCGTATTGGTCATAGATATGTTTCATACCAACAACAACGGTACCTCCGTCTCCGCCAGGCGCTTTGCAAACGCGCTTTGTGAACGGGGGCACACGGTGCGGGTGGTGACATGGGGGGATCCCGGAAAAAGCGGCACCGACCCGGAAAGCGGGCTCCACATGTACTACGTTCCGGAGATGAAGCTGCCCATCGCCAGCGCCCTGGCCCACAAGCAGCATACGCTGTTTGCAAAGCCGGTGAAGGAAACGCTAACAATGGCGATACAAGGCGCGGATGTGGTGCACATCTTCGAGCCCTGGCCGCTGGGCAGCGCGGCCAGGCGGATCGCCAAGCGTCTTCATGTTCCGGCCATGGCGGCGTTCCATACCCAGCCGGAGAACATCACCTACAACACCGGCTTAGGCTGGCTTCCCTTAGCCGCGCACTTTGTGTATTTCATGATGTATCTGCTCTTTTACAGGCGGTTTTCCCATATCCACTGCCCGTCGAAATTCATTGCCGCACAGCTTCGCCGTCATGGATATAAGGCATGGCTGCATGTGATCTCCAACGGGGTGCACCCCGACTTTCACCCGGCGGGAAGCCCCCGTGAGCGGGAAAACGGGCTTTTCAAGGTGTTGATGGTGGGCAGGCTTTCCCCGGAAAAACGGCAGGATGTGCTGATCCGCGCGGTGCGCCAGTCCAAGTACGCCGGCCGCATCCAGCTGTATTTCGCGGGGCAGGGCCCATGGGAAAAGCGGCTGCGGCGCATGGGGAGCAAGCTGCCCAATCCGCCCATCTTCGGCTACTATGACAGGCCGGCGCTGGTTTCCCTGATGCAAGGCTGCGACCTGTACGTGCACGCCTCGGACATAGAGATCGAGGGCATCGCCTGCATGGAGGCGTTTTCCTGCGGGCTTGTACCGGTGATCGCAGACAGCAAACGCAGCGCCACCAGGCAGTTTGCATTGGGGCCAGAGCATCTGTTCAAGGCGGGAGATCCCGCCTCCCTGGCCAAGCGCATCGACGAATGGTACGATTCCCCCCATTGCCTGAGGGAGGCAGGGGAAAGGTACGCGAAATTCGGCCAGACCATTGCGCTGGATAAAAGCATACGTCAGATGGAGCGCGTGTACGCCTCGATGAACCTTAAAAAAAAGAACATATACCACCACAGCCGGCTGTATAATCTGATCTCCCGGCTGTTCACCATGGGGATCGCCTTTCCCATATTGCAGGTATTCATAAGGGTCATTGCGGGTGACAGGATCAGGGGCATGAAAAACCTGCGGGGGCTTGATGGCGCGCTGACGGTATGCAACCATGTCCATACGCTGGACAGCGCCATCGTAGGCCTGGCGCTTTTTCCAAGGCGGACCGTATTCCCAACGCTGCCCAAGAATTTGCATACCCTTTGGCCGGGAAAGATCATGGGGCTCTTAGGGTGCGTCGCGGTGCCGGAAACCTGGACGGACATGAAGCCCTTCTTTGATGAGATGGAGTTCCAGCTTTTGCGGGGCAGGATCGTCCACTTCTTCCCCGAAGGCGAGCTGAGGCCGTACGCTACCTGCCTGCAACGCTTCAAATCCGGCGCCTTCCACCTGGCGGCGAAGGCGAGGGTGCCGCTGGTGCCCATGTCCATCACCTTTCAAAAGACCAGGGGGCTGCGCCGCCTGATAAGGAAAAAGCCGGTCATGGTTTTGACGATTGGAAGACCCATTTGGCCCGCCGGCTTTGACATACAGGAAGATTCCCAATGGCGCATGGACGTGGCCTGGAAACAGATGAACGAGATTTTGGAAAGATCGGTGGTTTCATAAGAAGGGAAAGCCTCGGGAAACAGGAAAGGGCGTCTGCTTTTACAGGCGCTCTTTCATTTTTGATACAAGGTTATGGTTTCAACATACATATACGGAACAGATACCCATGATGTACGCATCACACATGTAAGTCAAACGCAGGGGGAACAACGAAGGTACCCTCCCTGCACAGGCGCGAGGTTATCAGCGGCAATGGTAGCCGTGAAAGGTTGCATGGGAAGATTCCTCTTGTTTTAAGTGTTTTTAGTGTTTATAGTGTACCGGCATATTTATATATTAAGAAGGCAGAAATCACACACACATTGTTCCAAAACCCAGGCATGGCAACAAAAACGGTATATAAATTATTATATAATATAATTATTATATTTATCCTTTCTATACGAATCATCAAAAATCACATCATACACACGCACCTCCACTAACAACACTAAAAACACTGGAAAGGGTAGAACTGAAACACTTGGTGGTCCTGAACGGTTGTATACGTATAGCTGCCCGGCATGATACCTTTCACAAGAATTTCGGCAAACCGCTGCTTTTGAAAATAGGGATATCGGCGCAAGCCTGAACAGTCAAGAGAAATACCCAAGTTTTTTGGGAATAGGGGATTGACTATTCAAGTTTTGTGTATTATCATGTGTACATACACAAGAAGCTTGGTGGGAGGGAGGAAGTGAATTGAGCGTAGTTGCAGAAAATGTGGAGCGCATCATCCGTGAAGCCGGGCTGAAGAAGCGCGTTGTGGCGGAAAAGGCCGGGTTCAATCAAAAGGAATTTTCGGCCATGCTGCACGGCAGGAAGCTGATCCTGGCCGAGCATGTGATCCCCCTTGCCCGCGCGCTTGGGAAATCGCCCAATGAGCTGTATGGCATCGCGGCCGCAGGGGATGAAGAGCCGCCCGGTATCTTCCGGTGATCCGCTTATGATCATGTCCCCATCCGCCGGTCTTTTAAGGGCCTGGCCGGAAGAACACACAGCACTATATAGAGGAGGAAAGCAAGCATGCTGAATATCTCTTTCACCTTCAAAGGCGAAACGAAGACCTGCTACCGCTTTGAAACCGGGGAGCGGCCCGATCAGGTATCGCTGTATTTGAAAAAGGCCCAGGTGGACGCCGCCGGGATGGACCCGAAAAAGGGCGTTGTGGTGACGGTTGCCCAGGGTGATCCGGATTATGAATCTTGACCGGTTCGAGGGCTTCCCGTATACAAGGGTAGAGCGTAAGCGCAGTCAAACGGCGCTGGAATGCTGGCGGGAGGAGGGGTATGACCCGGTGGGCGATATGCCTGTGCAAGGGCGGAAGGATGCCGGCGAAACGAGCGGCGGGAGCAAGCCCCCGCCCTACGGAAGGCGGGGCCGCAGCGAACACCGCGACGATTGAGCCAGATGGGAGCACCTTTCTCCAAGAGGGAGCCATACCGGCCGTCCGGAAGGCGGTAAAAGATGAACAGCATAGATGAAATAACATACTTATACTGTTCATTATTCATTGTTCACTGTTCATTGTTCACTTTGTTACAGGGGTGATACGGATGTACGAATGCATTCCCGAGGAATTAAAGCTTTTGCACCAGTGGGTGTGCTGGAAGGCCATGCCGGATGAATCCCGGCCGGGGCGGATCAAAAAGATCCCCGTCAATCCGCGAACGGGCGGCCAGGCCCAATCCAACAATCCCGGCACCTGGGCTGCATTTGACCAGGCGCTTTCGGCCTCCGCCGGGTTTGACGGCATCGGGTTCATGTTCGCCTCCGGGTATTTCGGCGTGGACATCGACAGCGTGGAGGGCGACATCCAGGAATACAAGACCTTAAAGAGCGGTGCCCCGGCGGGCAACATCGTCGCGGAGTTCATACAAAGCCTGCGTTCCTACGCGGAGTATTCGGTAAGCGGCCGCGGGCTGCACATCATCTGCCGGGGATCGCTGCCAACTGCCGGCCGCAGGCGCAACAATGTGGAGATGTATGAAACGGGCCGGTTCTTCATCATGACCGGAAATGCAGCGAGCGAATATGCGGCGGTTGCGGACTGCACCGAAGCCATCAAACCGCTGCACGAAAAGTACATCGGCGGCGGGTTCGCCCCCGGTGCATCCGCTACATCATCACCGGCCGCACAGCAGCCCATGGACGATACAAAGCTTATATCGCTGGCCCAAGGCTCCAAACAGGGGCGGATCTTTTCCGACCTGTACGCCGGGCGCTGGGAAAGCTACTTCCCCAGCCAGTCGGAGGCGGACATGAGCTTGTGCAGCATGCTGGCCTTTTGGACGAGGCGGGACGAAAGCCGGATGGACCGGCTTTTTAGGTCCTCCGGGCTGATGCGGGAAAAGTGGGACAGAAGGCAGGCCGGGAGCACCTACGGCAAGCTCACCATCCAGCGGGCGGTTAAGAACTGCATGAACGTGTATGATCCTGCGCCCAGGGAGGATTGCAAAACCACCACCGTCGGAGGGGACGTCACGAAGCCTAAAAAGATATACTCCTTTGACGATACCGGCAACGCCCAGCGCTTGCAGGACGCCTACGGAGAGCAGATCCGTTACAGCTTTGTGGACAAGAAATGGCTTTACTACGACGGGCGCAAGTGGTGCGTTGACTTCACCGGGGTGCTGAAAAGGTTGTGCGACCAGGCGGTGGAAGATATGGGGAACGATCTGGAGTATTATTTGGAGCACGCCCCGGAGGATGCGGACCTGGAGGCATACAAAAAGCAGTATTTGCAGCATATGAAAAGCTCCAGGTCATCAAGGAGCAAGGCGGCCATGCTCAAGGAAACGGAGCACCGGGCGCCCATCCTCCCCAGCCAGATGGACAGGCACACGGACCTACTTAATACCCCCAACGGCATCATTCAATTGCGCAGCGGGGAGATGATCCCCCACGATCCCAATATGTACCTTTCCCGGGTGACCCACGCGGAATATACCGACAAAATCGACTGCCCCCAGTGGGAAGGGTTTTTGCGGGACATATTCGCCGGGGATATGGAGCTGATACGCTATATTCAAAAGGCGGTGGGGTATTCCATCACCGGCAGCACCCAGGAGCAGTGTGCCTTCTTTTTGTACGGCACGGGCAAAAACGGCAAGACCACCTTTCTGGATACCCTTTCGGACCTTCTGGGCGACTACGCCATGAACATTCAGCCGGAAACGCTGATGCTGAAAAACGGGCAAAGCGGCGGGGCCAACAGCGACGTGGCCCGCTTAAAGGGTGCACGCCTGGTAACCAGCGCGGAGCCCAACGAGGGCATGCGCATAAACGAGGGGCTTTTGAAGCAATTGACCGGCGGGGACAGGGTGACCGCCCGCAAGCTTTACGGCGAGGAGTTTGAGTTTTCCCCGGAGTTTAAATTGTGGATGGCCACCAACCACAAGCCGGTGATCAGGGGCACGGACTTGGGCGTTTGGCGGCGCATCCACCTGATCCCCTTCACCGTGCAGATCCCGCCCGAGAAGCGCGACCCGTACCTGAAATACAAGCTGCGCCGGGAGGCCCAGGGGATTTTGAAGTGGGCTGTGGACGGATGTCTTTTGTGGCAGCGGGAAGGGCTGAAAATGCCTTCGGCTGTTTGGGATGCCGTAAAGGAGTACAGGGACGAGATGGACGTGATCAGCGCCTTCTTATCGGAATGCGTTGCGGAGGGACCGGGGGAAGTGGGGGCCGGCCAGTTGTACAAGGCCTATGTGCAGTGGGCGGAGGAGAACAACGAGTACAAGATGAGCGGGACGAAGTTTGGCAAGGAGATGGGCAGTAGGGTTCAAAAGACTCATAACGTAAGGGGTTGGGCTTATCCGGGGCTTGTTTTGAAGGCTGAGTCGGCCCCATATCAAGTTACGTTTGGTGCGAACCGCCGCTGATGGGTTGACGGGTTGACGGCTATTTTAAACTTCTCTTATATAGAATTATGTTTTGTTTGTAATAAAGGTAGAAAAAAGGGTCAAACCCGTCAACCCGTCAGCGTTGGACGAAAGATATGGGAGGTGTGCATATGAACGCGAAAGAACTATTGGTTTCCTGCCGGGATATTGTGCGGGACTTAAAATCCATCAATCATCAGATCAGCTTTTGGGGGTCCATCGGCGGGCCCAGGGAGCTAAAGGCCCATGTGCTGACGGGCATGCCAAAGGGCACCAACCGGCCGGACGCGGCGGAGAACCAGCAGGCCGACAGGTACGGGAAGGTGCTGCTCGAAAAGCGGCAGGACGCCGAAGATTTGCTGCTGCAGTTTGAGCAGCTGCTGGATACGGTGCCGGATAGGACGGACCGGGCGATTTTGAGGTATTACTATGGTTCACGCTTGACGGATGAGAAGATCGCAGAGGAGATAGGGTTGTCGGATAAGACGGTGAGGGAGAGGAGGAAAAAAGTGGTGATACAGTGAAATGAGGACTGGGCTGTAGTCAAAGCCCAAAACGGCGGGCTGGTAGTACTGGAGGGAAAGCTGCCCGATCTGTTGGGGGAATAAAAAATAATTTGCATGTTAGTGATTTCCTTGTTTTTCCGGTTTTGTATATGGTAATCTCATAGCGTACGAGGCTGCCCGATGAGGGGCGGCCTTTTTTGATGGCGATTATCCATGAGACAAGGAGGTTGGCGTATGCCATTGACCGTGCCTGCAAAATTCAAGACCCTTGCGCAGATGCTGAAAGAGGAGGCAGAGAAAACCACCGCCGCCCGGGAAACGGCGGCTGTGCCCACACAGCCCAAGGCACATTCCTTCGATGCATCCCCGCAGCCTGCAAAGACGCCTAAAACCGCGACACCTACGCTGAGCCGGGACCTGGCGGCCGCCTATGCAATATCCCAAATGGATGAACAGTTGGGAGACAAGCTCTTTCAAAATATCGCGGCCGGCACGCGGGATGCCCTCAATTATTCGCCCTATCTTCAGCCCACCAACAGCACGCCGATCCGGGAACTAAACAGGCTGGGCGTTGATGCTACAAAGATCGACAAGGAATTCTTCGACCGTTACGCATGGCTGAAGCCCCATACCCGTTATCTGATGAACGGCGTGCCCATGGCCCCTATCAGCGGCAGCAGCCCGGAAGAATCTGCGGCGTATTACTACGCCAAGCTGTGGAATGCGGAGGAACAGACCGAAAAGGCGGAGACGGAGCTTATAAGTTTGAACCGGGAGGTCAATTATTGGGCTAAACGGGTGGACAGGAACTATTCGGATGAGGAGATATTGGGCCGCATCGACTGGAAAAAGTATCCCACCTTGACCAGGATGCGGGAGGGTAAGGAAAGGGGAAAGCCGATCCTTTTAAACCGGGGCGTGGAGTTCAACGAGGACACCGTATATGGTATGCTCTGGTCGGCGCGCAACGGGGAGAGCACCGGAAGCCATACCCTGGACGCCATGCAGTATGCCAGGGGCAAGGGGCGCAAGTACGAAGCCGATCCGAACGTGAAAGCGAAACTGGACCCGGCCAATCAGGCATACAACCCCTATGCCGTTGGCAGCACCGTGGATGAAGCGGCGGAGTACTTTGACGTGAGCACGTTCAATCAGGACTGGTTGGATAAGAATCGCAACATCCTGAATTCCGCCGACGAAAACGCAAAACGGATGTACAGGACGGTATACGATGCGGAGCAATTCACCCGGCAGGCGGAAGGGGAATTGAACGGTCTTCAAAAGGAAATCGACGCCCGATTTGATTTTTATGCCATGGCGGAAACGGTTGACCCAGAAGCTATTTTGCAGGGAATTCTTGAAGACTATCCGGCCCTTCGCAGGATGGATGAGGGCCGTTTGGGCAGCGGCCTTGCAGGGCTCACGCGGCCCTTGGGGTACCGGTATGAGGATGTTGCCACAAGTGTCAATGACAAGGCCAGTATTATAAACAAGCGTAAGGGTAGCACAAAGAACGGTGCGGACCTTGCCGCTGCCGCCCAAAATGAAAAGAGTGCGGTGATC
>JAEZQK010000071.1 GCA_023413135.1 Bacillota bacterium
CTCATTGCATAGCCCGCTGCAGCTTTTTTTACTGCAGCGTCCATTTTGCTTTTTTTGTATCCTGATTTACTGAAAATCATCTGTGTTCGCTTATCTCAATGGGCATTTTGACACAGTCTGACGGTTCTCTGAGTTGGCGCAGATACAGGGGAGACAGATAACATAACACATAGATGTCGCATTTGCGTTAAGAAGATGTGAGGTATGAATATGAGGAGAGTTATGACATATAAAGCGGTTATTTTTGATGTAAGTGATACATTGGTTGAATATCGGCCCAATTTCGCGAAAATATACGGCGATCGGATACGTTCGCTGGGAATAGAAGTCACTGAAGACATCACAAATGAAATTAACAAAGCCGTTAATTGGGCCATTGGCGAACAAAGCCTAAAAGAGAGCAATGGCTCCCCCTGTGCAACACCTGAAGAATCAGCCATGATTAAAAATCAAGCGGCATTATCCTGCGTTCATTTTCCTGGTGAGATGAAGGCGACCTATCTTCAAATGATGTCACGAATGCCCAAAATCAAACAAGAAATGCACGTGATTTCGGGCGTGTTTGAAACACTGGAGTTCTTGAAGAAAAAATATCACCTGGCTATTGTTTCAAATCATCATGTATGGCTTGCGGACCGTTTAAGAGAATTGCAATTATATGAATACTTTAAGTCAGTGGTGATTTCAGAAGCAGTCGGCATAGAAAAGCCAGATGTGCGCATTATGCAGATCGCATCAAAAGAACTTGATTTGTCTCCAGAGAGCTGTCTTTATGTAGGCGATCACCCTCTGGATGTTTTGTGTTCAAAGAAAGCGGGAATGGATTGTGCATGGATTGTTGGAGGTTGGGACAAAACGCATGAGATGTCCCCGTATCGAGCAGATTATCACATAAAAAATGTGGCAGAACTAATAGATATACTATAGCGCCATAACACGAAACGGAAAGCGTTCATCGCATTCCATGAGAAGGCAGACGATTTGGAATACATGGATGTTCAGCCGATCCATCCAAAGATGAGCGATGAGCAGGCGAAGAGCCTGATTGTCAAGGCCGCGGGATGCCATACGGCGGAGGAGTTTCAAAACCTGGACAAGACGCTGAGAATGGAAGTCTTGGCTGAATTAAAGAAGCGAAACGCGTCCTATCGGCAGATCAGCATAATAACACAGAGAACCGTCCCCTGTGCCGTGTGCCGTGTGCCCTTTTCTGCCATAGCTAAAAAGTGTTATTGAAAGTGTTATTAGAAAAGCGGGTTCCGGTACAAGTAGAAGTAACTCATACACTATAACACTTATAACACAAATAACACGTAATTTTTAATAAGGTCTTATATTAAATATAAAAAACACGCCTTTTTGCATGCCCAAGGGAGCAATAGAGGGAGCAATAGACGGAGATTTTGCGATATAGGGGAAGATAAGCATGTTTTTGCACCTCTCCGGAAGGCAACAAAAAAACGCGCAAACCCTTGATTTTACTTGGGTTTGCGCGTTTTGGCGGAGAAGCCGGGATTTGAACCCGGGCGGCGCTTATCGCACCCTACTCCCTTAGCAGGGGAGCCCCTTCGGCCTCTTGGGTACTTCTCCATAAAGCCGGTCTGCTATGCGGTTCCATTGAAAAGAAATGGCGGAGAGAGAGGGATTCGAACCCCCGGTGCCTTTCAGCATCACTGGTTTTCAAGACCAGCGCCATCAACCGCTCGGCCATCTCTCCATGCTTAAAGAACCAGCGAAGGTGATTATACCAGAGTTTTTGGGCAAAGTCAACGGGAAAATGGTCGTTTTGGGCTTTATAAGGGCTTATTTGCACCACGCGAGGGGTACATTTCTGCTTTGCGGGCTGTTTGGCGCAAATCTGCTCTTTTATAGCGCTGGTCCAGGGACATATGTATGGGAAATTGTGGTCGGGAAAAGCAGTGCTATCTTGGTGGATGCTTTTAAAGTGATGTCAGGGGATGTCAAACGGATATCAGAATATGGTTGAGCGCGGGTTTTCCATGCGGATGCTTACCAGCCTAAATAGAGCGTTTCTGGCGTGGTGACATAATATGCAGTTGCCGCATCGTACGCCCCTAGAGCCTCACTGATTGCCTTTAGGGTTGCTGGGTCCATACACGTATACCTGCTCATAAAGATCATCTAAAAACGAGGCGAAGCATAACAACGCTTCACCTCACTTTTAGATGGTATACCAAAAGGAAAAGATGTACAGCCAAACATGAATGACTCACTTTGTTTTTGGTTCGGCTTTCGAGTGACAGGTCAAAGTGCGCAGTTTTGTTTCTGCAATGCCTTGGTCGCTAAAGTTTTCGCCACAAACAAATTGCCTGCTACCCACGAAAATGAAATAAAGCTACAGTTTGTTTTTTTTCGAGCAGGTTCGCTTCTTCGCTATATCGATATTATTTCGGCATTAATAAATTTATTTGTCAAAACATATAGCTAACTCTCCCACACTGGGTGACTCGAACGGGCCCGGAGTGAAAGACCGACGCTCATTACCAAAAAAATCCCTGTCAAACCGTATTGGGCTGCCATCTGGATTCTCGAAGAGCATCTCTGCATGGTAGCTCATTCCCAGTGTGCCCGTTGTAACCATATCACACTTCACAGCTAAATACTGTGCAGTATCTTTTACCCTGATGACTACCTTACCTGCTTCATCATCGATGATTTCTACATCAATACCTGCATCTGCACAGACGACTGCACCTTCTTCCTTTGAACAAGGCTTTGCATTATTAAGATAGAGATTGTTTGCGCACTTAACAGGCAGCTTATGGGGCATGAAAGCTTTCGTGCCTTCAGGTTTCGGGTCGCCGGGTGATGGATAATCCTCATATTGCGAAGTGCCGACAGCCGTCATAGTAAATGTGACATTACCGGGCATTCCATCTATTACGGGGGCACCGTTCCAGAAGCTGGATGAAACAGGGTCGTCGTTATCATTTGGGTTTCTTAGGAAGATGTTATTGTAGAAACGGTCGTCGCCGCTTAATATGTTGGATACGCCATACACATCTGTTTGATGAGGAAAATGATAGGGCGTATAACGATTAAGCTCCTGACTGACAGCGAACTTGCCCAGAACTAAGTTGTGTACAAAGGCTGCACCTGAGGACATATCCTTAAAAGCCCATTTTGACAGGAAAAGATTGTTGTCTACCGTATAGGGACCATGACAAACCTCTACCATCAAATCCTCGCTTAAATTGTTATATAAAACATTTCGGGTAACACGTGTTCCCTGTGCTTGCCAGTCTAGCCATAAGCCGCGATAGCTGTCATGGATAAAGTTGCTGGCTATAACCGTATCCAAAGCAGCGTGGAATTTTATCCCGCCCACCTCCGCACCGTGGAATTGCTTTTTATAATGTATACGGAATATATGGTTGTGCTCAATGGTGCAAAAAGCGGAGCCGAGATGCCCAACAATCCCTGCCTGCTCACAGTCCTTTATGATGTTGTTACGCACGATGTGGCCGCCTACATTCTCTTTTTGCCAACAGGCACTGTGTAAGGCGCGGAATATAACCTCTCGCTCTCGCTGAGTCCCGCCTTTGAAATCGGTACGCGTCCACTCATTATGACCGGTTGATATTTCCTTGCCAAGGCTTATGCCACTGCATTTTGAATCACTGATAATATTGTCTTCAATAATCCAACCACGGCTCCAATGCGGCCCGATAAGCCCGGTTTGCAGTGCTGTAGGCGGTGCCCATGATGTGGCTGCCTGCTTAAGTATCAACCCTCTGACGGTGATATACCCTCTGCCGGTTTGCTCCGGCCAGAAAACAAAAGGTCTTACATTGATTTCGACATTACCGCCGCGTGGATCCTCTCCCTGAAAATTTGCCCATATCATCGTGCATTCGCCGTCAACCTCACAATACCATGTATACAGCGACCCGTCCTTATCACGTGATGTTTCTGTGATTGTCGGGTTTTTAACCTCATCCAGCGTCTGCGCTTCGTACATGGATTTTCCGTTTAAGTAAACCTCACCCGTATGAAAAGTCTTTACCCGTTCAAAAAACCAGTCGCCCTCGACTTTCTCAAGGTATGGGTTGTAATCGCCGAACACGCTGTTGGGTAGGACTGTTTTCCACACGCCTTCTCCCACATCCGCCCAGTCTGTGATTACCTCGGCGCCTGTGATGGTAACGGATTGCCCTTTAGCCGCTTGGTAGATAATTCGGCTATGTTCTGTGCCGCCGTTTTTAGGGTTTACCCATTCACGGTAGACACCTTCGTAGATGGTTATGACATCCCCAGGCAAGGCTATACGCGCAGCCTTTGATATCGTACGAAACGGAGCTTCACGTGAACCGGCATTGGTATCCATTCCACATAGCATGACATGATACTCCATAAACTTACCTCCATGAATATTGCTTTACTTTTATCTGTGGATTAATGGTATCCTTCAATAAATCAAATGTAAATATTCTTTTTTTATGATTATACACGAATCCGGCTATTCTTTATGAGAAATAGTTCAAATCTTAAGAATTTACACTGAATAAATTTTTCCACTCACCAGCCGGCTTAAGCATATAAGGACATTAAGATTTGGGCATAAACTATAGTTTTTCGCAACATAAAGATACAAAACACAAAAAATGACCACTAATCGAAAGTATTTACATTTGACGAATACCACACATTGTCACTATACTCAATATAATAAAACGAGGTTTCGATATAATTTGCCCCACTATCACTTTACGCTTAGGAGTGAGTATGTGACTAACACTACGAAGAGTTTAATGAGGGATTCACATAGAGCAAGGCAATGGAGGTCCTTGCGCCGCAGCGCAAAGCTTAATTGGGAACTATATGTAATCATAGCAATTCCTGTGATATGGCTATTGGTATTCAGCTACTACCCTATGTACGGCGTGCAGATCGCCTTTAGGAAGTTCAGTGCAAGTAAGGGTATAGTCGGCAGTCCTTTTGTTGGGCTCATGTATTTTGAAAAGTTCATTAAGAGCTATAACTTTAGCCGAGTGATACAGAACACGTTGTCAATTAGCATATACGACCTTATTATGGGCTTTCCGTTCCCCATTATAATGGCGTTGCTGCTCAACAACTGTCTTAGGCCACATTATAAGAAGTTTGTGCAGATCGTTACATATATGCCTTATTTTATATCTACGGTTGTTATGGTAGGCATCATCGTACAGTTCCTGTCGCCAAAGGTGGGTGTAATCAACTACGCGATAATGGGTTTAGGCGGTAAAGAAATTGATTTTATGGGAAAACCGGAATATTTTAAACACATATATGTGTGGTCAAATATCTGGCAGGGAACAGGCTGGAACGCAATTATCTATCTTTCCGCACTTTCAGCTATCGACCCAGGCTTGCATGAAGCCGCTTTGGTAGACGGTGCAAATCGCTTTAAACGTATGTGGCATATAGACTTACCCGGATTGCTGCCGACAATTACCATCATGCTTACTTTGCGTATGGGCAGTATCATGAGCGTTGGTTTTGAAAAGGCGTTCCTTATGCAGAACAACTTGAATCTCAACGCCTCAGAAATTATATCAACCTTTGTTTACAAAACAGGTCTTGCCTCTGCGGCACCCGATTACTCCTATTCTGCTGCCATAGGTCTTTTTAACTCTGCAATCAATTTAGTGCTTATATCAGTCGTAAACAAAGTTAACTCGAAAATAAACGAGATCAGCCTTTGGTAGAAAGGAGGAGCAAAATGTTAAGAGCTAATTCAGAATATTCCAGAACCAAAATTCGAGCAACACCTGAAGATAGAGTATTCAATTTTGTGAACGACGGCTTGCTGTTATTTGCTGCACTCATCGTTCTATATCCTTTAATATACATACTAAGTTCTGCATTCTCATCACCCACTGCTGTGTCTCAAGGTAGAGTCGTGCTGTTTCCGGTTGTTTTCTCGCTAAAAGGTTTTGAGGAAGTTTTTAGCCACAAAGCCATTTTAACCGGATTTGCCAACTCCATATTTTATACCGTTGTTGGCACGGCAGTGAATATCATCATGACAATGTGCGCGGCTTACCCTCTTTCACGCAAGGGAATGCCCGGCAGGCGTATCCTGCTGTTTATGTTTACGTTTACCATGCTGTTTAACGGCGGTCTCATTCCATCTTACCTGCTTACATCCCAGCTTGGGCTTATCAACACCCGCGCCGTTATGATCATCCCAACAGCAATTAATGTGTTCAATGTTATCATCTGTCGTACTTTCTTTGAAACGACAATACCGGATGAGGTCGCGGAGGCGGCTATGATAGATGGCTGCGGCCATACCAGATTCATGTTGCAGATGGTGATGCCACTATCTAAAGCAATTATCGCTGTAATGGTATTGTATTATGGCTTGGGCCATTGGAACTCCTATTTCCAAGCATTCCTGTATATCTCTGATAAGGCAAAATTCCCGCTTCAGATTGTACTTCGCGATATACTCATACTCAATCAGGTGAATGATATTATATCAGATCCATTACTGTATCAGGCAAAGGCTGGCATGGCGCAGCTGCTTAAATACGCGCTCATCGTTGTGTCAAGTGCTCCGTTTATGATTGCCTATCCTTTTGTGGCCAAGCACTTTGTAAAGGGTGTCATGATAGGCGCTGTAAAGGGATAAAAATCATGATTTGTTACAGGCGAATGATACGTCTGTCAAATAAAAGAGATTAACAAAAAGTAAGGGAGGTTTGCGATGAGAAAAAGATTCATGATTTCCCCAGGTGCATCATACGTCTGACAAAAAAAGCGATCCATCAAAAAAACAGGAGGTCTTACAATGAAAAAAACAATTTGTTTGTTGACTGTTCTTCTGCTGACATTTGCTGTGGTTATGACCGGTTTTGCCGGAACCACCAGCGATGCTCTGATTCCGTCTACCCATGGCGGAGTAGCGGTAACAGCCCCTGGTGTTCTCCCCATCGTTCAAGAACCAGTTACTTTGACAATCATGGTTGCGCAGCATGTAAACGTCGAGGACTATGTCAACAATAAGATGACCAAGTACATGGAGGAACAGACCGGTGTCAAGATCAACTGGATGATTGTTCCTGCACAGGAAGCAACCCAGCGCGTCAACTTGATGTTGGCAAGCCAGGTTGATATGCCCGATGTGATCATGGTGCCTACCGGTATCTCCAACGAAGTCGTAGCGGACATGGCCGGCCAAGGCATATTCCTGCAGCTTGATGAGATGATTGAAAAGCTCGCATTCTGGTATGCACAGGTTCGCGAAAAGGATCCCCTCATCAATAATCTGATGAAGCTTCCCGATGGTCATGAATATTCGATGCCCAAGGTTGTTTTGTCTGAGCCGAACGCAATGTCAAGGCGCGCATGGATAAACACCAACTGGCTTGACAAGCTTGATCTTGAAGTTCCGACCACCACAGATGAGCTTTATACAGTTCTCAAGGCGTTCAAGGAAAAAGATCCTAACGGCAACGGCAAGCAAGACGAAATCGGCGTGATGGGTTCCACAAACGGTTGGTCCGCATACCCCGAAGAGTACCTTCTAAACTCTTTCGTAAAGTATAGCAGAAACGCTCCTTACTATCTGGATAACGGCAAATTTGAAGCCGCCTATGACAAGGACGCTTATCGTGAAGGCCTTAAGTTCATGAACAAGCTATGTGCTGAAGGGCTTCTGGATCCTGCAACCTATACCCAAGACAATGAGCAGATGAAGCAGCTCTTTGACAATCCTGATACCTCGCTTATCGGCTTGGCTACCGGCGGCGGCACGTTCATCTGGGCGCCTATGGATGGCCAGAGGGTTAGGGAATATGCTCCCCTGGCTCCGCTTAAGGGACCGGCAGGCGTACAGTATACCTACTATGAACCTTTCGGAAGCTATTACACGAACGAATGGATTATTACCAGCGCTTGCAAGAATCCCGAAGTAGCGTTTAGGTTCGCTGATTTCATGTACTCCTTGGATGTCAGCATGAGAAACCGCCTTGGCGAACCCGGAGTAGACTACTCCATCCCGACCAATGGCGAAATCGCTGTTGACGGTGGGGAAGCGCTATACTCGCCTATTTTACCGTGGGGCAAGATCAACTCGGCCAGATGGGACGAAATTGGTCCGACCTACAACGATTTTGACAACAAGGGCGTCAAGACGGATGATCCTTACGAACTGCAACAGTATCTGTGGAAAGCCACAATCGAACAATATGCTCCCTATAAGCCCCCGATCGAAATGTGCCACAATACCAGGCTCTACTTCGAGACAGAAACAGCCCGCAGGCTCTCCGAGATCAACACAGACCTGCAAAACTATGTGCGCAACTCATTGGCAGAGTTTGTAACAGGCGTCAGAAATCCCAACGACGACGGCCAGTGGCAGCAGTATCTTGACGAGCTTAAAGCAATAGGCTATGAAGAGTACATTTCTATTCATCAGGCTCGCTACGACGCACTTAAGTAATTCCAAGCAAAAGGTTTGTAACAAGGTATCCAGAAAAAGTCCGGCGTCAGCCGGACTTTTTCATATAAAGCCAGGAAGCAAGTCATGTCTTTTAGGCCAACCCGAAGCAGCCTATGGAAAAAGCTGCAACAGCGCTTGAAACAGCTCTATTGCGGCTTTCAGCATTACTCACCGTCTTCCTTATACCCTCTTGGTGTAATGCCATAGCAGCGTTTGAATGCCTTGTAGAATGTGTTTATGTTGCTGTAACCTACTTTTTCCGCAATTTCAGCCGTGGTCAAGGCTGTGCCCTTGAGCAATTCAACTGCCTGGGACATGCGTTTTAGCTCAATATATCGATGGATATTGGTACCGTTACTCTGCTTGAAGAAGCTTGAGATATAGCTCTCAGTCATACACAGCGAGCTGGCGATAGATGCAAGGCCAAGGTTTGGATCGTTATAGTTTTCCTCAATATATACGATTATTTTATCTTTCAGCCGTTGATACTTGTCATTATTTCGCAGGTCAACGGAAAAACAGTATATATTAACAACTGTAGACATATACTGCATAATTTCGCCAATGTCCTTCGCGCCTTTCATATTTTTAAGGTTCAGCTCTATTTCCTTAATTTTCTCGCTGTCAAGGTCTGCAATCTTTGATTCAAGCAAAAGCGCAGTTTCGGAAAGCAGGAAAATAAACCTATTCCGCTGGACTTTAGATGCTTCCAGCACATCCTTATTCCTCTGGAACAACTCTTTGATCGCCTGCATCGCCGCATTTGAATCGCCGGAGCTGATAATGTTACACAGCCGTTGTGCATCGTCCAAGCTGTATGTCAACCTATTTTTCTTGCTGGCAGAACTGTCATACCAAGCAATATCATTGCTACCCAGCATATTCATATTATACAGTACGTATTCTGCGTTGCGGTAACTCATAAAAATTTGATCATGATTCATTACCGTATCACCGATTCCCCATTTCAGGTTTGCGCTGGAATCGGTCAGAATCTCTTTTACGATATGGCAGATGCTATCTTCGATTTGCTCTTTGCTTGGCATCGATTCAAAACACATTGTCACCACAAATCTATCAAAAGCCGTCTTGCAGAAAAAAAGACCTTTTTCTCGCATTTGGGAGAGTACCTGTGAAACCTCGAACATAGCCACATCAACAGCACCGCTGTCAAATGCCATTATTCGCGCCGCTGCAACCGAATAATAAGAATAATCAAGGATTGATACTTCCCCCTCCATCATCCTCATTTCATCTTCAAGTATCAGCTCTCCTTTAAGCAGCCGATTGTATATGATCTCCCGCGATGAATCCCTGTACTCCTGAATTCTGGTAGCAAGCTGTGAATAATCCTTTGTCATATCCGACATCTTACCCAGTACATAGCGCAGGTCGTTACCGCCCTTAGATGCAAGGTTTATGCCATTTTTCTTTTCCCAATCACCCACTAAACGCAGCAACGATGTCACAGGGTCTGATATGCTCTTGGAAAAAATAAACGCTAAGAAAACACTGGTTAAAAGCACTATCAAATAAAGGCTAATCAGATCTCGCTGAACTTGTCTGCTGTCTGCATATATGGCATCCGTGGGAACGTAATAGATAACCGTCCAGTCAAGCAATGATAGCCTTTGGGACCACCACTCAAAGTTTTCATTGCCCAGTCTAAGACGCGTGCTCTTAGGAGCCTCCGACATTAAATTCTCAAGCGCTATCGCCCTATCTTGGCTTGCGTAGAGTATATGATCTTTACTATCTAAAAGTATGAGTGCCGAATCATCGTATATGTCATATAATCCAAGGCTGTGAATTAATTCGCCCAATTTCAACCCGGCAATTACAGTCGCTCCTTTTGCTGTATCCGTGAAAGGCAATCGATAGTAAAGATCCACATAGCCATTTGGTGAATCCTTTGTTACAAAAAAAACACTGTTTATCTTCTGAAGCTGTTCTTCGCGCCACTGCGTATATAGTTTATTTTCGTTGGAAAATTTAAGCTTAAAAAAAATTTCAGGGCGGCTGTCGAGCATATCGGAAGCGATAAAAAGATGGTTAAAGTGATAATATATCGTCAACCTGTCTAAGAATAGACTTGTAGAGGTATACATGGCAAGGTTATTAGACATTCTCAAAAAGCGCATAAACTCCTTAGGCTCGAAATCCGCGCCGAGCTTTCTCAGGCGCGATACATTTAAGTCGATATAAAACGATGATTGTATTTTCAAAACGCTCTGCAAATTCGTCTCTATGCTATCCACCACTGTGGCAACTACTTGTCCCGTCTCAATTTTCACTTTTTCTTGCTCGGTTTTAACGATGTTGGCATATGAAAAAGTTCCAATCACCACGAACAGCACCGTTATTATAATCAAATACGTAATAAGGTACCTAAAAAGCACCCTACGTTTTGGGTTATACACCTGGTTAAATTGCTTTTCACAGTGTCTATCTCTTGTGAGGCGCATACCAATGGTTTTTTGTTTATCCAATAACTTATTTTTCCACATTGTCGCTCCTTCAATTCAGCGGGTACGGACAAAAAGCCGAATACTCGCATACACTTAGCGTTGCATCCATTGTTATACCTCTCATACAATTATTTGAATTATATCAAATCTTGCATCAAAGAACAACTGGATAGTAAAAACGTTTCGCTCAAGATGTGATATTTAACCATGACAATTCATATATAAAAAACAAATGGATGTACAGGGAATTCCGCAACGAGGCGCAGCCTATTGTAAAGGGGTGCCGGATGAATGCAACGAAACGTTACTGTTGGTGGCATACATACTGAAAAAAAGAGGAAAACGGTTTGGACGATATTTGGGAATCAGCGATATTTGATGGTTCTGGTATTGCCAGCTGTGCTGTGGATGCTCATATTCAATTATTTCCCCATGCTTGGACTGACCATTTCTTTCCAGGAATACAATCCGTACCTGGGTCCGCTCAAAGGCTTTATCGAAAGCCCTTGGGTGGGCTTGGCCAATTTCACGGAGGCTTTTTCAGACAGGTATTTTCTTGCGTCACTCTGGAACACGATCCTCTACAGCCTTCTGAATCTAGTGGTGGGATTCCCTTTCCCGATCCTTTTCGCCATTTTGCTCAATGAAATTTACTGGACGAAATTCAAGAAATTCGTTCAGACGGTAAGTTACCTTCCGCATTTTATTTCGTGGGTTTTTGTGATCGGGTTTATCAATCTTTTGCTGGCGGTGGACAATGGCCCGGTCAACGTGGCGCTGCTTGCGCTGGGCCTTGTGAAGGAGCCCGTGCCGTTCCTTGCTACGCCTAGGTTCGTACCGGCATTGATCGTTGTCTCACAGCTATGGAAATCATTTGGCTGGAACTCCATCATTTACATTGCCGCGATTACGAATATTGATCAGGGGATGTATGAGGCGGCTACGGTGGATGGCGCGTCACGCCTGGCAAAGATCAGGTATATAACGCTTCCGTCGATCAAGCCCACCATTGTCATCATGCTTATTTTCAGCGTTGGCGGCCTGATCAGCGCAAACTTCGGCATGTTTGAGCAGCTGTACCTGTTGTCCAATTCCATCATACAGGATGCTACGGAGATTGTGGATACCTATACGTACAAAATGGGCATCATCCAGTCCCGGTATTCGTATGCGACAGCCGTAGGCCTGTTCAGATCGGTTGTGGCAGTCATCCTTTTGACTGGCGCAAACTTTACATCAAAAAAACTGACTGGCGAAAGCCTGTTTTAAGGAGGCTATGTAATGCGCAGGCGACGCAATGTGGATGGAGACAAGGTCTTCAATGTCTTTAACCTGATCTTCATGAGCGTGATTATGCTGATCACCCTATATCCGTTTTACTATGTCATTATTTCCTCGCTCAACGATCCGATTGATTTGTTAAAAGGGCCAGTATATCTGCTGCCCAGGCAATTTTCCATCGTCAACTATATTTATGTGCTGAAGGATAAGGAAATATTGAACGCCGCATTCGTTACCGTTTTGCGCACGGTGTTGGGCAGTGTGAGCGCAGTATTGTTTACCTCTGCGTTCGCCTATGGGATTTCAAAAAAGTGGCTGCTCGGGCGCAGGTTTTTTATCGGAATGGCTTTGGTAACAATGTACTTCAGCGGCGGCTTGATCCCAAGCTATCTGCTTATTGCGCATGGGCTGAAGCTGCAGGGAAATTTTCTTGTTTTCATTATTCCGAATCTTTTCAACGCATTCAATGCATTCATCATGATGTCGTTTTTCAGGGGCATCCCGTCGGAGATGGAGGAATCCGCCAAGATCGACGGCGCCAACGATATCATGATATTCATCCGGCTGATACTTCCTGTCTCTATGCCGATTCTGGCTACGGTCGTATTGTTTAACGGCGTTGCCCACTGGAATTCATGGTTTGATGCTATGCTGTACGGCGGTAGGAAGCTGCAGACCCTGCAGCAGTATTTGGTCAAGTCGATCCA
The DNA here is from genome assembly GCA_023413135.1 of Bacillota bacterium. Classification (GTDB taxonomy): domain Bacteria; phylum Bacillota; class Clostridia; order Christensenellales; family Aristaeellaceae; genus JAEWAH01. The sequence continues at coordinate 12,909 of JAEZQK010000071.1, forward strand.
GTCGGCCAGCGTGAATCCAAAGGCCTCCAGCTTTGCGCTGACTTACAGGATCAGTTCCACATCCATACGATTGACCACCATGGTCATTACCGCATTTCCTATCGTCATCGCATATCCATTCCTGCAAAAGTATTTTGTAAAGGGAGTGATGATCGGATCACTGAAAGGGTGAGTTTGTGCCGCGGTCCAAACCTAGGCCGGACTGCACGGGTCATGGTTACATGGAATCAGGATCGGATCGATAGGCCTGGAAGATGGATGGTATATCCAACACAAGAAAGGAGATTCTAATGAATAAGTCGAAAATGAGTTCCGGATTGCTTTTGAGGGCGCTGGCACTGGCATTAACCGCCATCATGCTCATGTCATGCATAAACGCCGTCGCGGAAGAAAAAACGCCGTCCTGGAAACTGGACACCTCACCGTTTGAGTTCGATCAGTATTTCTATGCCTCATGGGGAACTGGGTATCCCTGGCGCGGCAGCCTTGTGGAGCAGTATATCACCGAGGACACCGGTGTGAAGCCCAACATCATCATCCCCACCGGGAACGAAAAAGAGTATCTGAACGTGATGATCGCCTCCAATGATCTGCCGGATGCGTTGGTGCTGGAGTGGTACGCTCCCGAGACGAAAAAGCTCATCGAGTCCGGTGCGATCTACTCCATCGACGAGCTGGCCGAAAAGTATGCGCCTGACCTGATGGACATGATTCCGGAGGAAGTAAAGACATATCATAGGCAGGCAGACGGAAAGCTTTACTATCTGCCGTCCTTCTTTACTTCCGAGGAAGAATTCGAGCAGTCCATTGAACGGCACAACGCCAGGCCCCTGTTCATCCAGAAGGGTATCTACGAAGGGCTCGGCAGCCCCGTGGTGGATACGCCCGAAAAGTTCCTGCAACTGCTTCGGGATATTAAGGAAAAGTATCCCGATGTGAAGCCCTTTGCCATTGAACCGCCGGTGGACGTAATCCAGTTCGGGCTTGCAGGGAGCTATACGCTGCAGTATTTTGCCGGTATTTATGCGCCGGAAACCTATGCCAGGGATCAATATCTGGAGAACGACAAGATCAAGATGATCTTCGAAAATCCCAACTTCATCGAGGCCGTCAGGCTGCTGAACAAGATCTACCGGGAAGGCCTGATCAGCGTGGATACGCTGATGATGAAGCACGAGAACTTTGGCGAGACGACCGACGCCGCGCAATACGCCGTCACGGGCAGTTTCCCCATCGATATCTGGAAGGGCCATAACCCCAAGGTGATGGCGCTGACCAACGATGAATCCAAGACCTATATCCCTCTCCCTTACTTCATGTATGACGGCAAGCAACCGCAATATGCGGGCGGCAGAGGCGCCGGCTGGGTCGCTACGATGATCACAAAGAACGCGGAGAATCCCGAACGCATTATCCGCTACCTGCAGTACTGCTGGAGCGACCAAGGCCAGTTGACCAACCTCTTTGGCCGCGAGGGCGTTACCTTTGACTTTGTGGACGGCATGCCCCAGTACAAGCCGGAGATCCTGGCCGAAATGGCGAACGATGCCGCCAATTTCGCCGACAAGTATGGCTTTGAGCAAAGGCTCATCATGTGGCGCTCCAAGTGGGCCGGCCTGCAAAAGATCGCCCTTTCGCCCAAGGCTTATACCGATTATCAGAAATCCGTAGCCCCCTATGGCGTCGATGTATGGAACCTGGGGCTGGACAGCCTGGACCCGGATTCCACCAGCAGCGAAGGCGTAGCCTATGCCAAGATCAAGAACATCTGGAACAAGTACCTGGCGCAGATGGTCATCGCCAAGGATGACGCAGAGTTTGACGCAGCGTACGCCGCGGGCATGAAGGAAATCGGCGAAGCGGGTCTTGAAAAGGTGAAAGACTTCATGACACAAAAGCACCTGGAGGATGTTGCCAAGAAGCAAGGCAAGTAACCGTTTCATCAAATAAGGCGCAATCGGGCGAGGTGGCCATGCGGTTGCCTCGCCCGGTTTATGCAATTTGTACCTACTCCGTTTTTCCGTTAAAATCAGAATACTGAACTGGAGCGTGAATCACATGGGACACCCATTTCATCTTCGCTATAATGCCCCGGCCAATGTATGGCATGACGCAATGCCCCTTGGCAACGGCAGGCTGGGCGCCATGGTTTATGGACATACCGGAATTGAACGCATCCAATTGAATGACGACTCCCTGTGGTACGGTACGTTCATGGACCGCAATAACCCTTCACTCAAGGAGAAACTCCCGGAAATCAGGCGCCTTGTGCTTTCTGGAGACATCTATCATGCCGAGGAACTTATCATGCAATACATGGCCGGGACGCCCGGCTGTATGCGCCATTACTCGCCGCTGGGCACGCTGAATATTGCACTGAACCGGCATCTGCCCTTTTTGATTGGCTGGCTGCCGGACAGCAGCGGGGCGGAAGTATACGAAAGCGACCTGGATCTTATGACGGGCATTCTAAGGATCGTCCACTCCCAAGATGGCGTGCGCTATGACAGGGAGATGTTCATAAGCCATCTGGCCAAGGTGATGTGCATCCGCCTTGTAAGTTCCGTGCCCGGCGCCATCAATCTTGATGTGATGATGAACCGTATCCCCACATCCGATGCTGTTACGGAGGATGACCGAAGACCGGGCAAAAAGGTGAACGGCGGAGGCTGGGGTACCATGAAAGCCGACTCCATCCGCACCACGGACGGGCATACGATCCTTATGCGCGGGCACGATGCCGAGGTGTCGTTCGCGACGGCGGTCAGGGTTTTATGCGATGGGGAACTGCTGAACCCTGTCTCGCAATTGCTGGCGCGCAACTGCAGTGAGGTGGTGCTGTATTTGGCTTCATCCACCTCCAACCGCTCGGATGACCCTGCCGGGGATGTGACAGAACGCCTTAACTCAGCACAGGCTGAAGGCTTCAATGCCCTGCGGGCGGCGCATATTGCCGACTTTTCTGCGCTGATGAACAGGTGCGTGCTGAATCTTGGTCCGTCACCGGATGAAAGCACCGACAGGCGGCTGGAAAGGGCCGCGGCCGGTGAAAGCGACCCTGCGCTGGCGGCGCTGTACTTTCAGTTCGGCCGATACCTGATGGTTTCGGGCGGGCGTGAAGACAGCGCGGCGCTGAATCTGCAAGGCATCTGGAATGCCGATTTCATGCCCATGTGGGATAGCAAATATACCGTTAACATCAATCTGCAGATGAACTATTGGCCGGCCGAGGTTTGCAACCTATCAGAACTGCACATGCCGCTGATGGACCTGCTGAAAAAGATGCACATGCGGGGCCGGGAAACGGCGCGTGACATGTATGGCATGCGCGGCATGGTCTGCCATCATAACACCGATTTTTACGGGGATTGTGCGCCGCAGGATTGGTACATGGCAGCGATGCCCTGGGTGACGGGCAGCGCATGGCTGGGCCTGCATGTGTGGGACCACTACCTGTATACCAGGGATGTAAGCTTCCTGCGCGATATGTACCCCATACTCCGGGATATGGCGCTGTTCTACGAAGATTTCCTGATCGAAGCGGACGGAAAGCTTGTGACATGCCCTTCCATTTCACCAGAAAACCGCTATCTTTTGCCAGATGGATATGACACGCCCATTTGCGTTGCCCCTGCGATGGATAACCAGATCCTGCGGGAATTCTTTGCCGCGTGCATACAAATCAGCCGGCTTCTTAAAACGGACGCGCAGCTTGCCATCACCTGGCGGGATATCATTGCCCGGTTGCCGATAGATCAAATTGGATCGAAGGGACAGCTTCTGGAATGGGACAAGGAGTACCCTGAGCTGACGCCGGGCATGGGCCATGTATCCCACCTGTTTGCCTGTCATCCCGGAACGTCCATCAATTGGCGCGATACGCCGGAGCTTATGCAAGCCGTTAGAAAAACGCTTCTGATACGCATGGAGCATGGCGCCGGCAGGGGGCATTGGCCGCTTGCGTGGTATATTAACCTGCACGCAAGGCTTCTGGACTGTGAAAAAGTGGATCAGGGAATACAAAGGATGATAGCGCATTCCACTGTTCGCAGCCTGCTCAATGCAACCTTCGTGTTTCAAATCGACGGCAATTTTGGCGCAACTGCCGGTATAGCGGAATGCCTGCTTCAAAGCCATATCGCGCTGCATCTTCTGCCGGCGCTGCCTCTTTCCTGGAAAGAAGGCAATGTGGCCGGGCTGTGTGCCCGCAGGGGCCATAAAGTGGATATATCCTGGAAGGATGGCAAACTAACGGAAGCCGTCATTCGCCCACGGTTTGACGGTCCCATTAAGGTTGTTGGTGAACCGCTGTCTGTTGTATGCTGTGACGGAAAGGTTTCGACAGAGGGCACCTCCGTAGGCTTCGTGTTTGCTGCACAGGGCGGGAAAGTTTACCGGCTTACTCCAAATTTATGAAAGTGTGTTGTTTATGGCAAAAAGCATAAAGGCAATCAACAGCGAAAATGCTATGCTTAGGGATCTAGGATTGCTGCGCAGGCGCGCGGAGAACCGGAAATACCTTATGGAACTTGAAAGTGATAAGGGTGGGATATGAAACATACAGCGTATACTTTCCTGTAAGAGAGGCGCGGCATTGATGGCAGTGAGATAAAACTTCCGTACATGCTCCCGGACACCTAAACTTAAAGAAAAAGGGAAACGCAGCGCGGTATTGCCACGCTGCGTTAATTTGCTTTACAGGGGATCAGGGCGTTTTTACATAGGGTTCACCATCCGGTATATACTCCCGGGAAGGAAGATGGGGGTTGAAATCCTGCTTTTTCAAGGCCGCCTCCCGACTACTGTTAAGTAAACGCTGATTCATTTGAAGATATGTCATTCTGAACGCAGCGAAGAATCTTGAACCCCTTGCTGCATAAAGATTCTTCGGTCGCTTCGCTCCCTCAGAATGACACGTTGGCGCTTTAATCAGCGTTTACTTAAGCTCGACAGCCAGCACACTTGTATAAGCGTTGGGCCTGCACTCCGGAAGCTTCACGGTCAATACGCCCATTTCATGGGCAAAGGGCACATTGCCTGCACCCAGTAAGCGGACATTCGCGATGCATTCGCCCTCGTCAAAGCTGCGCAGCACAGCAACGCCTTTTTGCGCGCCACCCATCAGGAAGGCATACACCGTATTGCCTTTTTGGGTAAAGCGGATGTCGCCGGGCTTCCAGGCTGTCTTGTTCTCGGTAAAGCCCTGAATGGCAACAAATGTATCGCCTTCGCCAAATGTTTTCCACGGGCGTGTGCCGTACAAGCCTTCCCCCGCAGCGGGGAACCATGTGGCCAGCTCGCTTAAGATATATTTCGCTTCGTCATCAATGGAGCCATCCGGACGCTGGAGCACGTTCAGCAGCATCGTGCCGTTCTTGGACGTGATATCGATCAGCATCTCAATAATCTGGTCAGGATGTTTGTACTCCTGCCTCACATCATAGAACCAGTTGCCGATACAGGTATCCGTTTGCCAAGGTTCTTCCTGTATGCCGGAAAACTGGCTCTTTTCAATATCCAGCACGCCGACGCGGTAGATTTCCGGCTTGCGGTCTTTTTGGGTGTAGACGGCGTGGTTCTTACCGTATTGATTTATGGAGGCGTTATAAAGGTATGATACCACATCAAGGCCTGCTTCATAGAATTCAGGCCCACGGCTTTCCGCGGCGGTTGACCAGTCCGGGCCGAAGGGCAGCGGGCCGTCGGAGTACAATAAGTCAGGCGTATACAGGTCGATGAGTTCCTTCATGCAGGCAATCCAATAGGCGTGGTATTTCTTGCTGGCCGTGTACCAGGGGCTCAGATTGTTCGGATCGCCAACGGGGTGCTCGAAATTATCATGGTAAAAATCTCTGTGCGCTGGATCGTTGCCGTCGTAGGGCACACCCTTGTACGGGCCATAGCTGTCGCAGCCCTTGTTCGTGCGCCACCAGCTGAAGGAGGCGCCAAGATGTTCCGTTACGCCAAAAGGTAGGCCATATTTACCGGCAGCAGCCTTCCACATGCCCACAATGTCCTTGTGCGGGCCTACATTTTGGCTGTTCATACAGTTCATGGCCGATGGGTAGTTGAAAAAATGGTCGTGGTGCATGGCCTGCGCCACAAAATATTTCGCGCCCGCCTTCACAAACAGATCCATCAAATGATCTGGTTCAAAGTTCTCCGCTTTCCAGAGCGTACAGATATCCTTGTACCCGAATTTCGAGGGATGGCCGTAATGCCGCACGTGGTACAAATACTGCGGCGTGCCCTGAATGTACATGTTGCGGGCATACCAATCGCCGAACATCGGCACACTCTGCGGGCCCCAATGGCTCCAGATGCCGAATTTCGCGTCCCGGAACCAGTCGGGCGTCTTAAACTGACGGAGTGAATCAAAGTCGGGTGTGAAGTTTTTCATTTGGTAGTCCTCCTTTGTAACCTGACTTATGTCAAAACGATCTCCATGACGCAGCATGCCGGCACATCCATGTGAAAACCGCCATCACTTACAGGAATCTCAGGCACGGTCCGGATGCTTACCTGCGCTTTCTTTCCAAATTCATTATGGCTGTTAAGATCACCGCTGATATAGCGGACGGCTGCGGATGTGAAATCACTGCCGCTCAGGCCGCACCGCACCTTTTGCGGTTTGTCGGCGGAAAGATTGACTAAGGTAACATGCACCTTCCCCTCTTGATTTTCCGAGGCGCTTACATGCATTGCGGGTACCTGTGCCTCCTGCGTTCCTGCCAGATCCTGCTGCACATAACTTTCGATCAAGGTGGCATCCTGGTGGCCTTTATACAGGTCAAAGACATGATAGGTAGGTGTCAGCACGATTTGATGCCCGTTTGTAAGAATCACCGACTGAAGCACATTCACCATTTGGGCAAGGTTCGCCATACGCACACGGTCACAATGGCTGTTGAAAATATTCAGCGTTACGGCTGCGGCAATGGCATCCCGCATGGTGTTTTGCTGGAAGAGGAAAGAAGGATTCGTACCCTCCTCCGGCAGGTGCCATGTGCCCCACTCATCCACAACGATGGCGACCCGCTTTTTAGGATCGTAGCGGTCCATCACACATTTATGCCTTTTGATCAGCTCATCCATATACAGCGCCCGGCGCAAGGTTCTGTAATAGTTCCCAGCGTCAATGCCAAGCGCCGGGCCCTTCTCTTCCCACGGATATTCCTCCGTGGCATAATACTTGGGCATGGTGTAGTAATGCAAAGACAGGCCGTCCATTTGATCGCCCGCCATTCGCATCAGCGTATCCGTCCACGCATAATCGCTCCCGCTGGCGCCGCAGGCTATTTTGTACAATTTTCTTCCGTTATAGGACCGGATGAAGCTTGCGAACTGCCTGTATGCGTCGGCATAGTACTCCGCGCGCATAAAGGCCCAGTTTTCGTTTCCAATACCCAAATATGTCAGATTCCAGGGCTCAGCCAGGCCGTTCTTGCGCCGAAGGTCCGCCATGGGGGATTTCCCTGGGGATGTGATATATTCCACCCATTCGTTGGCTTCGCGGGGCGAACCTGTGCCTACGTTGCATGCGATATATGGTTCACACCCTATCTGTTGGCACAAGTCCATAAATTCATGGGTGCCGAACGAGTTGTCTTCCACAACGCCGCCCCAGGTAGAATTGACTATGCAGGAACGTCCTCCCTTTAAACCAATGCCATCCCGCCAATTGTAATATTCCGCAAAGCATCCGCCCGGCCAGCGCAGCACCGGGACCTTGATGTTGCGCAAAGCCTCCGCTACATCCGTGCGTATGCCGCGGACATTTGGGATTTGGCTGTCTTCGCCTACATAAATCCCCTGATAGATGCCGTTTCCCAAATGCTCTGAAAAGTGCCCGTATATGTTCCTGCTGATCTGATCGTATTTCCTGGCTGCATTGATAAATAGATGCATCATTCCTGTTTATACTCCATTCCAAATGAATTGTATCTCTTGCTCCTAATAGCCATCAATCCATGGCCGGCGGCAATTTCATGGATACACCTCTTTCATGTTGGTTAACTCCCGGATCCTGCCCTGTCAGCGGAAAACCAACTGCAGGAAATCGTATGCGCTTTGCCGCCATACGTTCCAGTCGTGGCCGCCGGGGTAGATCACTTCCCTGTGCGCCAACCACTCACTTGGCGACAGGCCTTTATTCTTCAGCATGGCGCTCTCCCTCTTGAATTGCGCATCCAACTGGTCCCTGTCGCCTATGCAGCGGAAGAACAGCTTATAATCGTCAAGCAGCTGTTCCTTATCGTTGAACGCTTTAAAGTGTTCGTTTTCTTCTTCGCCATGGGTATTGATCTTGCCCAGGAAACCGCTAAAGATGCCCGCGTAACCAAACATCTCGGGGTGTTTTAGGGTCACGACGCTTGTCTGCATCGACCCCATGGATAAACCGGCCATTGCCCTACTCCATTTACCAGCTGCTGTGCGGAAATGGTTATCGATAAAGGGGATGCAGTCCTGAAGCAGCAGGCTTTCGATGCGCAATGCGTCCCAATTCCTTTCGCCGTCCCCATGGCCCGCCTGCACCATCCCATTGTTCATTACGACGATACAAGGCTCAGCCTTGCCCTCGGCGAGCAGATTGTCCATGATCCAGTTGACTTTGCCCAGGTGGACCCAGCTCGTTTCGTTTTCGCCGTATCCATGCTGCAGATAGAGAACAGGCAGGTCTTTGCCTTTACCTAACGAATAGCCCGGGGGGGTATACACCAGGCAGCTTTTCCAGCCGCCGCACGCTTTGGAATAATAATAGTCCCTGGCCACCGTCCCGTGAGGGACGTCTTGCAGCAGGTAATAATCAATGTCTTCTCCGGGAAAATCAATGAAATTGATGGGATGGGCGTGGCTCCACCCAATCGGCGCCATGGGGTTTAGGACATATGTTCCATCCACTTCAAAAAACAATGCGGTATATTTGTATTCGCCGTGCCTGAGCACTGCCGTCCAAACCCCGTCGGGCTGTTTTTCCAACGCTGTCGCGGGCCCTTGCGAAAACCCCGTGCGAACGATAACGGACCGCGCGCTGGGCGCGTGATACCTGACCAGTGCGCTGCCGTCTGTTCGCATCTCTATGCCCTGCGGGATCACCTTATCATTGCCGAATACGCCGCCCACAGGCAGCTGCGGGTCAAAGGCGTCTGCCGTTTCAGTAAGCGCCGCGTTCAAACCAAATCCTTTCTCCATCATATCCACTCCTCTCAATACCATAAAATACAGCCTGGCAAACTGGGTTTGCCAGGCATGCTATTACCTCTTGCTTTTTACGGTGGCGCCTTCGTGCAGCTGCGTGCTGAGCATGATTACCTGCGGCTGTGCTTTTTCGTCTGATAGCAGCGATAAAAGCTGCCGGGCCACGCATTCGCTGATGGCATTTTGCGGCTGCTTCACAAGCGTCAGGTTTGGAAAGATCGCCCCGAACAGATCCAGTTTATCAAAGCCGATAAAGCTCATATCATCCGGTATATTGATTTGCGTTTCGTTAAGGGCGATCATTGCCCCAAGCGTCATTTCGTAATTGGTGATAAATGCGGCTGTTGGGCGCTGCGTAAGGCCCAACAGCTTTTTCATGGCAATGTAACCGCCCTCCATGGTGTAGTCACTGTACATGACCAGTTCTTCCCGGAGTTCGATGCCATGCTCCTTCAGGGCGTTCAGGTAACCTTCCCTGCGTTTTTGGGTTGTATAAATTGATTCATTGCCCAAAATAAGGGCAATGGATGTATGGTTTGCATTGAGCAAATGGCGCGTCGCCTTTTCAGCGGCATCCACATTGTCCACGATCACGGCACTTACTTTTCCTGCCAGGGGCTTTAGCATCCGGTCCACCAGAACGATGGGAATTTGGGCTTCCAACGCAGGCAGAAGATGAACACCGCTGGTATCGGTAGGCATGTTGATCAAGCCATCCACGCGCTTGTTGATGAGAAATGAGACAGCTTCCCTTTCACGCCGGACATCGGAACGGCAATCACATACGATGACTGCGTAATTCTGCTTGCGGAGCATGTCTTCCATGCCTGTAATGATGGAGGTAATAAAGGCATTTCCCAATTCCGGTATGACAACACCTATGGTGCGGCTTTGGCTGGTCTTTAAACCCCTGGCAAATTCATTGGGCACAAAATGCAGTTCTCTGACAGCGTCATCAATGAGTTTTTTGTTATTTGGCCTAACCTGCCCGCCGTTTAAGTATTTGGATATGGTAGCCAGGCCGAGGCCTGTCCGCTTCGCAATATCCTTCATTGTGGAAGCCATTACGATACCTCCTATACAAGCACTTACATTATAACAAAACAATAATCAAAGAACAATCAGAAATATATAAACGTTACGCATATACATAAGATATGATTGGTCTTGACAAAAACATTATGAAAGGCATATAATCAAGAAAACCGAAACGTTACGACTGGAGGAACAAGGATGCCGTTTGTTACAACGCGCCGGCTTTTATTGGATGCCCAGAAAGGCGGTTATGCCATTGGCGCTTTCAATGCCGAGAATATGGAGATGGTGCAGGCGATCATTATGGCGGCCGAGGAGATGAACGCCCCCGTGATCGTACAGACCACGGCAGGAACACTGAAATACGCGCCTCCCAGGTGCTTTTCAGGTATGGTAGGCAAGCTGGCTGCCGCATCAAAGGTGCCTGTGGCACTACATCTGGATCATGGCGATAGTTATATGCTGGCGGAGGAATGCATGCGGGAAGGGTACACTTCCCTGATGATCGACGGTTCTCTTCTGCCATATGATGGTAACGTTTCACTTACGCGCTGTGTCGTGGAAATGGCGGGGGAGCTGCCTGTGGAGGCAGAACTGGGTACCGTGGGCGGAAAAGAGGATGGTCACGAGGCGCAGGCGCAGTATACCGATCCTGAACAGGCCGCCGACTTTGTTACGCGCACCGGCATATCAAGCTTCGCCGTGGCCATCGGCACGGCCCATGGCATCTACAAAGGCATTCCCAAACTGGACCTTAAGCGCTTGAGTGAAATCAGGCACACTGTTTCTGTTCCGCTGGTTCTGCACGGCACAAGCGGCGTACCTCACGATCAGGTGCTCGCCTGTATCGAACGTGGAATTTGTAAAGTAAATTACGCAACAGAGCTTCGCATCGCGTTTACCGAAGGCACTAAAAAGGCTATGGCCGAAAAGCCGGATGCCTTTGATCCCAAGAAGTATCTTGGCAGTGGCCGTGAAGCCGTCAAGGCGCTGGTGTGCGACAGAATCCAACTTTTGAAAAGCGCAGGCAAAGCGTGAGGTGAATGATGTGCACATATTTGCTGGGAATTGATATAGGCACATCGGCCTGCAAAGCCGCGTTGTTTCATGAAAACGGCACAGTCACAGCCCAGGTCACCGGAGAATATACCGTGCGGTATCCCTGTGCGGGATGGGCGGAGCAGGATCCCGATGAATGGTGGCGCACTGTCTTAAAAGCAATCCGTGAGGTGCTTGCAAAAAGCGGCGTTGAACCGGCACAAATCGCCGGCGTCGGAGTGGACGGACAAAGTTGGTCAGCCATCGCGGTGGATTCTACAGGCTGCGTACTTTGTCCCAACCCCATATGGACGGATACGCGGGCAAAGGACATCTGCGGCGCCATCAGGCAGGAAATACCCGAAGACGAAATTTTCTCCCTATGCGGAAACCTTCTTCAGCCCAGCTATACCTTGCCTAAAATCCTGTGGTATAAGCAAAACCTCCCGGATATCTACCAAAAGGCCGATGCAATACTGCAATCAAACAGCTTCATCGTCTACCGCCTTACAGGCAAGATGACGCAGGACCTGTCCCAGGGATACGGCTGCCAATGCTTTGATATGCGTTTGGGCCGCTGGGACGATGCGATGTGCAATCGTTTGGGAGTGCGGCGGGAGCTTCTTCCTCCCCTGTATGCCTGCCATCAAATCGTGGGTGGGGTGAGCGGGGAGGCGGCTACGCTGACGGGGCTCACTGCCGGCACGCCCGTTGTGGCCGGTGGCCTGGATGCGGCCTGCGGAACGCTGGGCGCCGGCGTGGTCGACGCGGGACAGACCCAGGAGCAGGGGGGCCAGGCGGGTGGCATGAGCATATGCTTAAGCGAATTCGCTGCCGACCGGCGCCTTATCCTGGGCCAGCACGTTGTACCTGGCCGGTGGCTTTTGCAAGGTGGCACCACGGGCGGCGGCGGCGCATTGAAGTGGCTGCGGGAGACGATTTGCCCGGAGCTTAGCTTTGATGAGATGAGCAGCCTTGCTAGAAGTGTGCCTGCCGGAAGCGGCGGTGTCCTCTTTCTGCCCTATATGGCAGGTGAGCGCAGCCCCATCTGGAACCCAAATGCATCCGGCGCTTTCTTTGGGCTCGGCTATGCCAAATCCCGCGCGCATATGATACGCGCGTGCATGGAAGGCGTGGCTTATGCCCTTAAGCATAATCTGGAGGCCGCCTCAGAAACAGGAGCGGCTGTCGATACGATGCGGGCCATGGGCGGCAGTGCCAACAGCCTTGTTTGGACGCAGATCAAGGCGGATGTAACGGGCAAGCGGATTGAGGTTCCGCTGAGCGATACGGCAACGACGCTGGGGGCGGCCATTCTGGCCGGTGTCGGGACGGGGGTGTACGTAGGATTCAAGGAAGCGGTGGAAAAGACCATTGCGGTCAGGCGCACCCATGAACCTAATGCGGCCTTGCAGGATGTCTACGAGGAAGGATACAAAAAGTACCGGGCCTTGTATGAACACCTGGAGCCTATGATGCAAACACGTTAGGAAGGAAGGAAGGAAGGAATGTCTCATCCATGAAAGCTGCGGTGCTGTACGGCAATGAGGATACTTTGGTACAATAACCGGGAGCATGTCACCTTGATTTATGCCAGATAGACGGCAATCGCTTCAAAACCGGTCTTTAGCAGCACCGTCAGCTTGCCGTCCTTAAGGCTCACGGCATTGTCTTCGCTGGTTATGTAGCGAAGGATGCACCGCGCCTTAACAGGGAGGGTGATTTCAGCAGGCAACGCCCCGCCAAAGGTATGGACAACAACAAGGGTTTCACCTTGTTCGTTTTGCCGGCATACTGCCTGCCAGCCCTCTGGATTCCGCCAACTTGCAGATACCTGGCCATGGAAAGAGGATACGCCGTCCCGGATAATGTGCTGCACCGCCCTGTAGAAACTGATCCCCTCGTCCACTTTCTGCCATTGCTCCACCGTCAGCCCGTCAATGTCGCCAGATAGGCACATGACCCCAAGATACGTGCTGATCAACGAGTAATTGATTCGGCGGAGGCTGTCTGCCGCGCGGATCACTGCCCAAATCTGTGATTGTCCCGGCAGGATCAGGCGATGGAGACTGGCGGCGATAATCGGGATCTCCCGGCATTCGTGGGCATCCGAGAAGGAGGCCATATCTGATACAGCCATCAGCGACGGTTCCAGCCGATGCCCGCCGGATGCACAGTTTTCAATGCACAGGCCGTGGATTTCTTCCCTCATTCCGCGGAAAAAGGCCAGCGTGCCCTCCATGTTCCGCCGCAGTCCTTCGCCCAGGCTTTCAGCTCCGTCGCAGCCTACGCCGATGCAGTCGTTGTAATCAATTTTGACATATTCAAAGCCGCAGGCCAATAGGAGCCCTGTTACCCGTTCCCTGAGGTACGCCTGCACCTCGGGCTTGCGCATGTCCAGGAATCGCCTGTTGTCGGTATCGATTACGATGCCGTGCCGCTTGAGCAGCAGTTCTTCCCTGGCGCTGATTGCACTCTTCCGGGCGCAGGTCTCCGGCTCAAACCATAGTCCCGGCTTGAAACCGGCCGCCCGGATCATGTCCGCTGTATGCTTGAGCCCTTGCGGGAACATTGTATCTTCATTGGGGATCCAGTCGCCGCCGCAGTCGCTCCAGCCTACATCCTTCGTGCCATACCAGCCCGCATCGATCACCAGATAGTCCACATCATGACCTTTCAGCGTCTGCGTGATGTGCTTAAGGTTGCTATGGGAAGGATTGCCCCATGTGGTGCAGTATTCATTGAACACAACAGGCAAAACCTGATCCCTGCCCGCCCAGTTTTCCCGGTGGATTGTCTGCAAGCGCTGGGATACAGCATCCACGCCGCCGCAGCCTACCGTCAGGTAAGCCTGCGGCGTTTTGAAGCACTCGCCGGGCAGCACTGTTTTTGCCCAATGACCGTAATCATAATCCGCAAGACCCCCAGTCATGCTTAAGCCGTCATCCTTTCTGCGGACTTCCACCTGCCAGGATGAGGGTATCGCAAGCTGCGCCGCCCAGGTCACATGGGCCCGCCTGTCCTCCAGTGCTGCAAATGGGAACCAGCCCCGTACCGGCATGGACCCGACCTGACCAAATTTCTCTACACGGATGCCATGATGAGCCCATGAGGGTTCGAGGTTCAATTCCTCTATAGACTGAGTGATGAGCCTGCCTTCAGCGCTCCAGGCGCTTCTGGCCCGATGGAGAAGCAGGGTGTCCGGTGTATCACCGGCAGCAAAAGGAGTGAGGCCGCCCAGGCTGAAACTTGAAAGCAGCTCCAAGGTCAGCGGCTCGTTTGTGCCATTCTCAAATTCCGCCGATACCCGTATCGCATCAAGCCCCGGATGCCACGTGACCCTGTGCCGGACGATTCTTCCCGCTTCATCCCGCATGGTCGTGACGATCGTGTCACTGTGTTGTTCCTGGCAGGCAAAACGCATCCGTGCAGTGGAAGCAGTGAGCGCCAGGGTATGCCCGTTGCCATAGGCTCCCGGGAGCGTATCGCCGCGCACGTGCAGCTGGACGAGGCTCTCGGTCATGCAGCGCTTATCTATGACCTCCGCGGCCTTCTGCGCCGGAAGCAGCTGCATGCCGACGTGCCCGTCATCATCCATTATGTAGGTCAGCAGCATATCACCCAGACAAAATTGACTGATCGTCTTCACAGCTTGTTCCTCTCCCGTTTATTCCAGCGTAAATGATCTGAGCGCGGCACTCCCATGGCCCTTGTAGGTGAAGTAAAGCGCCTGCACACCGTCAGGGATAATGATTGGCTGGCTGTAATCCGTCCACACGTTGGTAAAGTCCACCGGGATCTCCCCCAGCACCGGGCCGTTCCAGGCTGTCTTCACCTGGAATACGCCTTTGCAATAACCCCGGACGCTGATGCTGACCTTCTTTATACCTTTTACGTCAAAATACTTGAACCCGCAGGTAGCCGTGTCCGTCATGTTCATAATGTAGCCAGGTTCTTCATCGCCGTCGCGGCCGTCCTGGGTGATACGAGGATAGCAGCTGTCCAGCCAGAAGCCGTTTTTTCCCGAGCCGCCGGAATACATGTTTTCCGTAGCGCAAAAGAGGTTACAAGCAATATAGGAAGGGTATGTCCCTTTGCCCTCCAAGGGCCCGCCATTTAAGCCGCAGGAGGTCATCTCCACCTGAGGGATTGAGCCGTCATGCAGG
>JAEZQK010000090.1 GCA_023413135.1 Bacillota bacterium
AACATTATTGCGTCATTGCCGCGGATCTTTTCGCGCACTACTGCGTCGTCTACCGCTCAGCGTAGCGCTGCTACGCCTCGCTTCGTCTCCTTGTATTGCACAAAAATCTCTCGCGGCCATGGACGCAATAATGTTTTACATTAGTATAAGATAATATATCACGGCCCCAAACCCGGCAACCATGACAATAAGACCGATCACGGCGGCAACGCTCACGCGCTTTAGTGATCTTTGGCTGGCGGATGCTTTTTCTTCCGCTTCATGCAGCTTCTGTTCCATGCTTTTCAGGCGCGCATCCAGCAGGCTTTCTGTTTTTTGAAGGCCGGCATCATGCTTTTTCGCATGTTCATTCAATAGGGCTTCAATGCTGCCTTTCGTTGTTTCCGCCATGGATTCCAGGCCTTGCATGCGTGCGTCAAAGGAATGTTCAGCCCGTTTTGATCCCTCTTCCTGCTTTGACAGGAAGCTGCTTAGCATATCCTTCAGTTCGTCATGCTGTTTTTCAAGGCATGCCCTATACTCGGCGCGCTCTTTGGAAAAGATGGAATCAAGCTCCGCGCGCTCAATGGCCAGCCTGGACTCCAGCTCTATCCTTTCCAGCGTCATCCGTTTGGCCGTCTCGTGGCTTTCCTTGGAGGCGGCCTCCGCCATTTTTGCGATTCTGCTTTCGAAAGTGACAAGTTCCATGTGCAGCCGCCGGAAGAGGGTTTCGTTGCCGGATGCGCCTGCAGCGTTGTCCTTCGGTCCCGGAACGGGCACGGCTGCGCTATCCGATTGACTGGCCTGCGTTGGCTTCGCCGGCGTTTCACCCTGCTTGCCCTGCCTTAACAGCCTTCCGATTATGTTTGGCATTTCAGGTTGGCTTCTAAACACAAAGGCGGAACAGACTGATTCCTCAATGCCGTCGATGCTTTTATCGTCGAGCGTTTGGCCGACTTTCTTGAAAATGCCGTTCAGCAGCCGGATGTGGCTGTCTTGTGACACCCAGGAAACGCCGGGGTCCTTCACCATATCGAATACGAAGGACATCAAATCCTTTACGATTTCATAACTCAAAGCCTGTCCTTTATATCCCTGCAGATAACGATGCAGATTCGATTTTGCTGTATTCCCGTTATATGCCATCTTCACAAACTCCTTTTGTGTACTTGATTACATCATGTGTGCAGGGACATTGGGTTTGGATTGCTTATGTTGGCATTATAGCCTAAGCAAAGGATGGTGGCAATATGGTTGCAGGGAGGGAAAGGGATTTAAGAGATGTATCAAAAATCATTCCATCCCTTTGTAACCATGTCTTTCTGCTACTTTTAATAATTTTTTGATATTATTTAATTTGTGAATCTGAGGTTATCAAAGGGCAAAGCCGACTGATAACAAAGCACCGTTCAAGCGCAGCTTGAACGGTGCGAAAGACTACAGACGAACAGCCATTTCATCGAAGGGCGTTAGCCCTTACGCGGCGCATACAAAACCCCCGCCAGCATGATAATCACAAACACAACCAAATAGTACACCACGGCCATTTTATGCGCAATGCACGCGGCTACCACCATGAACACGCAGCTCAATACCGCAAGGCCGGGCATCACAATACGCTTGAAGGGGGCAAGTTCCCTTTCCTTTTTCATCATCATGAGCAGGATGGGGATATACCCGGCATACAACGTTACAATGGGCAGTTCGGATGTGTCAAAGCTGAACGGTCCGAACCAGGTATCGGTCAGGTTCGCGCCGTAGAAGTACAACAGCCAGAAGGCGCACAGCAGAAGTCCCACGATGGAGGAGTTGGCGGGCATGTTGGTGGACGCGTCCAGTTGCTTGTAGATGCTGGGCTTGGGGCCGCTGCCACGCACGGCCAGGGAATAAAGGCCGCGGGTGCAACCCAGCATGAGGCCGTTCAAAGTGCCCAGGCAGGAGATGATGATGAACACAAAGATCAGCGTACCGGCCACCTGGCCGAAGATATTCTGGAATGCCAGCTTCGCACCGGCCTGGCCGTTTGCCATCAGTTCCGCGGCAGGCACCGCACCTGCCAGGCCGATGTAGTAAAGGATGTACACCGCGACTACGATCAGCGCGCCGATCATCAGCGCCCGGGGCAGGTTCTTTTTGGAATCCTTGATCTCCGCGTTGATGGAGGTGGCAACGATCCAGCCTTCATAGGCGAAGGCCACGGCCACGATGGCTGCAAACAATCCGCCGCCGGCATTTGCAGTTTCGGCGGCCACGCTGGTAAAATTCTGAACCGTCATGCCGTTTGTAAGGCCGATGGCCGTGCCGGCCACGGCCATCAGCGTAAGGGGGATCAGCTTGATGACCGTTGTAGTCACCTGGAACCGGCCCGCGATGACGGGCGACAGTGCGTTGATCGCGTAGATGGCGATCAGGTAAAAAGCCGCGATGGTCATGCAGGAACCGCCGGTGATATCCCAGTTTAAGAGCACGCAGGTGTAGCGGGCCGAGACCCAGGCCAGCACCGATGTCAGCGTCGGCTGGTAGATGGTGGCCATGAACCAGCCCACGTAATAGCCGTACCGCTTGCCCACGGAAACCTCGGCGTAGTCCACCACGCCGTTGACCTTCTCGTGCCGTGTGGCCATGGTGGCAAACGCATAAGAGCAGATGATCATGATCAGGCCCACCACGCCCCAGGCCACAATGCCCAGCGGTATATTGCCGTTGGTTTCGTTCAGCACTTTTTCCGCCTTGAAAAACACGCCGCTGCCGATGACGATGCCGACCACCATGGAAATTGCCGTGAAAAGACCATACTTTTTCCGAAGGCCGCTTTCCATACCATCCATCCTTTTCTGTTTTCGGGCAAACGAAAAAAACCTTTCGGCCTGCCCGGTCTCCCCTAGATATATATATGATAGAATTTTTTGTTGCGTTTGTAAACAGAAAAGTGCATTGTATACAGAATGCCGCCGCCCTTGCTTTAAATGGACTTTGTTAGTTTTTTGTATAGATTTTGTTTGAGTCATGTTATTGAACTTGCTGTCACATAGGAGTATACTAATACCAGTTTCTTGGAAGGTGCTAAATTCCATAGAATCAATTGGAGGTATGACCATGAAAAAGTATCTCGGACTTTTGTTGGCCCTTTTGCTGGTGCTGCCCGTGGTTTCGGGCCTGGCGGAAGCAACCGGCACGGTGGTTGTTTACTCACCTCACGATGCCAATCCCCTGAACGCCGGTGTTGCGCTGTTTGAAAAAGCCTATCCCAATATCAAGGTGCAGGTAGTGGCTGCCGGCACGGGCGAACTTCTCCAGCGCGTTGCCGCCGAAGCCGAGAATCCCCTGGCCGACGTGCTCTGGGGCGGCGGTGCCGATTCCCTGGCCGCCTTCAAGGATTATTTTGAGGCGTATGTATGCTTAAACGATGCCGTAATCGGCGATGCATACAAGGATCCCGACGACAAGTGGATCGGTGAGTCTCCTCTGCCCATGGTTATCTTCTACAACAAGGACCTTGTGAAGGAAGAGGAAGCCCCCAAGACCTGGGATGACCTTACGGATCCCAAGTGGAAGGGTCAAATTGCCTTTGCTTCCCCCGCCAAGTCCGGCTCCGCTTTCACGCAGCTTTGCACCATGATCTTCTCCCACGGCGGTCCCGAGGGCGGCGGCTGGGATTTTGTGAAAGCCTTCTATGCCAACCTGGACGGCAAGCTGCAGGACAGCTCCGGCAACTGCCACAAACTGGTGGCCTCCGGCGAATACCCCATTGGTGTGACCATTGAAAAGTCTGCCGTGCTGTATGCCGACAAGCCGAACCTTGCTTACAACTATCCCACCGGCAACAGCGCCGTGCCCGATGGAGTGGCCCTGATCAAAGGCGCCCCCAACATGGACAACGCCAAGCTGTTCATCGATTTCGTTACCGGTCTTGAGTGCCAGACCGAGCAGTCCACCAACTGGAGCCGCCGGCCGGTCCGCAGCGATATGAACCCCGGCACGCTGCCCGCGCTGGATACGCTGGACCTGACCGATTATGACTTTGACTGGGCGGCCAACAATAAGGAAGCCATTATTGAGCAATGGCAAGACATTGTGACTGAGTAATGTTTTTTCACGTGAAGCAAGGGTTTCGCGCCTGCGGGCGCGACCAAAGGGCTTTCCGGTCGCCCTTCGGAACCTTCGGAGGCATGCTTTTGTGCTATTTTCATATGGAATTGGTATAGGGAAAAGCATTCTTCGCAGGCACTTCACTGCTCCCCGGAGTATTTTGACCCGAGGGGGGTTCAAACCGAACTCCCCTCTTTTCCAATTTTTTGCGTCATAGCGGAGGGATGTCCATGCACAGCCATAGCGTAGTGATTCAAAATGCCACAAAACGGTACGGCAGCTTTACCGCCGTGGACGGCGTCAGCCTACATATTGAGCAGGGCGAATTCTTCACGCTGCTGGGCCCCTCCGGATGCGGCAAAACCACCCTGCTTCGAATGATCGCCGGGTTTAATACCGTGGACGGCGGCGAGATTTACTTTGGCGACCAGCTTATCAATCAGGTGCCGGCCCACAAGCGCGGCATCGGCATGGTATTTCAAAACTACGCCATCTTTCCGCACCTGACTGTGGCGGAAAACGTGGCTTACGGCTTAAAGGCACAAAAGGTGCCCAAGGCGGATATCCAGCGCCGGGTGGCTGCCGCGCTGGAGATGGTGCAAATCTCCGCTTTGAAGGACCGGCGGCCCAACGAATTATCTGGCGGCCAGCAGCAGCGGGTGGCGTTGGCCAGGGCTTTTGTCATCGAACCAAAAGTACTTTTGATGGATGAGCCGCTGTCCAATCTGGATGCGAAGCTCCGGGTGCAGATGCGCACCACCATCAAGAAGCTGCAGCGGCAGCTTGGCATCACCACCATCTATGTGACCCACGACCAGGAGGAGGCACTGTCCATCTCCGACCGTATCGCGGTGATGAAGGATGGGCACATCATGCAGGTGGGCAAGCCCGATCAAATCTACAAAAAGCCCGAAAACCCGTTTGTGGCGGGCTTCATCGGCATATCCAACTTTATAGATTGCGAAATCGGCGGCGATGACCCGCAAAATGCTTTGATCCGCCTGGAGGGCTTCACTACCAACCTGCGCACCCGCTTAAACCGCCCCTACCAGGGCAAGGGCAAACTATCGGCCCGGCCCGAGCAATTGACGTTTGCAGCAGGGGAAGGGGAGGGGCTTCCGGGGCGGATAGAGCTTTCCACCTTCCTGGGGGATTTTATTGAGTACGAAGTGCTGCTGGAGAACGGCCAGACGGTGCAGCTCAACGAATATACGAAGGATACTTTGTCCATCAAACCGGATGGTTCAGAAGTCTTTGTTGGTTTTGATCCCGGCAGCGTAAGCTTGTTTTCCATGGATCAGGAGGTGCTCTCATGCTAGGCAGCGCTCCCGTCCGCCCGCACCGCGCGCTTTTATCAAAGCCGCGGCTTGATTTCTGGTTCTGGGTCAAGGTGGCGGTCATCCTGGCCATGGTGGCGTTTTTGCTGTATCCCTTTTCCTCGCTGATCACTCGCAGCTTTTTTTCCAAAAAAGCCGAAGGGTTCACGCTGTACAACTATGAGCGGTTTTTTAGCAGGGCGTATTACTACAACGCCCTGAGGAACACGGCCGTAGTGACCATTGCCGCCACCATCACCTGCACGCTGATCGGGGTGCCTTTGGCCTACCTGATGACGCGATATAATGTGTGGGGCAAGAAGATGTTCTATATCTTCATTGTCATGGCGCTGATGTCCCCGCCCTTTATCGGTGCGTATTCCTGGATACTGCTGTTTGGCCGGGCGGGCTTTGTGACGAAACTGTTTGCCGGAATCGGCATCACCATGCCTACCATATACGGCCAGGGCGGCATTGTACTGGTGTTCACCTTCCACCTGTTCCCATACGTGTATTTGTATGTGTCGGGTGCGCTGACCAGCATCGACAGTTCCTTGGAGGAAGCGGGGGAGAACCTGGGCGCTTCAAAGCTCCGCCGGCTGTTCACCGTTACGCTGCCTGTGGTACTGCCCTCCATATTGGCCGGGGCGGTGATGGTGTTCATGACTGCGCTGGCGGATTTCGGCACGCCCATGCTCATTGGCGAAGGATACACCGTGCTGCCAGTGCTTGTGTACAACGAGTACATGAGCGAGCTGGGCGGCAACGCCAACATGGCCAGCGCGCTGTCGGTGATCATCGTGGCTTGCTCCCTGTCGGTACTGTTTATTCAGAAATTCTTTATTGCCAGGCGCAACTACATCATGACCGCGCTTAGGCCGCCCAAGGAGATTCGGCTGCGTGGCGTGAAGCGTTTTCTTGTAACGCTGCCTGTGGCGGTGGTGGCCCTGATTGGCCTTTTACCGCAGATCACAGTGGTTACGACATCGTTTATCAAGACTGATTTTACGGGCTTTGTGGGCGGCTTTACTTTTGACAACTACAAGACCATCGCCAGCCGCCTGGGCCACAATATATTCAATACATACTACTTTTCCGTGGCGGCCATCGCATTCATCGTGGTGCTGGGGATGCTGATCTCCTACATCCTGGTTCGTAAAAAGGGCAAGGTGGCGGGCCTCATCGACACGCTGGTCATGTTCCCCTACGTTATCCCGGGTTCGGTGCTGGGCGTCTGTTTGATCGTGGCCTTCAACCGCAAGCCCATCATTTTGACAGGTACCGCGGCCATCATGATCATTTCTTATGTGGTGCGCAAGCTGCCATATACGGTCCGTTCCGGCAGCGCCTTTTTATACCAAATGGACCCCAGCATTGAGGAGGCGTCCATCAGCCTTGGGGTTTCCCCCATGAAGACGTTCTTTACCGTAATAGCCCGGCTGATGCTGCCGGGCATCCTTTCCGGTGCGGTACTAAGCTGGATCACCTGCATCAATGAATTGAGCTCCAGCATCATGCTTTACGCTGGGGGAACCTCCACCATTGCCGTGGCCATTTACCAGGAAGTCATGCGCATGAGCGACGGCACGGCGGCGGCGCTTGCGTCCATACTCACGGTTACGACCATCGCATCGCTGCTGATCTTTTTAAGGGTCAGTAAAGGAAAGGTATCCATCGTTTAGTTAAACCAATACACCTGGTAATCGCAAAAAGGGCGGCGTCCTCACCTGAAGGGCCCAGCCCTTTTTTGATGCGTACATTATGCTAGATACCAATTCCAAACATTAATGCGTCGTCGCCTTCCGCTCAACGTAGCGCTGCTACGCCTCGCTCCGGCTCCTTGCCCCGCATCGAAAATTTCTCGCTGCTTTGGACGCACTAATATTTTACATTGGTATGAGCCTCAAATATCCCGAATTTTCATGTCGGATTTATAAGCATGCTGTAGCAATTCTTCCAATGGGCGAAAGGAATAGCCGGTTTAAAAAGGGGGATGATAGGCCTATACATCCGGCTTGGAAAATGGAAGGCAAGATATGGCTCCGGAGAGGAGGGGCAGATTGGGAAAAGGCGTTACCAACCGTCAAATTTTTTTTCTTCTGCTGCTGGTTACATGCGCCTTTTGCACAATTGATATACCGCAGATGGCTGCCAAAACCATGGGCCGCAGCGGATGGATCATGATTGTCGTGTATACCGCTGCATTTTCCCTGGTTGCCATCATGCTGACCAAACTGCAAAACACATATCAAGGCATGACGGTTTTTGAGTATGGGCAGATTCTGCTTGGAAAGGTGCCGAACTACATTTTTTGTGTTGTATTTACTGTTTATTTCTTTTCGATACTTGTGTACCTGAATGAGAACATGGCTAAATTGATTACCATGAATTTTTTGCCCAAAACACAGCCTGCATTTACACTGGCAGTAGCTGTTGCCCTTTTCGGTTTTATTGTATACAAGGGAACGGAAACCATGGCAAGGCTCTTTGAGCTGCTGGGGGTCATGTATCTTGCCATTACGCTGCTGCTATGCCTGCTGATGCTTACACAAAGCGAGATTACCAATATATTGCCGCTTTACAATCCAAATGAAGGCGGGCAGTTTTTTGGTGCGATCCTCTTATTTGGTACGATCTTTGGCGGCCTGGAGAATCTTATGCTGATACCTTTTGGGAAAGGAAACAAAGGTGCGCCCAAGGCTGCCTTTTTTTCCATGCTGGCAATCGGCCTGCAGCTTGTGCTCATCACGGAAGGCAGCATCGGCATGCTGGGCATCAATAACGCCATCGCCTATAACGATACATTCATAGAAGCCATCAAGCTGGCGGATGCACCGGTGATTGAGCGGCCGGATATCTTGTATATCCCCATTGGGCTGGCCGGACTGTTTGCCATCCTGACCATATTGATCCATTCCGTGGTGGAACTTATGTCCAGAATATTTCCCTTGGCAAAACGTGGTCTTATGGTTTCACTTGTATGTGCGGCCTCTTACGGAGCTTCACTGACTGTGCTTGGATTGCCTGCGTATAGTTCGGAGTTTAAAAAAATACTGCCTGTTCTGATGTTGTTTTTCGCCGGAGTGATGCCCACCCTGCTTTTCCTGTTGTCTCTTTTAAAAAAAAGGTCCAAGACCGGGGGATAAGGAGAGCCGTATGATCCGGTACATGAAACGCTGCTTCCTGCTAATGATGGCCTTTGCTCTTGTTCTGCCGGTAGGCGGATGCGTGGATGCGCAGGATATCAACAAAAAGTTGATCGTCACCACGGTAGCCGTCGACAAAGTGGGGGACGAGTTTTGGTTCTATGTGGAGATCGCCAATATTCAGGCCAGCAATTCCGCCGGATCAGGCGGCGGCCCCGCTCCCCTGGGGAGCAAATACTATTATGTCAAAGGTAGCGGGAAAACATTTGCGGAAGGCAGGCTGGATATTGACCGGCAGCTGGATCAGCCCATTTATATCAGCGGCGTGCGGACGCTGCTATTGACGGAGCGTTTTGCCGATGATGACGATGACCTGGTTTCGTACCTGTACCGCCAGCGTGCTGATGAAACATACCGGAAAAAGGTGCTTACGGTAACTACCCGCAGCAATTTGGATGAAATGTTTACGGCAATGAACAAGAAAAACTTCTCAGTCGGCTATTCTATTGAAAACACCATCACCTCCCTGGAGCAGCAGGGGGAGGCCTTTTCCAGAACAACATCGCGCCTGCTGGAAAACTTAAGCAGCCGGTATTCCGGCGTGCTTATACCATGCATTGGAATGAAGGATGAAGAAACGATGTTGGCTGGCTATTCAGTGGTGAACGGCAACCGTGTGACAGGCTATATTCCTTTGGAGGATTGCGCCGGCCTGAACATACTCAAGGCCGTGAAGGCAAGGACACTTTTTGATGTTCCGTATCAAGACAAGCTCTTTACGGTAAAAACGATTTTGGATGCAAGAACAATTACACCCTATTATCAAGACGGCGAAATCAACTATCTTATCAAACTGAATCTCAAAGCCACCGTGGAGTATGGGAACAACCGGACCCCCTATAACCTGAACAAGGATGCGCTGAAGGAAATGGAGGGCTCATTGAAGCAAAACGTATTGGAGAAACTGAACATAGCCATGAATCAGGCCCAGAATGTTGATAAAACCGATTATCTGCAAATGGATGATGCATTCCGCATCAAATATCCGGCTATTTTCGATACACTTGATTGGCAGTCTGCGTTTTTAACTGCTAAAGTCTATTGGGATATCCATGTGGACCTGAGCGTATCGCCTTCTTTGAACTATGAAACCGATCCGGTGCGGTGAAAGGAAAAAGTCGTGCGGGAAAAAGAATTTGAAAAACTGACACAGGCACTTACGGCGGATGGCCGTGATTTTGTGGAACGGGTGATTCCGTACCAGGGAGGTACGGTGAATATTTATTTCATCTCCCAATTGACCGACAGGGATTATCTCGCCCAGAACGTAATCAAGCCCCTGATGCTGTATTGTTCCTCCGTTCATGAAACCATCAGCGCCAGACGCACGGCTGACAGGCTGATCTATGCGGACAATCTCTCCATCGAATCGAATTTGGACCATGTGGATAAGCATATCTTATCCGGCATGACGGTACTCCTTTTTTCCACTGACAAAGAATACCTGGTCATCAACTGCAAAGCCGTGGAACACCGCGCGGTGCCCACACCCGAACTGAGCTTCACCCTTCGCGGATCCCTGGACTGCTTTACCGAAAACCTGAATACAAACCTGTCCCTGCTGCGTTACCGTATGCAGGATAAGAATTTGAGGATCGACTATTTCGTGGTAGGCAGGCGGACCAGAACCAATGTCGCCGTTGTATATATAGAGGATATTGCAAATCCAACGCTGGTCAACCAGATTCAGAGTAGAATCAGGGCCATCGATGTGGACGGCATTGGGACTTCGGGAGAGCTGCAGGCCTCGCTACTGGACCGCCCTTATCAGATCTTCCCTCAAATGGGGGTCATAGAACGCTCGGATATGGCTTACAGTACTTTGCTGGACGGCAAGGTGGTCATATTGACGGACGGCAGCAAGGATGCCATCTATGCCCCCAAAACCTTCAGCGAATTTTTCTTTTCCTGTGATGACCGGTATGATAACAAGCTTTTCGGCTTTTTTGCCAGGATGCTTCGGTATATGGCGCTGGTGGTCGCTCTGACGGCCACCAGCGTATATGTGGCGGTAACATCCTACCATACCGATGTGCTGCCCAGTGACTATGCCATACTGCTGGCAACACTGAGGAGCAATACGCCCTTTAATGCCATGATCGGCTCGCTGCTGCTGGAGATGACCATGGAGCTGCTAAGAGAAGCGCTGCTGCGCGTGCCCAGGCAGATCGGCCCCGCCATCGGCATTGTGGGCGCCATCGTAATCGGCCAGGCGGCTATTGCAGCGGGCATTTTCAGCTCCCTGCTTCTGATCATTTCTGCAGTGTCGCTCCTCTCGTCCTTTGCCATGCCCGATTATACGCTGATAACTCCTTTTCGGATTTTGAAGTTCTTTATGATCCTTGCCACAGGCTTTTTCGGCTTCTTTGGCTTTACGGTTGCGACGACCGCAATTTTGACGCTGCTTGTTTCCAATACTACCTTCGGAGTGCCTTTTATGACGCCCTTTGCGCCATACAACGGGAGAGATTTTTCAAAAGCGCTGGTGGACCAGTCCCATACCAGCAAATGGCGCCCGGAATACCTGCGTGACAAGGATAAAAAGCGCATGCCGTAACATTTCACGGGGATGCCATCGCAGAAATGTTGTTTAGGCAAGGCCGAGAATCCTGGCGGTGCCTGCTACCAGCATGCACGCGGCAACTCCCGCCGCGGTGGGGATCAAAAACGCGGTGATTGTCCACTTCGTGCTTTGCGTTTCCCGGCGTATGGTCCATAACGTGGTGCCGCAGGGCCAGTGCATGAGCGAAAACAGCATAACGCACACGGCGGTGAGCCATGTCCAGCCGCTATGCACAAGCAGTGCGTGCAATTGTGAAAGGCTTTCAAAATCCGTGAGAGAGCCTTTGGACAGGTAGCTCATCAGCAGGATGGGGATCACGATCTCATTGGCGGGAAAGCCCAGGATGAAGGCCATGAGGATATAGCCATCCAGACCCATCAGCCGGGCAAAGGGATCCAGGAAAGCGGCGCAATGGGTAAGAATACTGGCGCCGCCCACCTGCATGTTGGCCAGCAGCCAAATAATGAGCCCCGCCGGCGCGGCCACCGATACGGCCCGGCCCAGCACAAACAGCGTGCGGTCCAAGATGGAGCGGACGATGACTTTGCCGATTTGAGGCCGCCGGTAGGGCGGAAGCTCCAATTGGAATGAAGAAGGCGCGCCCTTTAAAAGCGTTTTGGACAGCACCTTGGAGGTAATAAGCGTCATGGCGACACCCAGTACTACCACACCCGTCAACAGCAGCGTGGAGGATATGGAGCCTAAAAGCCCCCCGGCTGCAGCAAAGAACATGGTGATGACGGCGATCAGCGTAGGGAACCTGCCGTTGCAGGGAACAAAGTTGTTGGTAAGGGTGGCGATAAGCCGCTCCCGGGGGGAATCGATGATGCGGCAGCCGATCACGCCGCAGGCGTTGCAGCCAAAGCCCATGCACATGGTCAGTGCCTGCTTGCCGTGGGCGTTTGCCTTCCTAAAGAAATTGTCCAGGTTGAAGGCAATGCGGGGCAGGTATCCCAGATCCTCCAACAAAGTAAACAGCGGAAAGAAGATGGCCATGGGCGGCAGCATGACGGAGACCACCCAGGCCAGCGTTTTATACATTCCGTCAACCAGAAGGCCTACAAGCCATGCGGGGAAGGATAGGCCATTCAGGAAGCCGGAAAGCGGCTCTATCAGGGAGAAAAGTCCATCCGCCAGCAGGCCGGAGGGGACGTTGGCCCCTGTGATGGTAATCCAGAAGATGATGAACAAAAGCAGGATCATAATGGGGATGCCGGTTAAACGGGAGGTCAAAATCCGATCGATCCGGCGGTCACGGTCATGATACTGCCTGTCTTTCGGCGTGACGGCTTCACAGGCGATGCTTTCGCATAAGCGGACGGTACTGGTGGTGATCTCATCCCTGAGCAGCATCCCGGTGATGCCGCACTCTTCCAGATATTTTACAGCCTTGGCAAGCTGCTCCCGTACGCCTTCTGCTTCGAGTACATCGTAGCCCAGGTATTCATTAAGCGCGCGCAGAATTGTCTCCTCACCGTCCAGAAGGCGCAGCGCTGCCCACCGGCTTGAGGTATTTTGGGGAAGGGCGCGCTGCAAAGCAGGCTCCAGCATCGAAATAGCCTTTTCAATCTCCTCCCGGTAGGAAACGCGAATGGGGGAATAAACGGCCGATGGTTGTGCTGCGTCATACACGGCGTCCATCAGCTGCTTGAGCCCCTTGCCTTCCCGGGCACTGGCCCCGATCACCGGAATGCCCAGCCTTTTGCAAAGCAGGCTTACATCCACGGTGATTTTTTTCTTTTTGGCTTCATCCATCAGGTTGACGCACAGAACGGCCTTGCCGGTGATCTCCAGTACCTGCAGCACAAGGTTCAGGTTCCTCTCCAGGCATGTGGCGTCCGCCACGATCACCGTTACATCCGGGTTACCAAAGCAGATGAAATTCCGGGCGATCTCCTCTTCCTGGGAGTTGGCCATCAGCGAATAGGTGCCGGGTAAATCCATCAGCAAAAAAGAGCTGCCTTTATGGCGGTACCTTCCCTGGGCGCTTGATACGGTTTTTCCGGGCCAATTGCCCGTGTGCTGCTTGAGCCCCGTGAGGCCATTGAACACCGTGCTTTTTCCCACGTTGGGGTTTCCGGCAAGAGCGATGACTATTTCGTTTGGCATATGGTTAGCACTCCCTGACTATGATGCCTGAAGCGATATCCGACCGGAGGGCGATCACCGCGCCGCGGATCAAATAGGCCACGGGATTGCCGGAGGGGCTTTTGTACAGGGAGGCGATCTCGGTTCCCACGATGACGCCCAGATCAAGAATGCGCCGCCTTGCAGCGCCGTCGAAGTTAAGCGACAGGACCTTCGCCTTTTTTCCTATGTTTAGCTGCATAAGCGGGATGGCAGCTTCCATTGTTTTCACTCCTTGATACTGAATTGGACGGGAAGAATTTTCCCTAAGCCAACTATATGACCCACGGGCAAATGTGTGCGGGTTGCGCTGCCTAAAGCGCCCCGAACGCGAATACAATAGCTCAACCGGATATAGGAGGTGCGTCTATGAGCTTCGATAACGGCAGGGAATTCCATACCGTTCGCGGATATGAACTCTTGCAAAAGCAGCATGACCGCCTGACTCCGGCCATGGAGGATTATCTGGAAATGGTGTACAGGCAGTGCGAGCTTAGCCACTATACCCGCATTGGCAAGCTTTCAGAGGCGCTGCATGTGCGACCGTCTTCCGCTTCAAAGATGGTATTGAAGCTTTCGGAAAAGGGCTTTGTGGAATACGACAAATACGAAATCATACTGCCTACGGAAAAAGGAAAAGATGCCGGTGCATATTTAATGCACAGGCATCAGACCATCGAGCGGTTTTTGCATTTGATCGGATCCAAGGATCTGCTGGTGGAAACGGAACTCATCGAGCATGTGGTCAGCCCCAAGACCGTTTTGCTCATCAATATGCTGCTTACCTTTTTTGAGCAGAACGAACTTATGAAGGCGGAATTTGAGGAATTCAAGGAGATGAAGAAGGGGAATTCCTGAGGATTGCACAGGGCTTCAGCCGCTGAAGGTATTATCCTTACCCATATCCCGCGGGGGCTGGCGCCTGAGCATCACTTTCTCCACCCAGCCCTTTTTGTACTTGAGGGAAATGAAGCCCACGATGGATGTAAACAGTGCGCCCACCGCGTTGATAATCAGATCCTGCATGGTGTCGCAAAGGGCGTCCCGGCCGTTAAACATTGCGCCATCCTCCTGCAGGAACTTTTGCATGTTGAGCCCCAGCATGCCATCCACGGAATATTCGTAAAATTCCCAGAACACCCCCAGGGTGATGGAGAAGCAAAAGGCGAACACGGCAGTGAACAGGGGATTCAGCTCCACATGGACCCGGTCGGAGTTGTTTAAAAGCCGTACAAAAGAAAACGCCAGCGCCCCCAGCATGCCTCCGGAAAAACCGTGCAGGATCAAATCCCAGTGGGGAATCCGGTAGTAAAAGCTTTGCACTTCGCCAAGGTATATGGCGGCGTACAGAAACAGGAGATAGAGGATCATCATGCCGGATGGAATTTCCACCCGCCATTTGCGGGCAAGCCATCCAGGAAGCAGCATCGCCAGGATGCCCAGGGAGCATTGCACTACCATCAGCGCGTAGTCGCTTTTCAGTTTTTCATGCTCCGGGCCGGACGGGCTGGCGGGGGCGTTTGTCCACTGCACAACAATATAGACGATGGATAAGAGCAGGGAGAGGAAAACGAATCCCGATACATACCGGCTCCACCGGGAGCGCTTTTGAATAAACATGGCATATGTTCCCGCCATTGTGTATTCGGGCGGGAGGGGCCTCCTTCCTGAAGTTGGACATCATGAAATTCATTGTTCGCCCGTATGTTACGGACAGGGTACCTAACTTGGCGGGCGATTGATAATCGCCCCTACGGCTGCAAAGAGAACATTGATTTCCCTTCCGGTTCCTGTGTGCCGCGGTAGATACAGCAACTATCAATATACGGCGTAGGGGCGATTAGTCGCCCGCATGTTGCGGTCAGAGTGCCCGGCTTGGCGGGCGATTGATAATCACCCCTACGAACGCATTTGTGTCATAAAACCTTCGGTCACGCTGTTTTGACCAGCGTGAGCAGCACTTCCACCATGGTATCCATGGCCTCCACGGGGATCAATTCCCGGCGTCCGTGGAAATTGTACCCGCCGGTGGACAGATTGGGGCAGGGCAGGCCCATGAAGGAAAGCCGTGCCCCGTCCGTGCCGCCGCGGATGGGCTGGATGATGGGTTCAACGCCGCAAGAAACCATGGCATCCTTCGCCTTTTCCACAATGTACATGTGATCCTTGAGCTGCTCCCGCATGTTGAAATAGCTGTCCTTGAGCGTAAGCTCCACTGTGCCGGAACCGTATTTTTCATTCAGGTAAACCGCGATCTTCTTAAACCGTGATTTCTTAAAACTGAATTTCTCCATGTCATGGTCGCGGATGATATAATGGAGGGTCGTGAGTTCCTCGTCACCCTTGATGGCGTTCAGGTGCTGGAAGCCTTCGTACCCCTCCGTACAGGCGGGGATCTCCTGGGGTGGCAGCATACCGTTAAACTCCATGGCCAGAAGGCAGGCGTTTCGCATTTTGTTTTTGGCGCTGCCGGGGTGGATGTTCACGCCGTGGATATTGATCTTCGCTGAGGCAGCGTTGAAGTTTTCGTACTCGATCTCCCCCAGCGCGCCGCCGTCCACCGTGTAGGCATAGGCCGCACCGAAGCCGGGCACGTCAAACCGGTCGGCTCCACGGCCGATCTCCTCATCCGGCGTAAAGGCGATGCACACCTTGCCGTGGTCCGGGGCGCCTGGCGCCAAAAGACGCTCGCACATGGTGAGGATCTCGGCCACGCCGGCTTTGTCGTCGGCCCCCAACAGCGTATTGCCGTCGGTTACGATCAGGCTCTTGCCGGGAAGCTCCTTCAAAAAGTCAAACTCCTTTTCGGAGATAATGAGGCCATTGCCTAAGGTGATATCTCCGCCCTTGTAGTCCACGATTTGCGGCTTTATCGGACCGCCGGGTACGGCGTTGGAGGTGTCCATATGGGCGATGAAGCCGATGGCGGGCTTGTTTGCACTACCCTTTGCGGGGATGCTGCCGTACACATAACCGTGCTCGTCCATGCGGCTGTCGGTTATGCCCATGGCCAGCATTTCCTCCACCAGCATTTGGCCCAGCACCTTTTGATTGGGGGTGGAAGGACAAAGGGCAGCGTTATCGTCGCTGGTGGTGTCGATGGATACATACTTTAAAAACCGTTCATAAGCGCGCATACTGACACTCCTTTGTTTATAGTAGGGGAATCACTTCTTGCAAGGTGGGCACGCAGTGATCTACATAAGCGGAAAGCTCGCCGGTGAAGGGGATCAAATCGGGCACCATGACGGAGACCATACCCGCCGCACGCACGGACTTGACACCGTTTATCGAATCCTCCACGCCAATGCAATTCGAAGGCGATACGCCAAGCCTTTGGGCCGCTGTAAGATATATATCCGGGGCGGGCTTGCTTTTCTGAACGGAATCGCCGCATACGATGGCGTCAAAACTGCTTTCCAGGCCGGCCAGCTTCATATAGCTTTCCATAATCGACCGGCTGTTGGAGGTGGCTACGGCGGTTTTGATTCCTCTGTCTTTTAATGCCCTCATCAGTTCCCGCAGGCCGGGCTTTTGGGGAATGCCGTTTTGCGCCATGTCTTCATACATCAGTGCCGTCCAGTGGGCGATCATCTTTTCATAAGGGAAGTCCGGCCCCAGTGCGCCTAACATGATTTCACGCCCGGCGGCCATATTGACGCCCATGGTGCGCATTAAGAGTTCTTCCGTCACCGGATAGCCTACATCCAGGCAGGCCTGAAGCTGCTGCGCGATGCCCAGCCGTTCGGTATCAAACAATACGCCGTCCATATCAAAGATAACTGCATGTATCATTATGCGTATAATATCCTTTCATAACCAATGAGAAACCTGAATGCATCCAAAGCTGCGTTAATGTTTTGAATGGATGTGAACTGCTTTTTGGGCGCAGGCGATGCCGTCCACCGCGGCGCTCATAATGCCGCCCGCGTACCCTGCCCCCTCCCCGGCGGGGAAGATGCCTTGTATCTGGGATTGATGGTTTTCATCCCGGAGGATGCGGACGGGGGAGGAGGAACGGGCTTCCACGCCGGTCAGAAGCGCATCCGGATGGGCATAGCCGTTTAATTGCTTGTCCATTTGCAAAATCCCGATGCGCATGTCCTCCACGATATACTTGGGCAAACAGGCGGCAAGGTCCGATGGCGCCACGCCAGGGCGGTAGGTGGGGACCACGCTGCCTATATGGGTGGAAGCGCGGCCACTGAGAAAATCCTCCACACGCTGCGCCGGGGCAAAAAAATTTCCGCCCCCCGCCCGGTAAGCCGCCTGCTCCAGCGCGCGCTGGTACTCAAACCCCGCCAGGGGGTGGTCGTCCCCAAAGTCCAGGGGCGAGACGCCCACCAGCAGCGCGGCGTTGGCGTTTTCCCCGGCCCGTGCATGATAGCTCATGCCATTGACGCACACGCCGCCTTGCTGGCTTACAGCAGGGATCACCACGCCGCCGGGGCACATGCAAAAGGTATATGCGCCGCGGCCATCCGGGGTGCGTACGCTTAGCTTGTAATCCGCCGCGCCAAGCTTTGGGTGGCCGGCGAACTTGCCGTACTGCGCCCTGTTGATCAGATGTTGAGGATGCTCGATGCGCGCGCCGACAGCAAACGGCTTTTGTGCCATGGGCACGCCGGACATAAACGCCATGCGGCATGTATCCCTGGCGCTGTGGCCGATGGCCAGGATCAGCGTATCCGTATCGATCTGCGTTTCCTGTCCGTCTTTCAAAACGGTGACGCCGCGAAGCTTTCCCTTTTCGGCATGAAGGCTTACAAGCTTTGTTTCAAACAGCACCTCGCCGCCAAGGGAACGTATTTCCTCCCGCAGGTTTTGAACCACATCCCGCAACAGGTCCGTGCCGATGTGGGCTTTTTGCACGTACAGGATTTCTTCCGGCGCGCCAAAGCCTACCAAAGCCTGCAACACATCCTGGCATAAGGGGTTTTTGATGCCGGTGGTGAGCTTGCCGTCGGAAAAGGCTCCGGCGCCGCCTTCGCCGAAAAGCACGTTGCTTTCCTCGTTCAAAATGCCTTCATTCAACAGGATATCGATGTCCTTGGCCCGCTCCCCGACGGGCTTGCCACGTTCAATGAGGATGGGCATGGCTCCGGCTTTGGAAAGCGTCAGCGCCGCGAACAGCCCGGCCGGGCCCGCCCCCGCCACCACCGGCCGGCGGGCAAAGGATGCGCGGGGAAGCGGACGAGAAGCCTTCTCCTCCTCCACTTTGGTTGCCGTGCCAAAGCGCAGCCGGCGAAGCACATCCTCCTCCTGCTTTAGGCCGACATCCACGCCGTATACAAAATGTACGTCGCCCTTGTCCCTGGCGTCTACGCTCTTTTTGACAACGCGGAAGGAAAGAAGTTCTTCCGCCTTGACGTTAAGCTTTTTCGCCGCGGCAAGGCGCAATTCTTTTTCTCCCATATCCAGGGGCAGCGGCAGGCTGTTTAGGCGCAGCATGGGTTTCCTCCTTTTTTGAACTTCCTTATTGTACCACGCTGGGGCGGGAATGAAAACCTTTCCTTTTTTTACAAGTTTATCACCAGTTTTTTATCGAAGTCTCGTCTTATAAGTGAAGGGGGTGAGCAGAGCAAATGAACTTTGTTGAGGTACCAAACAGAGTTCAGGAAGCGGAGCTTGCGCGCATCATGGCGCAGTATGGCAGTCCTCTTCTGAGAATGTGCTATATCTATCTGCGCGATGTTTCCCTGGCGCAGGACGCGGTCCAGGATACGTTTCTTAAAGCATGCAAAAAGCTTGGTTCTTTCCGGCATGAAGGCACCGAGCAATCCTGGCTCATGCGGATCGCCATCAACACCTGCAAGGATTACTTACGCATGTCCTGGTTTCGCAGGGTAGACCGGAAGGTTAGCCTGGACAGCCTCCCTGAAGCGGCACATGAGCCTGCCATGCCGGACACAACCGTTGTGGACGAGGTCATGCGCCTGCCTGCCAGATACAAGGATGTGGTCCTGCTCCGCTATTACCAGGAAATGAAACTAAAGCATATCAGCGAAACGCTGGGAATCCCAATAGACACAGTCAAATCACGGTTAAAGCATGCAAACAAAGTGCTGCGCCAAAGGCTGGAAAGGTGGTATTTCGATGAGTAACGAATTCAAGGACCTTCTCGATCGCCAGCTCTCTGCTTTGGAATGGGATCAAAAAGACAGCCGTGTGGTGCTTCAAAAAGCAAGAGGAGGAATCAAAGTGAAAAGGAAAATGTCCGCGGCATTGGCCAGTGTCATGGTGCTGATGCTTATGATGATCGGCGCAGCGGTTGCCGCAAGCCTGGGCGTGTTCGGCCAGTTTGGCGATGACGAGGTGAACGGTCAAAAGCTTCAAAATCTCGAAAATGTGTCCACAACCTATGGCGAAACCCAAACGGTCCAGCCGCTTGCGGCGGCCGGCGCGCAAGCACCGGAGGCGAAGAACGTATACGCGCAGATCCTTCAGCATCAGAATGAACGGACCTTCGACTTCACGCTGGAGCAGGCGCATTTTGACGGGAAGAAAATCTACATATCCTATACCTTCGTAAAGCCTGCCGACTGGGAGATTGTTTTGGGCGAAGGGGTACCCAGCGGGGATATCCCCTGGGATATACAGGAGCAGGGGAAAACATACGGTGAAGTCTATTCACATGCCGATCCGGATCTCAATATAAAAATCAACGAATATCTCAACACTCATGACGGCGCTTATGTAATGTTTGACTACGCCGGCCCCAGCGATGGATTCTACCTGTCCGACGAATCGGACCTTAATATCACCGATTCCGGCAGTAAAGTGCTGGCGGACGGCAAAATCCAGGGGTACGGCGAATATGAAGGGATTCCCCAAGCGCTTGGGGGTGCGGACAGCGTGGAAGCAAGCGTGCATATCCTCTACGGAACCGAAATCGTCTATCAGGATGCGTCCGGATATAAGGTTGCATATGTGAGCAATCCGGCGGACCGGGGGATCAAAGACATCCGCTTCACCATCCTGCGCGACGGAAAAACATTGACAAGGGCCGGCGAGGCCGCGTTTGAACGGTACTCCGCCAAAGCGGAGCTGACGATCTCGCAGGTGGATATCTCAGGCACGCTGACGATGAAATGCCCCGAGGAGTGGACGCGGGTATGGACGGAAATGGGCGAGTTTAAAGCCAGCGAAGACTATGTGTACGACTATGCCCTTTACGCCGACGGCAAGCCGTGCAAGGGTACAAGTGCCGGCGTGATGGTGACAGCGCCCGATCAATTGGAACTGTCGCTGCGCTACGATTTGCCTGCATCCTATCAGGAGCTTACGCTGCGCCCCGTGTACATGCGCAGCGGCGAGAAGGCCGAAGAGGACATTGCCATCAAGTAAGCATGCAATAGAGAGTCTGGCCTCCTGCCTGGTATTTGCCGGGCGGGAGGCTCTCTTTGTCTGCCAAGAAACCCTTTCCCTTTCGTGCAACCAACGGTATAATAGCCATGAGGTGGGACGGGTGAAGCAAAAAACGGTGCTGGTAATAGGCGGCGGCGCGGCGGGGCTGACGGCGGCCATCTGCGCGGCCCGGCAGGGCGCGAAGGTGACCGTGCTGGAAAAAATGGACCGGGTGGGCAAAAAGATATTGGCAACGGGCAATGGCCGCTGCAATGTAATGAACGTGGGCCCGCTAAAGTATCACGGCGGGGAAGCGTTCGCCAAAGAAGTACTTACCCATGCGGATGTGCGCCGGGTGGCCGCTTTTTTTGACAGCCTGGGCCTAAACCTTCGGGAAGAGGAGGACGGGAGGGTCTATCCTGCCAGCGGCCTTGCCTCTTCCGTATTGGATGTATTGCGGTTGGGTTGTGCCCGGCATGGAGTGGAAACCGTATGCGGTATGGCTGTTTCCCGTATCGAAAAGCTTAACGGTAGCTGGCTGGCTTTCGCGGGGGACAAGCAATATACGGCTGATGCCGTGATCGTGGCGGGCGGCGGGAAGGCTGCACCCAAGCTTGGCAGCGACGGCAGCGCCTATGCGCTGCTTACATCTAAGGGGCACCGCTTGATTTCGCCCCGGCCCGCCATTACCCAATTGAAGACGGAAACAGAGCCCATCCGCGGCCTGAATGGTATCCGGGCCCAGGCGGAAGTCTGGCTGACCCGCAGGGATACGATCCTTCAACGGGAAAAAGGCGAGATCCTGTTCACCGAATACGGGGTAAGCGGCGTGGCTGCCATGCAATTGGCCAGGGATGCCGCGGGAGCCACATTGCACATATGCCTGCTGCCGGCTTTCAATATGGAAGAAACCGATCTGTTTCCCGCCCTTTTGCGCCGGGCGGAGCTTTTTTTCGATGCGCCCCTGGAGCAGTATTTTTCGGGCTGGCTGCATGTAAGGCTGGGCATGGCTATTATGAAGCGTGCGGGAATCGGCCCACTGTCCCGCCTATGCGCCTCCCTTTCTTCCAGGGAAATCTCCGCCCTTGCATCATTCATGGTAGACTTTCCGCTTGCCATCACCGGCGTGCAGGGATTTGACAGCGCCCAGGTGACGGCTGGCGGCATCGATACCCGTGATTTTGATCCGGCCACCATGGCCTCCCGCCTTGCTTCCGGTTTGTACGCCGTGGGGGAAGTGCTGGACGTGGACGGTGACTGCGGCGGCTTTAACCTGCTCTTCGCCTGGGCCGGCGGCATCCTGGCCGGGGAGAACGCGCCAGGGGCTCCGTAACCCCGACCCCGCCAGTGGCGGATGAGGGAGGGGTGGAGGAGGCTGGCGAAACAAGCGCTGCGAGCGGCAGCGAGTCAGCGCGCCGATTGAGCCAGATGGATGAGCCCCTGGACCCCGCCAAAGGCTCCGAAGCCGAAGCGCCGCCTGTGGCGGATGAAGCGAGGCGGAGGAGGCTGGCGAAACGAGCAATGCGAACGGAGTGAGCAGTGCGACGATTGAGCCAGCCGGAATATAACCCCTTTGGAAACCCCATTTATAATATTATCCGCATAAAAAAACGTCCGGGATGGAGCGTTTTTCTCAGCGCCGTCCCAGACTGTTCCAATGGTCACGATGCCTGTTTCTTTCACCCGATCGGCACACGGTATTCAAAAGTATGCCAGATACCGAAATCATCCCTGACGACCAGGCCCCTCTGGCCGCCGGCTGCGCTGTCCATGTAATAGGCATACGCGGAGCCTTGGGTGAACTGGCAGGTGAAGTCGCCGGTGAATGTGACGGGGGCGGCGTCAAAACGCAGTTCGGTTGCGGTCACCGTCGTGGCGATGGTGGTCGCCGTGGAACTGCCATAGGTCATATCGCCGAATATCTGGGCGCCGCTCTCGCCCCGGAGCAGCGCGATATTCCTCTGTGCCGCCGCCAGGTTCTGTTCGCATGTGCATGCCGACGGCGCTGTGCCCGGGATGCAGATCTGCTGTCCCACACGGAGATTGGCCGGGTTAATGCCCGGGTTTGCATCCAAAATGCTTTGAGCAGTGACGCCAAATCTCTGCGACAGACTGAAAATCGAATCGCCGGTCATGATGGTATAGACAAAGGTGTTCCCGGGACAGACGGTCGGGGCCGCGGAGGGGATGCAAATGATCTGCCCTACCCTTAAGCTGTCCGGCAGAATGCTTGGGTTCAAGTCCAAAATGCTTTGCGGGGTGACGCCAAACCTCTGCGCCAGCAGGAAAAGCGTATCACCGGCCCTGATGGTATAGGAAAAGGAGTTGGGAGGGCAGACGGGCGGGGGGGCGACGCCGGGGATGCAAACGATCTCCCCGACCCTCAGGTTGTTGGGGCTAAGACCTGGATTTGCGTCCAATATGCTTTGTGTTGTTATGCCGAACCGCATCGAAATGGAAAATAATGTATCTCCCGCCTGGATGGAATATGCTGTCTGCCCATTGGTACAAGTTCTGGCTGCTCCCGGATCGCTCATGAATATCACCTTTCTACTATTATGGTTTGTTGGCATGATTCATGGTATGAAACAACGGAATCAGGCGTTCCATGAGCGGTAATGGTCAAAGTGTTTGTGCTTGGCAAGCGGCTTCATTTAAATGCGGGCGGGACAATTTTCAGGAACCTCATGAACCAACCACAAGAGCAAAAAGATGAAACAGACGGCCGCCGCCTAAGATGAGCGAAGGCCGCAAAAAACCGCCCGGTGCCTTTATGAAGGCTCTGGGCGGCTTTTTTTGCGGGGCTTATCTTTTCGAGGTGGCGAGCCGGATCGCGTAGTCAATCGCGTTTATTAGGCTTTCCTCGTTTGCTGTACCCTTGCCGGCCTGGTCAAACGCGGTACCATGGTCAACCGAGCTTCGGATGATGGGAAGCCCCAGCGTCACGTTAACGCCGGTGACGGACTGCCATTTTCCAGCCGTATTGTCATACTGGAAACCGATAACCTTGAGCGGGATATGCCCCTGGTCGTGATACTGCGCGACGGCAATATCGTACAAGCCGCCCTTTGCCTTGGAAAAAAGCGTGTCGGGGGGGAGGGGGCCTTCGGCGTTGATCCCTTCCTTTCGGGCGTCTTCAATGGCGGGGCCGATCTCCTGGATTTCCTCAAGGCCGAAGAGGCCGTGTTCGCCGGCGTGCGGGTTCAGCCCGGCGACGCCGATACGGGGAGCTTTCATGCCAAGCTCGCGGCAGGCGCGGTCCGCGAGGCGGATCACTTCCAGCACACGGGCGCGCTTGCATAGGTCGCAGGCTTCACGAAGGGAAACGTGTGTGGAAACATGCACTACACGAAGCAAACCGTCAGCCAGCATCATGCTGTAATCCTTCGTGCCGGTCAGTTCGGCGTAGATTTCCGTATGCCCGCTGTAATGGTGCCCGGCCAGGTGAAGTGCTTCCTTGTTGAGCGGGCAGGTAACGGTGGCATCGATCTGGCCGTTCATGGCAAGCTCTATCACCTTTTCAACGGCCCGGAAAGCGGCCTCACCGCCTTGCGCCTGCAGTTCACCAAGCCGCAGGGTATCCATATCAACGATGCTCATGTCAAGAACGTCGGCTATACCCGGCTCAAACACGGCATCCCTGATACTTTCCAAAGGCCTGACCTGCAGCTTCGCGCCGGCGATCCGTGCAGCCTGGGCGAGTACTTTTGCACTGCCCACCGCCAGCGGACGGCAGCGCTCATAGATCTCCCGCCTTGCCAGTGCTTTTGCCAGGATTTCCGGCCCGATGCCGCACGGGTCGCCCAGTGTGATGCCTACGATTGGTTTCATGAATTTGCACCCTCTTTTGCTGTTGGCTGCGCCTTGGAGAGCATGGCCAGTATGTTCGGGATAATTTCATCGCTTCCAAAGCTGCCGGATTTTGTGATGATGTTACCATGGTATTTGCCGGTGATGATTTCGGAAAGAACGACGCCCCCGGAAATTTCACCGAGTGGACGTATCGCGGTAGCCCCCGCTTGACACAGGAACGATGCAAGCGTATCGCCGCCGAATACGCACAGCGTTCCGGAAAAACCGGAGCCAAGAAGTGAAGCCGCGGCGCGGCCAAGGTTCCTGGCGATCCGTTTACCCGTTTCCCCGGCGGAAAGGCCCATTTCGTGTGCCCGGCGGCCTGCGTCCCGCACGTCGTCTTCGCATAAAGCGGCCGTCAGCATGAAGCTGCCCTTTGCCATGGCGTCAAAAAGGCGGGCGTTCAGTGCGCTAAGGTCAGGGGTTTGTGCAAGAAGGTCCGGAAAAGAAACGCGGGGAAGCCCGCAATCCTGCGCGCAGCGAAGCTGGCGCAGCGCGATTTCGCTGGTGCTTCCGGAAAGAACCATAAGGGGCGCTTGCATTGCTGGAAGCCGGGTTTCGCGCTCGGATAGCGACAAAAGCCCCGGCAGATATTTTGAGAACCCGGCGCACCCGGACATCAGCGTAAAACCGCCATCATGCACTGCATGCGCCGCGGCGGCCATGTCCGCTTCGCATGCGGCTTCAAACAGATGGATCACACGCTGGCCTTTTTGGGTGTGGAGCTCAGCGGTTGTGCCCGCCGCTTCCTTAATTGCCTCGCAAATAGTAAGATCGCACTGTTCGCGGAGAATATCCCGCACCGAATCGTGCCGGACGGGGTTATGCAGGTCGCTCCCGAAAACGCTTTTTGTGACAGGAACGCCGTATATAAAAAGCTGGCCGGCTTTTACCGTACGGCCGTTTTCGGGGTAAGCGGGCACGAATGCCAGACTTTCGCCCCAGCCTTCGATGGCGGCACAAAGAGCCGCGCCGACATTGCCGCGCAGCCCGGAATCTGTTTTGACGTACAGCACACAGGCACCGGAGGCTTTCGCGAGCCTGGCCGCGTCGCTTGTCTTTTCGAAGGCTTTCGTGACTGACACGTGCCGCGTGTCAAGGTTGACGATGAGTACCGGTTCCGCTGCTTCCGGGAAGGTGCGCGGTGCATGAATGCAGACAAGCGCGGGAACGCCCCTTTGCGTAAGCTGCACACCTGTGTCCAATGCGCCGGTAAGGTCGTCTGCAAGAATGACCGCTTTGTACATTCCGTGTCCCCCGAAATTTCACCGTGATGTATATCATTGTAGGGGTCCGCAAGAAAAAATGCAAGGATTGCGTGCGGCCGGATGTTTCTTTGTGAAACAAACGGGACGATCCGGTTAAATATGCGTATAATGAAATGATATACGCCGCCAATGAACAGAACAAAATATGGCATATCAATTCTTCGAGCCTAAACAGGCGGAGACAGATGCAAAATGTGGGAAATCCATAAAATGCTGAATTAATATGGGTGATTATTCCCAAAAACAGCCTGGTCTGTTGTGCGTAATGATGAATGACATCAGCGCAAAATATGAAAAAAATAGTGCAAAAAATGAGGGGAACGGACAGAAAATTGCAAAACATCATAAAATAAGAAATGCATAGGACAAAATATGAGTAGATTTCATGCCTTTGACCCTGTATAATGGAATCATCAAAAGCGCCGAAAAAAGAAATACCGGCGGTTTAAGGAGCGGTGAAAATGACATACCAGGAACAAAACCAAAAACTTATTGAGTTATTCAAGCCCTGCCGTGTAACCGATGTCCGCGATGGAATGGATTGGATGGGATACCATCACTATGGCACCGTGGACAAGAGCATCCGCCCCTTGTGGCAAACCCATGTGGTGGGCATTGCCCGCACTGCCCGTTATCTGCCCTATGAAGGCCCCGCCCCCACCGTGACAGGTGAAGCTTATACCGAATGGGCCAGCATGTATTACAAGGAAATCTGCACCGATCCGTGGATGAAGGACATTGAGCCGGGCGATTTTGTAGCGCTGGATATCGCCGGCCTGGACGTGGGCCTTCTTGGCTCCAACAATACCCTGACCGCTCTTTTGAAGGGCTGCGTAGGCTTTTTGACCAATGGCGGCGGCATCCGTGATACCGACGAAGTCATTATGCAGAAGATTCCCGTTTGGTCCAAGCATGTATCCCAGGGCATGGACCAGGCCCGCATCCGCTATCTGGAAAAGGATACCCCCATTGCCATCGGCGGCGTAGCAGTCTATCCCGGCGACGTGATCGTAGCCGACAATGACGGCGTGATCGTTGTGCCCCGCAAGGCGGCGCTGGACGTGGCCAAGTACGCCTGGCAAGAAATGAACGGCGACAAGGCGGGCCGCCAGAACCTGTACAAGAAGCTCAATTGGGAGCTGGATGATACGGTCATACCGGTGGAACCGGTAAAATAAAATAGGAGGTATCTATCCATGAAAAAGACGCTTGCCCTGCTGTTGACGCTTGTGCTGCTGCTGCCGCTGTGCACAAGCGCCCTGGCCAGCGGAACGGTGGAGATCCGTGCCGCCTGGTGGGGAGACACCAAACGCCATGAGCTGTACAACCAGATCATTGCGGAATTCATGAAGGCGAACCCCGACATCAAGGTCGTCACCGAGCCGGTGAGCTGGAATGACTACTGGGATAAGCTGTCGGTTCAGGTGGCTGGCGGCAATGCGCCCGACTTCATCTGCATGCATCCGCAGTATGCGGCCGACTACATTGGCCGTGGGATGGTGGAGCCGCTGGATCAGTACATCAAAGACGGCGTGATCTCAACCGAAGGCTGGGCCGAGGGCACCATCAATACCGGCATTGTCAATGGCGTGAACAGCATGATGGCGATGGGTGTTACCTTCACCAGCGTGTTTGTGAACGAAGGCCTGTTTGCGGAGCTGGGCATTGAGAAGCCCGCTTTCGACTGGACCTATGATGACATGAAGGCCATCGGCCTGAAAGCTCGCGAAGCCTTCGACGCGGCCGGGAAAAGCGATGCCTGGCTGATGAACGACATGTCCAACAACATCAACTCGTTCAGGTACTTCGTGCGCCAGAACGGCCGCGAGCTGTATGACGCAGAAGGCAACATCAACTTCACCGCGGAAGACGCGGAAAAATGGTTCGCCATGTTCAAGGAATTCCGCGATCTGGGCATCATCCCCGATGCGGCGACCGCCACCGAGTACTTTAATGCCACGCTGGAAGACAGCACCTTCTCTCGCGACATGGTGCTTTTGACCCAGGTGCCCATCAACCAGTTGAAGCTGTACTGCACCACCTTCCCGGACAAGACGGTCAGCGCCATCCGCATTCCCTCGCTTGCCGGCGGGGCAGTGGGTGAATTCCCCGAAGGCGCGCACTTTGGCATCTATGCCAAGTCCACCCCCGAAAAGAAGCTGGCCGCGGCCAAGCTGCTCAACTTCTGGGTGAATACGGAAACCTCCTTGGCCCTGTTCGGGCTTGATCAGGGCGTGCCCGGCAATCTGGCTCTGAAGGATGCCTATGCGTCCAAGCTGGACGAATACCAGCTGCAGATTCAGGATTTCGTGAATAAGCTGTCGGAGATCGCTACGCCGACCATCTACCCGCCCACCGGCGCTTCCGAGATCGACACGCTGTTCAAGAGCATCGCCGAAGCTGTGCAATTCGATGCCATGACTCCTGCCGATGCCGCCCAGGAACTCTACGCCGCGGCCGTAGCAATCCGCTCGAAGTAATAACCTTCGCCTAATGGCGTTAGACCAGCCTTTTTAATCAGGGGGGAAAGCCGTACAGATGAAAGTTATGATCCGTTCGGCTTTTCCCCTGCTAAATTGTTCCCATTCATCCCAAGCGGTTCCGGACATTTCCTTGAAAAGGAGGCCGATGGCTTGAAAAGGTCCCACATGAACAAGCCGTGGGAGGCATATGTTTTCCTGAGCCCTTGGCTGATCGGTTTATTTTGCTTCACCATCATACCGATGATTATGTCGCTGTATTTCTCGTTTACGCAGTATGACATGGCAAGCGCACCGAAGTGGATCGGCCTTACCAACTATATCGATATGGCCCGCGACCCACGGCTACTCAAAAGCCTTAAGGTTACCTTCACGTATGTTGGGTGCAGCATTCCCTTTCAGCTTGCATTTGCGTTGCTGCTGGCCACGGTGCTGAAGAAAAACCGGCGCGGCGTGCGCTT
The DNA here is from genome assembly GCA_023413135.1 of Bacillota bacterium. GTDB lineage: Bacteria > Bacillota > Clostridia > Christensenellales > Aristaeellaceae > JAEWAH01. Next base: position 28,689 of record JAEZQK010000090.1, read on the forward strand.
TTACCGCGCGATATACTACCTCCCTTCGCTCTTTGGCGGAAGTGTTGCCGTTGCGCTTTTGTGGCGCCAGATATTTAACAAGACGGGCATCATTAACCGCTTACTGGATATATTCGGCATTACGGGAAAAAACTGGATTGCTACACCGTCTACGGTACTTTATACGCTGGTGATACTGGCCATCTGGCAGTTTGGCTCGTCCATGGTTGTGTTCCTGGGAGGACTGAAGCAGATCCCGGCAGACTATTACGAGGCGGGCGAGATCGACGGCGCCAACAAGGTCCAGTTATTTTTCAAGATCACGCTGCCGCTGCTTACGCCGATGGTGTTTTTCAACCTGGTGATGACCATCATCAGCGCATTTCAGGCGTTCACGCCCTCGTACATCATCAGCCAGGGTACGGGCGGCCCCATGGATTCCACGATGTTTTACACGCTGTACTTATATATCAAAGGCTTCCGGCAGTTTAACATGGGCTATGCTTCCGCCATGGCCTGGGTATTGCTTGTGATTATTGCCATCGTGACCGCGCTGATGTTTGGCATTGCCAACAAGTGGGTCTATTATGACGACGTGGAAAAGGGGGGAGCGCGTTGAAACGCAGATACGTACGTACTGTTGCGTATCACCTCCTGATCCTCCTGTGTGGCTTTGCGATGCTCTATCCCCTTTTATGGATGCTTAGTGCGTCGTTCAAGACAAACGGGGAAATCTTTTCCGGGTCCAACTTTCTCCCACTGGCACCTACGCTGAGCAACTACATAAGTGGGCTTAAAGGCGTATCCGGCTACAGCTTTATAAGGTTCTTTGGCAACTCGTTTCTGATTGCGGGGCTTTGCATGGTTGGCAACATGCTTTCCTGCTCCATGGCGGCCTACGCCTTCTCAAAGCTGAACTTTCGGATGAAAGGCTTTTTGTTCACCATCATGATGGGAACGCTGATGCTGCCGTTCCATGTACGCCTGATTCCGCAGTATATCGTCTTCAACCAGGTCGGCTGGGTCGACACCTTTTTGCCGCTTGTCGTGCCCAAATTCTTTGCTACCGAGGGGTTCTTTGTTTTCCTGCTGACCCAGTTTATGCGAACCATCAGCAATGAGATGCTGGAAGCCCCGCGCATCGACGGCTGCAATACCTTCCACATCTATACTTATTTTATGCTCCCGCTGTCGGTGCCCGCGCTGGTGACGGTAGCCATCTTCACCTTCATCTGGACATGGAACGACTTTTTCTCGCAGATGATCTATCTGTCAGACCCGGCAAAGTTCACGGTCTCGCTGGCGCTGCGCATGTTCGTGGACGCCACGGGTCAAAGCTCCTGGGGTGCTCTATTCGCCATGTCATGCCTGTCGCTGCTGCCGCTGTTTACGCTTTTCATCGTGTTCCAGCGGTATCTGGTGGAGGGCATCACCGCCGGCAGCCTAAAGGGATAACCACTTAATCATCGGAAAGGAAGACGATCTTTATGAGGACATATGTTGGAAGCCAATTTGGGCGCCATGTGGTGATGCATCTTGGCAAAGGGGAACAGGTTCTGGAATCTATTCAGAGCGAGATCAAGCGCCTGAACATACGTACCGGCATTGTGACCTCCGGCATCGGTTCAGCCCGAAAGATCGTATACCACCGCATCGGAAACCTTGCGGATGATCCGCTGAACATTTTCGTCACCAAGGAAGGCCCCATGGAGATCGGCGCCATTCAAGGCATCATCATAGACGGGGAACCCCACCTGCACATCGTTTGCTACGGCGAGGACGGGGCTTTCTCCGGCCACCTGGAGCCTGGCTGCGAAATACAGTACCTGGCGGAGATCAGCATCATTGAGCTTACCGACGCGGACCTAACCCGCAGGATCGATGAATTCGGCATCTCCTATATCGATAAGCGTTAAAAAGTATGAAATTCGGCTGTGTGACGACGGTGGCGGATTATCCGCTGATGATCGAGGCTGGGTTTGATTACGTGGAGCTTTCCGGGCGCAACGTGTGTGCCATGGATCATGCAGCGTTTGAAGCCCTTCGCCGCATGATTGGGGTTGGCGGGCTTCCCTGCCTGGGCTTCAATGCCTATTGCCCGCCGGAAGTGCGCATTGCGGGGCCGGGGTTTTCAGCGTATAAAGCACGGGAATACGCTCTGCGGTGTTTAGAGCGGGCTGCGGCTTTGAATGTGCAGGCGGTGGGTGTGGGTTCGCCCATGTCCCGGAACCTGCCCGAAGGGTTCGATCAAATTCTTGCCTTGCGGCAGGCGGAAGAGTTCTTTGCCACAACGGCGGAGGTCTTCTCCACCCAGAACATCTATGTCTGCGTGGAAGCACTTGGGCCCTGCTACAGCAATTTTATCAACCGCTTGGAGGAAGCCCAGCGCATCATACGGTCGGTGAACATGGAAAACCTGAAGCTCGTCCTGGACTTTTATAACATGGAGCACAGCGGGGAGGCGGACATTCCGCTTTCCCCTTTCGTAAGCGATATTGTACACGCCCATATATCCGATGATGCGGGAAGCCCTAAAAAACGCTGGTTTTTAAAGCCGGAAAAACGTGATATGCACATCGCGCGCATAAAAAGGCTGTACGCGGCGGGGTATCTGGGCGTTGTCACGCTGGAAACCGACCTTCCGGCGGATTTAAATGAAGCTGCGCAATCCCTTTGCATCCTGAGGGATGCAGTTCTTGCATAATAACGATTTCTACCGACCCGACCATAAGGAGGAAAAAAGTATGGCACCCAAATCGCAGCGGAAAATCATTGTCAGCGCGGCCGTTACCGGCGGCGTGCATACCCCCAGCATGTCCAAATACCTTCCACGCAACCCAGATATGATCGTGGAGGATGCGGTGAATGCCGCCAAGGCCGGCGCAGCCGTGGTGCATATCCACGCCCGCATGCAGGACGGCAAGCCCACCGCCGATTATGACACGTTTGAGTACATTCTCTCCCGCATCAAAAAGCAAAGCGACGTGGTCATCGGCATCACCACCGGCGGCGCCCAGGGCATGACGGTGGAGGAGCGGTTCGCCGTGATCCCACATTTCAGCCCGGAAATCGCCTCCGCCAACGGCGGAACCATCAACTTCTGTTTTTCCCGCCTGGCCGACGAGATCGGCACGTTCGAATACGAGTGGGAGAAACCCTTTATCGAGCGTACCTGGGATAACCTGTTCAAGAACACGTTCAGGGACATTGAGTACTGCATCAACATGATGAATGAATGCGACACCCGCCCGGAGTTTGAGCTGTTCGATTACGGCCAACTGGCGAATTTGCATCACTTTGTGCAAAAGGGCATTGTACGCAAGCCCATCTATTTACAGTTCGTGCCCGGTATCATGGGCGCTATGCCCATCAGCAACGAGGGCATGCTGTTCATTATCGACCAGGCGAAAAAAATGTTCGGGCCGGATGTACAGTACTGCACCGTGGCTCCCGGAAGGCGCATGTTCCGCCTGGCGACCATGATGGCGCTAAATGGTGGCAACGTGCGGGTGGGGATGGAAGACGGTCTTTATATCAAGCCCAACGGCGAGCTGGCCAAGTCCAGTGCCGAGCAGGTCCAGAAGATCGTACGCATTTTGAATGAATTGGACTTTGAAATCGCCAAGCCCGACGACGCCCGGGAGCAGTTGCAGTTAAAGGGCCGCGACAAGGTGAACTTCTAAGGAGGCAGGCATGTTTCAAAAGTCGGTAATCGTATCCATGGCCCGCACCGCCATCGGCGGTTTTGGGGGCTCATTAAAAAGCAAAACGGCCATAGAGCTGGGCGCCATCGCCGCAAAGGCGGCAATGGCGCGGTCCCAGGTGCCCGCGGCAGCAGTGGATGAGGTAGTTTTCGGCTGTGTAGGGCAGTATGGTTTGAACGCCTTTCTCTCCCGGCTGGTAGGGCTTAACGCCGGTGTGCCGGAAACGGCTTCCGCCCAGACGGTGAACAGGATGTGCGCCTCCGGATTGCAGGCAATCGTCACGGCTTCCCAGTTGATCGAATCCGGCGATGCCGAGGTTACATTGGCCGGTGGCGCGGAAAGCATGTCCAACTACCCCTATACCTTGCAGGATGCCCGCTGGGGCATGCGCATGGGCGTGGGGGAATTGGCGATGCTGGATGCGCTGACCACCGCGTTGTGCGAACCCACTTCCGGCGAGAAGGTGCATATCGCCATCACTGCCGAGAACATCGCGCAAAAGTACGGGTTGACAAGGCAAGATCTGGACGCGTATGCTCTTCACGGCCAACAGCGTGCCAAAGCTGCTATTGCAAACGGTTTGTTCAAGGATGAAATCGTGCCCGTGGAACTCACAAACAAGGGTGAGGTCACGATTTTTGATACCGATGAGCATCCCAGGGAAACCAGCCTCGACAAGCTTGCAAAGCTCCGCCCCATCGTAAAGTCCGACGGGGTGGTCACGGCGGGCAATGCCAGCGGTATCAATGACGGGGCTGCCGCCATGGTGATCGTTTCCCGCGACAAAGCCTCGGAACTGGGCGTGAAACCCCTGGCCCGGGTAGTGGATTTCGCCTGCGCGGGCGTAGATCCCAAGTATATGGGCCTTGGCCCTGTGGATTCTACCCGCAAGCTGCTGAAAAAAACCGGCCTGTCCCTCTCCGACATCGGCCTTGTGGAACTGAACGAAGCCTTTGCCGCCCAGGCGGTGGGCTGCATCAAGGAACTCGGCCTTGATCCCGATATCGTCAACGTCAATGGCTCCGGTATCGCTCTGGGGCACCCCATTGGTGCAACGGGCGCCATCATCTCCATCAAGCTCATCTCAGAAATGCGCCGCCGCAACATCCGTTACGGCCTTGCAACCCTTTGCATCGGCGGCGGCCAAGGCATGAGCGTGGTGTTTGAGGCGCTGTAGGGGAGGCGCTGCCTCCCCTAACCCCTCTGCTCAAGGGATTTATCCCTTGAGAATCCCTATCTATGGGTAAAAATAATGCCTTCACGATCACCCAACCCAGCCGGGGGCGATTATTATACTATTCTAAAACATAAATGCACCGAAGAACACCGGCACATAGAATACACGTAAATTCCGCCCGCTGTCATCCCTCGCTGCGCGAAGGATCTTACAGCAGCATGAAAATCCAAGATCCTTCGCTGCGCTCAGGATGACGGTCTGCGGGGTTGGATTCGCCTTCAGAGCTCATCGCCATCGCTGCATTAATGTTTAAAATTAGTATTAATCACCCGCTTTTGCTGGGTATTCTACCTTCAGGATAAAGAGAAACAACAGAGCTACCCAAAGGAGTGACTCCCTTTGAACGAGCAAATCCTCAATAAGCAAGCCTCCCTTGCCGCTTACCCCGATTATGACCGTGCGCTGGTTGCCGGAAAACTGCAAGCCGCACTTTCCACCCTTAATCGCAAGATCGTGGTGCTGGACGACGATCCCACCGGCGTTCAAACAGTGCACGGTGTGTACGTATACACCGACTGGTCGGAGGAAAGCATCCGGGCCGGCTTAGAAAGCCCAGAATCCATCTTCTTCATACTCACCAATTCCCGCAGCTTCGATAGTGGAAAGACTGCGCAGGTGCATGAGGAGATCGCCCGCCGGGTAGTGAAAGTATCCAAGGAAACGGGCAAGCGCTTTCTCTTGATCAGCCGCGGCGATTCCACGCTGCGGGGCCATTATCCGCTGGAAACGCAGGTACTGCGTGAAACGCTGGAGCGGGAAGCGGAAGAAAAGATCAATGGCGAAATCATACTGCCCTTCTTTCTGGAGGGCGGGCGCTATACCATCGGCAATGTGCACTATGTGGCCATGGGTGACGAGCTCGTTCCCGCCGGACAGACGGAGTTTGCCGGGGACAAGACGTTCGGCTATAAAAGCTCCAACCTTTGTGAATGGATCGAGGAAAAGAATGGCGGAGCGTACAAAAAGGAGGATGTGACCTGCATCACCCTTGCGGAATTGCGCGCTCTGGACTTCGCTTCCATCGAGCAAAAGCTGCTTTCCGTTTCCGGATTCGGAAAAGTGGTGGTGAATGCCGTCGATTATGCCGATGTGGAGGTGTTTGTCACCGCGCTGGTTTCTGTGCTGAATAAGGGCCGGGAGTTCCTGTTCCGCAGCGCGGCGGTGCTCACCAGGGTTTTGGGTGGCATCCAGGGCCGGGAAGTGCTCACCAGGGAGGAGCTTAACGACAAGGAAAACAAAAACGGGGGCCTCATTCTCATCGGCTCCCATGTGAAGCGTACCACCCAGCAGCTGGAACAGTTGAAAAAGGCCGGCTTTATCACCTTTGTGGAGTTCAATCAGCACCTGGCGGTGGATGCTCAAAAATTGGCTGCGGAACAAAAACGCGTTATCAGCATCGTGGAAGCGGAGATCAAATCGGGCCGGACTGTGGCCGTATACACCCGGCGGGACAGGTTTGATTTGAACACCACTGACAAGGAAGAGGAATTGCGCTTGTCGGTACGCATTTCAGATGCGGTTTCGGGCATCGCCGGCAACCTTACCGTGCGGCCCAACTTCATCATCGCCAAGGGCGGCATCACCTCCAGCGACGTGGGTACCAAGGGTTTGAAGGTCAAAAAGGCGCTGGTTTTGGGGCAGATATTAAAAGGCGTGCCGGTATGGCTGACCGGGCCGGAAAGCAAATTCCCCAATATGCCCTATGTGATCTTCCCTGGCAACGTGGGCGACGAAAACGCACTGTACGACGCGGTATTGAAACTACAACCGTAGCGAGGAGGAAATCATCATGCGTTTTTTAGGTAAAATCGCCGTGGTGACAGGCGCGGCCCAGGGTATCGGAGCGGCCATCGCCAAGCGGCTTTATGATGACGGGGCGGATTATGTGGCACTGCTGGATCTGAACGCAGAAAAGCTGGCCGCAGCCGCATCGGCAATCGATCCAACCGGCCAACGGACGGGGGTACACGTTTGCAACGTATCCAAACCCGAAAGCGTCCAGGAAGTGTTTGGGCAGATCGAGCAAAAGTTTGGCCGCATCGACATTCTTGTGAACAATGCCGGCATCACCAGGGATGCCATGCTCCACAAGATGACCGACGAGCAATGGCTGTCGGTAATCGATGTGAACCTGAACAGCATGTACTACTGCTGCAAGGCCGTGGTGCCGGGCATGCGGGAGCGCAAGTACGGCAAGATCGTGAACCTGGCCTCGGTGTCCGCCTTCGGGAACATCGGCCAGACCAATTATGGCGCCTCCAAGGGCGGCGTGATCGGGTTCACCAAGTGCCTGGCCCGGGAAGTGGCCCGCAGCCGCGTAACGGTGAACTGCATAGCCCCCAGCTACATCAATACCGATATGCTTCGCGCCGTGCCCGAGCAGGTGATGCAAAAATTCCTGGCCGCCATTCCCATGGAGCGGCTGGGCGAGCCGGAGGAGCTGGCCGCAGCGGCGGCATTCCTGTGCTCCGACGATTCCAGCTTTATCACCGGCGAATGCCTGGTGGTGTCGGGCGGATCGTATATGTAATCATGTCGTGAAAATCGCTGACGCGGTTTTCACGATTTTTTTCAGAATTTCCTTATAATTTAGCGCACCGTACTTCACTGCGCTCGCTCGGCGCGTTGAATTACGGCCAGAAAATTCTGCAAGGAATGGATTTCTTACGAAATCCTTCCGAAATCGCCGCACATGTCGCCGATTTCGGATTGATAAACGAGGGGACCGCGGTCCCCTCGTTGCTCCCCGTGGTTGGTGACGCGCTGATCTCGCTTGCAAAGTTGCAGGCGGGATTTGTTTTGCAACCAAGTCATATAGGCTGTATAATGTTTTTGGCAGCAGGGGTGAATGGTCCGAACGGCGATGCTGATATGAGCTGCGCAGGCGGGCGATTGATAATCGCCCCTACACCTGCATGGGGTTTGTTGTCGCCTCTGCCGGGGCATGCGGGAGCCGGGAGGAAAGCCAATATACTCTTAGCAGCCGTAGGGGCGATTATCAATCGCCTGCAGTGCACCGGCTATCGATAAGCCGGAGGAAGGCTAACTCATCCACTAGCAGTTCTTTCATACGTTCACGTATAAGTTTGGTTTTATCAGATTCACTTTGATTCATTCCATTTTGAACAGGAGGGAAACCCCTATGGGCATCCTATCAAACAGCGTACATACGGGCCTTTTTGTAGAGGATGTCGAAAAGATGGTATCATTCTACAGAGATATTCTGGGCTTTGAAACGGACTGGGAGGTTGGTCCATTTGCTAGCTTTAAAGTAAAAGACGGCGGATTGTTCCTGTTTGACAGGAAACAATTCGCCGCATCTATGAAGCAAGAGTATTGCCCGCCAAAGGGATTCAATCAAACCATGGAAATAGGCATCGGCGTTCCGACGAAAGAGGATGTGGACAAAGAATATAAGCGTTTATTGTCCCTTGGTGTTCATTCGCTGACGGGAGAACCTGTCACGCAGCCATGGGGGCAAAGAAACTTTTGGATCGCCGATCCCGAAGGGAATTATATTGAAATTGGCTGCTAAAGATTGCTTTATTCATCAAGCATACGTCTTGCTGCGTTTGCGCTTGCGGTATTCGCTGGGGGATTGGCCGATTTGCTGCTTGAAAACGCGGTTGAATGTCTGCACGCTTAAAAAACCTGTCTGCTCCACAACTTCGGTAATGTTATAGTCCGTATAAATCAAAAGCCGCTGGGCGTTGTTCACCCGTATGGCGTTCAAATATTCCACAAAGGAGATGCCTGCGTTTTTCTTGATGTATTTTGAACAATAGCTTTCGGTCAGCCCCAGATGGTCTGCCAGCATCTTCAGCGTCAGCTTGCCGTAGCAGTTGTCCTGCATGTATTCCAGGGCGGCTTCCATATAGCGCAGGTTTTCAATGGAAACTGGCACGAATTCGGCGATGATTTCCGGCGTGGCCAGCAAGATCGCCGTCAATTCCACCAGCTTGCCATAATAGAAATATTCCTTGTATTTGGGCAGGGAGCAGTTTAACATCTCAAGAATCAATTCCCATACCATTTCGTTGGAACGTGTTTTGAACACCAGGCTGTACAATTGCTGATAGGCTTCCTTTTGAGCCGACTGGAAGAAGGAGGGCAGGAGCCATTCCTTCATGAACTTGATTTTGATGATGTCGGCCTCCTGCTTTTTGGGCAGGTATTCGTGCAACACGCTGCCACGGATGCACAAAAGCTCGCCGGCGGATATGGTGAACACATGATCTTCCACCATGATCTCCACCTGGCCGGAAAGCACGAAGGCCATTTCGATTTCCTTATGCAGATGCTTGTCGGAGACGTATACATCGTCGATTAGCGCGCATTGCGGCTGACCTACGAACAAATGAAACAGCTCCATCGGCACCTTTTTCCGGATGCTCCCCTCCGGCTTGGGGGCATTTGCGTGCATTGGACATCCCTTTCTATTCGCATTCCGCTTCCGTTTATTGCTTCTTCATTATAACAATACGAAAAGTATGTGTCAACCAAGGGCATAACGGCCAAATTGTGGTACAATGGTTTTGTTTATGGAATGCGGAGGTAAAAAATGAAAGCGCTGATATTGATAGGTACCTACACATCCAGGGGGAATGCACAGGGGATCTACGAGGCGGATTTGGATATGGAAAGCGGCGATTTGAGCAGTGTCCGCCTTGTAATCCGCCAAAAAGAACCTTCCTATCTTACATTGTCCATGGATGGGAAGCGGCTGTATGCGGTGGAGGAAACAGTGCCGGCGGGCCGCGTGTTCAGCTACACGGAATCACCGGATGGCTGGGTGCAGACGGGATGTGAATCCTCCGGAGGGAGCGCGCCTTGCCACGTGATGCTGGATGAAGAGCATAATACGCTGGCCGTGGCCAACTATATGGACGGCGCGGTAAGCTTTTATGGTTTGGATGGTGCCGGCGCGCTGCAGTGCGGCCCGCAGACGATTGTGATGGAAGGGAAAGGCGTGCATCCAAAAAGGCAGGAGTGCGCCCACGCCCACCAATGCGTGCGGTATGGGGAAAAGGTGCTGGTAAGCGACTTGGGCACCGATAAGGTGCGCGTCTTTTATAGGGGCACTGACGGGCGATACGGGGAGGAAGCGCCTCTTGTGCATACCCGGCCCGGCGATGGGCCACGCCATATGTGTTTGACGAAGGATGGAGCAATGCTTTATCTTTTGTGCGAGCTTCAAAACGTGCTGTATGCCTTCCGCAAAACCGACGGGGGTTTTGTGGAGGAGGGCGTTTATGCATATCTTCCGGATCAAGCGCCTCAAAGCTCGGCGGCGGCGATCCGTATAAGTGACGATGAACGGTTTTTGTTTGCTTCCAGCCGGGGCGGGTTTAATGGCGTGGCACTGTTTGAGCTGGACTTAAAAACGCGTCTGCCTCTGCTTCAGGATGTATGTTTAACCAGCGCGATCCCCAGAGACATTTTGCCGGTGGGGGAATATTTGTTATGCGCCTGCCAGGATGCAAATGCGGTGCAGGTGATGAAGCTGGACCGGGAACAAAAGAAGCTGGCCGTACACGGTGAAATCGAAGTGCCAAGGCCGGTATGCCTGGTATTGAAGCAATAGAGAAAGCTATTACCTTACCCAGATCACAGACGGGTCTATCGCATCGATCCTTGGGGAGCATGTGCGCGCCATGGCACCGGCCATTTCCTCCGTCATTTCTTCGATTTTTTTCTTCACGGCGTCTGCTCCTCCTTCCTGAAGCGGTCCCATCAAAGCGCGCCCCACGGATACCGCGGTGGCGCCAAGGGCCAGCGCCTTGAACGCGTCGATCCCGCTTTCCACGCAGCAGTCCACAAAAATCGGCATGCTTCGGTCCAATGCCTTAGCGATCCTGGGCAGCACCATAAGCGGCGGCACCGCATAGTTCAAAATGCCATGATGGTGGGAAACAACAATGCCTTTGACGCCCGCTTCCGCGCATTTGCAGGCATCCTGCTCGCTGAGCACCCCTTTGATGATGAATGGCAGATTTGTCGCCCGGACAAAGGATTTGATTTCATCCAGCGTCTTGGGAACCATGTTCAGGCCCAGAACGGTATCGTATTTTCCCTTGCCGTTGAACGCATGATCGATGTCCATGCCTACGGCCAGCGCACCGCACTTTTGTGCATGCTCTATTTTTTTGAATATGACGTCATTGTTCAAATGAGGCTTGATGATCTTGATGGTTCTTGCTCCCGTTAAGGTGATGGCCTCCAGTTCATCCTCTCCGCCCATGCCTGTCCACATCACCGCGTTTGCGGCAAATACCCCCTTGGCCATTTCCACTGCGCCACCCTGGCGGCAGTTATCCAGGTGAGAGAGCGCGGCCGTCATAATGGGGGTGGAGAATGTTTCGCCGTAAAGCTCAAGCTTTGTGGACGGAGTCACCGCATCCAGGTGCCGCATCTCGATGAGCAGCCTGTCAAAATACTCCCGTGTGATTTGATTGGCGTCGCCCATTTTATGCCTCTGCTGATCCATATAATTCTCCCATTCCTGTTTTTCTTGCAGTATACTGCATATGGTTTCCTTTGTCCATTCCGTAAGATAAGAGGAAAATGAAAGAGGAAGCGTATGAAAGCGTATATCCGGGCCCATATGGATCAATTCCGGGTGCTGTCCGTGAGCACAAACAAGGTGCTTTCGTTTGCCTGGGGCGGGGGAGAGTACATTGCAAAAAAGCAGGTACTGCCGGATGACAGGCCTTCCCCGTTCTGGCAGATGATGCGGGACGTGTTCGGTTCCGATTTTGTAAGGCAGAGGGCGTGCATGAAAAACATCAGTGCGCTGCTGGGGGAAAACCCGCATATGCGATCGGCGAAACTGGTGCTTGCGGATGAGGAAGAAAGGCTGCTGGTGTTTGAAAAAATGCCGGGCATGGGCTGGGAGCCGGATGTTTTTCCGGCTGGGGTCGGCATTGCGTACCAGTTGGGCCTGTTCATAGGCTTCAACCATTTTAGGCGCTATGACGGCATCGATTTGCCCGGCATGGGCGGCGGCAGCGGCCTGAAGGATAGGTTGCTGCGCCACATGAAGGACGTTATATCGCTGCACTTTAGCGGGGGAGACCTGCTGGACAAAAGCGTCAGGGCCTATTTTGAAAGATTGAGGGCAATGGATTTTGCGTGCGATGACCTTTCTTTGATCATGGCGGATATATCGGCAAACCAATTCCTGTTTGAGCATGACAGGATTTCCGCCTGCGTGGATTTGGATGCGTATGTGATCGGGCCCAAAGCCTGGGAGCTGGCACTCATCCAAAATTGCGTAAAGGATATGGAGAGCTTCAAAAGAGGGTATGAGCAGTATCAAGAATATCCGGATATGGAGAAGGCAAGCGGATTTTATGGTTTTTTGATGGCGCTGAACGATATTTGGGGAAAAGAAGAAATGCGGGGGTTCTTGGAAAAGAAGGGTTTATTTTGATCTGGTATTACATGAAACGGTGCAAGCGGGCGAACACAGTTCGCCCCTACACCGTAAAGAGTTGGTTGGGTTTTCTTCCGGCTCGTATACGCCCCGGTAGAGAAGCCAACAAACTCCAATCAAATGTAGGGGCGAACTGTGTTCGCCCGCCATGTGACATGTCCCAGCAATTTTTTAAATCAAAGAAAGATAGGGATCCCAAAGGGATGTTATCCCTTTGGCGGGAGTCCAGAGGGCAGAGCTCTCTGGCGTCGCCTCAGGCTCAGCAACACCAGCATCAGCACCGTGACCAGGTAGGGGGACATGGCGGCAAGGTTGGAGGAAACGCCGACGGACTGGAGCCGCAAACCCAGCGCGTCGATAAAGCCGAACAGCAGCGCGGCCAGGAACACCCTGGGCGGATTGGACGCGCCAAAAATCACGCAGGCCACGGCGATAAACCCACGGGAAGCGCTCATGTTTTCGGTGAACATGGTCAAATACCCCAGCGACAAATGCGCCCCGGCGATGCCACTGAACAGGCCGCAAGCAAGGGATGCTTCATATTTCATCCTCTCGGGGCTTATACCCGCGCTGCGCAGCGACTCAGGGTGCTGCCCCGCTGCCCGCATCCAGAAGCCGTGAGGCGTCTTGTACAAAAACAGCCAGCACAAAAATACGAACAGCCAGCTTACATATATCAGCAGCGTGTTCCGGTTCATAAGCGGCCCAAGAATGGGGATGGACTGCAAAAGCGGCCAGTCGAGCCTGGGCAGCGGAACGATCTGGGGGCTTGAAAATGCGCCCTTCACGCCAAAGATGGTGCGCAAAAGGAACACGGTAACAGCGCCTGCAAAAATGTTCAACGCCACGCCAATAATAAATTCATCGCTTTTGAAGCGTATCACAAAAACGCCGAAAAACAAGCCCAGCAAAAGCCCGGCCAGGATGGCGGCCAGGACCCCCGCGGCCCAGCTGCCCAGGAAGTAGCTTACCGCCACCGCCACAAAAGCCCCCACCAGCATCATGCCGTCGATGCCGATGTTCATAATGCCCACATGGTCGGTGAACAAACAACCCAGTCCGGCCAGAATGATGGGCGTGGCGGTACGCAGCGTATTCTGCAGCAAGCCAATGTTGAAAATATCGTTCACTGCGTAAGTCCCTCCCCTTCCTGGCGGATGGAAAGCGCCTTGCGCGCCAGCCGTCTTTCACGCTTTTCCCGAAGCGAGCGCATGATCCCGCCCTGGGCCGCCATGAAGAAGATGATAATGGACTGCACGATCAACACAAGCTCGCTGGAAATGCCCATGTTCAGCTCCATGGCGCTGGAGCCGATCTTCAGTGCGCCAAAAAACAGGCTCATCAAAACGATGCCTACTGGCTGGTAGCGCATGATCATGGCCACCAGCATCCCGTCAAAGTAAAAGCCGGTGCTCAGCGTCTCCACGTAGCGCCGGTGGATGCCGTATACCTCCATCAGCCCCACCAATCCGCACAGCGCGCCGGAGAACACCATGGCATACACGGAAATCCGCCCGGCAGGAATGCCCATATGCCGGGCGAAGCGGCTGCTTAACCCAGTGATCTTCATTTCAAAGCCCCATGTAGTGCGGGTCATCAGGTACCAGCAGATGATGGCCAGCCCGGCGGCGTACAAAATACCCTGGGTGAGGTTGCTCAGAGGGATCAGTTTGGGAAAAACGAAGGAAGGATCAATGGCGGGAGTGCCGGAGGCGATGCCCTTTTCAGTGGTCTTCAGCGGCCCCGTGGCCAGGTAGGTGCAAAAGTAGATGGCGGCGGAATTGAGCATGATGGTGGTGATCACCTCACTCACATTCCGCTTTACTTTGAGCACCGCCGGGATATAGGCGTACAGCCCGCCGGCTGAAATGGCGGCCAGGAAAGCCAACGGGATTGCGATGAACGGGGACACGCCTTTCAGGGTATAGCCCACGATGGCGGCGGCCATGCCGCCAAGATAGAGCTGGCCTTCTCCGCCCACGTTGAATATGCCGGCCTGAGCGGCCACGGCCATGGCCAGGCCATTTAAGCACAGTGTTGCAGAGCGGGCCAGGGTATTGCCGATAGCCCGGGGGCTGCCCAAGGCACCTTTGATCAGCGCGCCATAGCCTGCCAGCGGGTCTTTGCCGGTCAAAAGAATGATCACGGCTCCGAGTCCAAGCGCCAGAAGGATGCTGAAGAACAGTGACAGCAGGTATTCCCCGTTTAGCCGCGGCCCACCCTTGAAGGAAAACAGCGATTTTACCAGCCTTATCATGCGCTTCCCTCCCCGCGGCTTCCGGTCATGTAATAGCCGATTTCGGATTTGTCGATCTGCCCTTTCATAAACTCGCCGGTGATTTGCCCATCGTATAGTGTGATCACCCGGTCGGACAAGCGCAGTACCTCATCCAGATCGGCACTGATGAGCAAAATGGCGCAGCCTTCCCGGCGCTTTTGAAGGATCATGTCATGGATGAACGCCGTGGCCCCGATGTCGATGCCCCTTGTGGGCTGGCAAATGAGCAGCACCTTGGCATCGAAAGAAAACTCCCGCGCCGCCACCACCTTTTGCATATTGCCGCCGGACAAGGCGCCGGCCAAAGTATCTATGCCGGGGGCGCGGATGTCAAAGCGTTCCATCAAGGATTTGGCATAGGCCCGGATGGGCTTTTTTTTCAGATGGATTTTAATAGTGGAAAACGGCCGTTGGCGCTGCTTGCCCGCTAGAAGGTTGTCGCTTACGGAGGCTAAAACGGATACGCCGGATAAAAGCCGGTCCTCGGGGATGTGGCATACGCCCAGCTTTCGCACCATGGCGGGTGTCATGCGGGCGGTATCCTTTCCAAGGATTGCGATGCGGCCGCCGTGTATTGGGATCAGCCCCGCCAGCGCTTCCGCCAGTTCCTTCTGGCCGTTGCCTTCTATGGCGGCTACGCCCAGTATCTCCCCGGCATGAAGGGACAGGGATACATTTTTGAGCGCAGGCAAGCCGCGGCTGTTTAATACCTGCAGATTCTCAGCGTCAAGAAGCGGCGCGCCAGGCTCCCCGGCGTGGTCAAGCGGCTCTGCAAGCATCTCCCGGCCTACCATCAGGGAAGCCAGCATGCGCTCGTTCACCTCACAGGTATTGTATACCCCCGCCAGCTTCCCGCCCCGCATGACGCCCACCCGGTCGGATATGGCCATCACTTCGTACAGCTTGTGGGTGATCAAAATCACCGTCATGCCTTTTTCCCTGACCACCCGGCGAATAACGGAAAACAGATCTTCCGTCTCCTGGGGCGTCAGGACCGCAGTGGGCTCATCCAGGATCAGGATGTCGGCGCCGCGGTGGAGTGTTTTCAAAATCTCCACCCGCTGCTGCAGCCCCACGCCGATATCGGCCACCCTGTCGTCCGGAGAGACGGATAAACCGTATTCCTCCGTTAGATCAAGCACGGTCTGCCGGGCCTTTTGCTGGTCGTAAAAAAGGCCCCACTTGCGAGGTTCCCGGCTTAAGACAATGTTTTGTGCTACTGTAAAACACGGCACCAGCATAAAATGCTGGTGCACCATGCCCACGCCATTACCGATGGCATAGGCGGGATTGTATTTTTGCACACGCTGGCCGCGGATAAATACTTCGCCACCCGTGGGCTCATGCAGGCCGTACAGGGTACGCATGAGGGTGGACTTGCCGGCGCCGTTTTCCCCCACCAGCGCAAAAACTTCCCCGGAGCGGATGGACAGGGTTACGTCGTCGTTGGCCAAAACGCCGGGGAACTGCATGGTGATGTGGGAGAAGGTGACGGCATCGGTGGAAGGCACGGTCATGCTCCTGTTCTTTATGCCTTCCCCTTGAGGGGAAGGTGGCGCGAAGCGCCGGAAGAGGTGTATTACGCTGCTTGACGCAAGGTGCTGCTTCGGCAAGTTGCAAGCAACTTACTTGTGACAAGGGCTTTTGTTCTCTTTCGTCCCGAAAGAGAACCAGAAAGGCTCCGGAGCCGAAGCGCCGCCAGCGGCGGATAAAGCGAGGCGGAGGAGGCTGGCGAAACGAGCAATGCGAACGGTAGTGAGCAGTGCGACGATTGAGCCAGATGGACGCGGGGGAGTCTTGATCCTCCCCCTGCACCCCCTTCAAACGCTCAATTAGTGGCGTGCGTCGCACGCGTATTTGTTCTATAGCAAACATGCATGTTCCAAGCTTTGGGATGCAGAGCTTGCAACGGATAATTATCGAATGGGGATACCAAAGGGGCTTTGTCCCTTTGGCAGGGGTCCAGGGGACAGAGTCCCCTGGTGGTTACCGGGTCGTTGACACAACGATCTTGCCGCCGATGATCAGCTGCTTGATGTTCTCGACTTCGGCCTTCAGCTCATCGGACACCTGCTGCGTCATTTCGGGGGTGCCGTAGCCGATGTCCACAAACCCGTTCTTCATATCGGCGATCCAGGCGGTGCCGCCCTTCCAAATGCCGTTCACCATATCATCCTTGATGGCGGTGTAAATAGAAAGACCCACATTCTTTTTCATGGAGGCGATGATCACATCGGGGTTGATGTACTTCTGGTCGGCGTCCACGCCGATGGCGTACTTGCCTGCCTCCTTGGCGGCTTCAAATACACCCTCGCCGGTTTTGCCTGCCACCGCAAACACGATGTCGCAGCCCCTGGAAAACAGCGACAGTGCATGTTCCTTACCCTTGGAAGGATCCTCGTAGGTCCCGGCGTAAGTGAACTCCACGGCCGTGGCGGAGTTGGCATGACGGGCGCCCTGGCGGTAGCCCTTCAGGAAATCGTTGATGACCGGGTCATCCATGCCGCCCACGGCGCCTACCTTGTGGGTTTGCGACAGCTTTCCCGCCACATAGCCCACCAGGAAGGAACCTTCGTTGGCAGTGTAGGGGATGCTAAGCAGGTTTGGGATGCCTTCCAGCTCCTGGTCCACATATACGAACTTCACATCGGGCATGGCGGGGGCCACTTCCTGCAGCCCATCGTAAAACTGCCAGCCCACAGCCACCACATAATCGCTGACCTCAGCGGCGGTAATCAAGTTGGCGGTGTACAGCGATCGGTCTTCATTGCACTGGACGACCCGGCCATCCACACCGTATTCCGCGATCAGCTTCTGCAAGCCTTCATTCGCGGAGTCGTAGAAGGAACGGTCACCCAAACCACCGGCCAGCACGATGGAGACGGTCACGGGCTCCGTAGTTTGGGCGATGGCCGGGAAAACGGTCATTGCCAGCAAAAGAGAAAGCAGCAGTGCAGCAATACGTTTCATGGTGAATCCTCCTTCAAATTGGTACCCCTCCATCCGGCCCGGGATGCTTGCGCAGCATGCCTTAAGCCAGTATAATGATTATAGCATATTCATGGCAAAGGGGATAGGATAATTTGGGCCTTCTATGCATCGATGCCTGTGCAAGGGAGCGGTCCGTATCCAGGACATGGCAATTGGCGGATGCTTTTTTGCAGGAGTATGCTAGGGTCTTTCCCGAATCGGCCATCACCGTAATACGGCTTGCGGACGAGGAGCTGTCGCCCTTTTTGCATGAGAATGTGCTGGGGCGCGAATCGCTGATCGACCGGGAAGAGTACGATCATCCCATGTTCCGCTGGGCCAGGGAGTTTGCCGCAGCCAGCCACATTGCGGTGGCAGCCCCCTACTGGGACTTATCCTTCCCAGCCATATTGAAGGTATATGTGGAAAATATATTTGTGCGCAACCTTACCTTCCGGTATACTGTCAAGGGGGAGCCGGTGGGATTGTGCCGGGGCCAAAGGCTTATATACCTCACCACCGCCGGCAGCCCCATCGGCACGGAGGACTGGGGCTATGGGTACATCCGTGCCGCTTTCCGTATGCTGGGCGTTAAGGAGTTTGGCCGCGTATCCGCCGAGGGCATTGATATTAAGGGATGGGACGCACAATCCATTCTGGAAAATGCCAAGGCGCAGGCCCGGCAGGCGGCGAGGGAGTTTGCCTGACCCGAAGGTTTCCAAAGGGCGACCGGAAAGCCCTTTGGTCGCGTCCGCAAACGCGAAACCTTACCATTTTAGCCAGTTTTAATTAATCATAAGGAGACTTTCATCGATGAGACCTCAATTTGCCGTATCCCTGATGTGTATGGACTTTTTGAATATCCGTGAGCAGCTTGAGATTCTGAACCGAAGGGCTGATTACTATCACATTGACCTGATGGACGGCCACTTTTGCAAAAACATCACCCTTTCCCCCGACATTGTGACGGCCATTTCCCGCGCCGTCGCGCTGCCCATGGAAGCCCATCTGATGACCACTGCGCCCAACGACTGGCTGGAGCCCATGGCCAAGGCCGGGACGAAGATCATTTCCCCTCACGCTGAAACCATCAACACCGATGCCTTCAGGGTATTAAACCGCATTGAGCAGTTGGGCTGCCAAAAGGGCGCCGTATTGAATCCCGCCACGCCTCTTGACTATGTGCGCCATTATATCGGGCGGCTGGACATCCTCACCATCATGACGGTGGATGTGGGTTACGCAGGGCAGGCATTTATTCCTGAGATGCTTGAAAAAATCGAAGAGGCGGCAAATTTCAGGGAAAAGCATGGCTATCATTATCTTATCCAGGTGGATGGCGCGTGCAACGCCCGCACCTACAAGCGGCTGAATGATGCCGGCACGGATATTTATGTCATGGGTTCCACCGGGCTGTTCGGCCTTTCCGGCGACCTGAACGAAGCTTACGACAAAATGCTGGCGGATTTTAAGCGGGAGACGGATAGATAAAAAGCATGCTTCCGAAGGTCCAGGACGATCGGAAAGCCCTGGTCGCACCCGCAGGTGCGAAACCTCTTATCAAACATCGGAGGTCTATCTACCATGCAAACCACCGTTCTGGGCATTGATATCGGCGGAACCCACCTGCGGCTGGGGCTTTCCGGGGAAGATTTAACCCTTTCCTGCTTTGAAATGGCCTCCAGTACCTTTTTGAACGGTACTGACGCTCCTTACCGTCTGGCGGATTTTATCCGTGATTATCTGAAAAGAATGGATTGCATACCCAAGGCCGTTTCCATCGGCTTTCCTTCCACGCTGGACAGGGCAAGACGGCGGCTTTTATCCACCCCCAACATCGCGGGCCTTAACGATGTCCCCATGGTGGATATCCTGCAGGAGCAATTGAACATTCCTACGTTCATTGACCGGGATGTGAATTTGCTGTTCCTGTACGACTGCCGCCACTTTGGGTTAACGGGCAGCGGCATCATCCTCGGCTGCTACATCGGCACGGGATTAGGCAATGTGATCTCCATCAACGGCGAGATCCTGATCGGCAAGAACGGCGTGGCAGCGGAGCTGGGCCATATTCCAGCCTGGGGACGTGAGGACGAATGCCCCTGCGGCAACCGTGGCTGTGTGGAGATGTTTGCCTCTGGAAAGCATTTGAAGGAAATTTGCGATATGCATTTCCCCGGCACGCCGCTTGGTGAACTGTTCCTGCGTAATAGTGGGCATGAACTGATCAGGGAGTATGTGGACGGATTATCACTCCCCATCGCCACGGAAATCAACCTGATGGACCCGGATTATGTGCTGCTGGGCGGCGGCGTGCTGCAAATGGAGGGCTTCCCACGCCCTTATCTGGAGGAATGCATCCTGCGCCATGCCCGCAAGCCCTATCCGGCGCAGGGCCTTCAATTGCGCTATTCCCAGCAAGCGCAGGAAAACGGCGTCATCGGCGCGGCTATCCGGGCTTATAGGGAATTGAAAAAGGCCCGAACGCAATAGGGAAATCAGGATTTGCTATTTCCCTGCTTCAATTGGGCAGATGCATGTTTCCTTTCAGCACAAACCTTGTCAAACCGGTGCATATGTGCTACAATGATCTGCGCCAACCTGTTTCCGTAGCTCAGTAGGATAGAGCGACCGCCTCCTAAGCGGTAGGCCGTGGGTTCGAATCCCGCCGGGAACGCCATGTAAAGGAACAATAGTTACGGAAAAATGCTCACCAAATGCGGTGAGCATTTTTCTGTGCTTGCAAAATGAGACTTGATATAGCGCTTTTACGGGATAATTTGCAGGAATACATGGTTAGCTCACAAGGTAATTTTGCCCATAAATTTGACCTGCATCGATCCGTGTAACGATGCACACCCCTCCCCTGGAATCGTCGTTGCAATTTACTATATGTTGTGTCATAATACTTTTATCATTCATAATTGGAGGTTGTCCAATGCCGGCTAACGCTTAATTCTTCATAACTGCTTAACGCTTGTTTAAGTCATGTATCTATGGCTTTCTTGTGTTATGCAAACAAAAATTAAGCGAAGCTGTATAGAATACGATTTATATTGTTATGCCCTTTTTTAAGTGGGCATATCTGTATTGTTAAGTCGCGTATAGCTCCTTAATTTATGGAGTTATGTGCGGCTTTATTTATTTTGGAAGGAGGTCTACCAATGCCCAAATTATAGTCTATCCTCAGCAAACAGCGTGAACGCAAAGAAGGTGATTATTTGAAATGTAAAATATGCGGCAAAAAGCCCGTATTCTTGAAAAAGGTCGCTCACCAACGTATGTATGTTAGTGGTAGGAGTAATCATAAAATAAATCCTAATCTACAAAGCACCACAATCATTGAAAAGGGTGTAAAAAAACACATTACTGCCTGCACACGATGTATGAGAACCATGCGCAAGAGCAACCTACCTAGACAATAGAACAATCCACACGGGCGGGCGGGAAAACGCTCCTGCCCGCTCGTAATTACAAGGGAGAAACAACATGAAAAAACTGATAATGATAGCGGGCCCTGCTGGCGTTGGTAAAACGACAGTTTGCCAAAGACTTTTCAAAACAATCAATGGCTGTGCATGGTTGGACGGAGATTGGTGTTGGATGGTTAGTCCTTATCCCGGCAAGACGGATGAGCAAAAAGCATATTCACTAAAATCCTTTGGGCGTATTTTGGATGGATATTTCAATGACATAAATACTAAAATCATTCTTTTTAGTTGGATGATACATAAAGATTTTATGTTTGAACTCGTAACAGAGCAAATTGCATACAAAGATTATGAGATAACTAAAATAGTCTTAGTTTGCGAGGAACAAGTATACATTCAACGCCTCATTGAAGGAAATAGGAGCGAGAACAAAATACATAACCCTGATGATATGAGGAAATACCGTACACTGAATGCAAATATCATAGACACTACAAGATTATCTGTGTATGACACAGCCGACAAAATAATGTCACTAATAAACAAAGGAGATTTTTAGTATGGAATACTCTATCGTGAAAGTCACAAAAGACAACTACTTCATGCACGACAACATGTTATTTTATCGCAAGCATGGACGCGATAAAAACAAGGATGAATTGAATATAGAGCAGGATTTTGTTGCTGAATACATGACATTGGAAAATGAAAACCTACATATTTATGCCGCCCAAACGGAGAATAGATTTGTAGGTTATATCTCAATAGCGTAGCAAAACCTACACGGATACAACGGATTTGAATTATGGACAAACCCCAGTTATAGGAAAAATGGTATAGCGTATGCGCTGATGATGAAAGCCGATACAATATGCCAAGAAAAAAACATTAAGGGGTTGCGACTTTATGTACACCAAGTGCGGCTATAAGGATTTGGGCGGCGATGCTCACTTCATGCAAAAGGAATGGTAAATTTACTAGAAACGGATACTTTGAAAGCACCCGTTTCCTGAAGTCGCGCATTTGGAATGCTGCCCCGCCAGCGTTTTTTGCTACAAAATTACACTGTACCTGTAATGGACCTGGGGCTTTTGTGAGTGAACACAAAAGACATGAACATAAGGGACGGTTTGTTTGCTGACCTCTTTTTCCTCTTTCTTGGCTATTTATTTCCACGCAAACCGTTCCCTGTGTCCTTCCCCATGCCCGCCCCTTTAACTTCCCTGCTTCCTGCACACCATTTCCTTCAATAGCGTCATCCCAAGCAGCGCCACCGGAGCGACGGCGGTCACCCAGGACCTTGTGCCCTGCGGAAACTGCCGGCCAAAGAGGCCAAACGCAGTAAGCCAGGCGGCGATAAGCAAAACACCTATGCCGTATACAAGGCGAACGCGGTGGATATGGTATGCCTCTATGTTTTTTCTTTTTTTGCCGAAAACCAAAAAATCGCCCTTGCCCAAAAGGATCGCCACGGCTATCCCCGTTAACAAAGCGATCACGGCCCAAACAAACCACATCCCTGCCTCCATAAAAGCCGCCTCCTTACTCAAATTCACAGGTGATGATGCCGGCCTTCCTTGTTGTCGGCGGTCCGCATCCTTCTTACCTCCATAGTACCACGCAGCAAAAAATTTGGGAACATGCTTCCATGCAAATACTGGATATAATCCAAAATTCATGCTAAACTGACAGTATAAAACCCAAGGAGGACGCCCCATGAAATCAAGGGCCTGCCTTTTTCTTGTCCTTTTGACCCTGGTCATATTGACCGCCCTGCCCGCCGCTAGCGAACAATCGACGGACGAATTTACCGTCGGCTCCTTCCGCTACCGCATCCCTTCCTCCTGGAACACGGTGAACAAGAGCGATGCCTACTACCACTACGCCGGGGAGGTTGGGCAGCTGGACGACGGGCTGGCATACGCCCTATCGCAGACGGCGGAAGAAAAGGGCCCCGAATCCAAGGAGGAGGCGCGCATCTTACTCACAGGCATGGTGAATGCGATTATGGATACGGATAGCGGCAAATCCGAGCTGTTGAACCGGTTCGACATAGAGATCTGCGGCAGGTATTCCTCCATCTTCCGCCTGAAATCAAACGTGTCCGGCCAGGTCTACGAAACAAACTGCCTGCTCGTTTTAAACGGCCAGGAATTTCTGATGCTCGTCTATCTGGATAGGGTGAATACCCCCGATGAGCAAATAAAAATCTTCAGTGACATTGTCAACAGCGTTGAAATCAGCGAGTGATGCAGGGGGTATGCCGAAAAAGGGTATAAAGACTGGTTTGCATATCCATAGATCAGATAATAAATGGAGAGGGACGATTCCGTGAAATCAAAAGCCTGCTTGTCCCTTGTCATGCTATTGGTTCTTTCTCTATGTCTGTTCCAAAGCCTAGCGCATGCGGACACCTCGCCTGCCGGCCGCGACGAATTATCTGCGGGTTCGAAGGTTAAGCTCCGCACCGTCGTTCCCGAAGGCGTGACGGAGATCGATCTTAGGGTGGCCTTGGGTGACGACGCGTCCGACGTGCATGGCGCCTGGATGCTGAACGCGGACGTCTGCGTGATCCTCCGGCAACTGTCTGAGGCCGGAGACGATGAGATTATCGTTTTGGATACGCGGGACTATACGGTCCTTTCCCGGACGCCTATTCCGTACATAACGTACCGGCCTGAGCAGGGCTTTCAGGACGGCATGTTCTATTTACTGTTGACGCCATTAGATACGGACAACTACGAAGACTTGTTCTTTTTAGTCAAGGCAACCGTAGCGCCGGATGGTACAGTGATTATCGGCACTGTGCCGGAAGGGCTCACGGTCATGCCCGGCGGCAAAACGGCTGTCCGCGAGGCGGACGGAAGCCTCTATGCCGTGGATCTGAAAACCGGTAAGGAGGAACTGTTGATCCAGGGCGTTCCCCAAATGACCCGATGTTTTGATGGGGCCAGTTATGAAACGTTTCTGAAATATGTCCCATGCCCGGACGACGTTTTTTACGACGGAAAGTATGAGGACGGTTCTCCGTTCCCGATTACACTCCCGATAGACGAAGACACCTACTATAACAAAGATATGTGGCTTTGGCGTGATTTCTATGTGTACAAGCCCTTGGACGAGTATCGCTTCGTGTATAAGACCATCGGCTGGGAATGGGGTGCCGGCTTTGGTATTTATGACCTGAAGACACGTACGGATCACCGGATCACGGGACGCGGAGATTTTTATGGCATGGCAGGGAACACACTTTATGGTTCGACCCTGAGGACCGATGTAGGCACCTTAGAATCCTCGCCGCTTCCTAAATCGGTACAGGAGCAGTTGATCGAAGCTTACGCCAGGGATATCGGTGTCGTCGACTACGACATTTCACTGGACGGCAGGCTGCTGGCGCTCACAGGCATGAAATCCAGGCGCAGCGACGCCAGCACCGTAACCATTACCGATATCCGGACAGGCAGCATCATCAAGGCTTATGATATCTACAATCCATTTGCGAGGGAACGCAGTGTATCCTTTTACAGCGATACGCGCTTTATGCTTTTTTTACATCCAGAGGAGCATGGTTCAGCATACATTTATCTTTTTAACGTGGAGAAATGAACACGGCGATGAAACGCAAACCAAATGAACCGTCCCCATGGTTATGTGCTGCGAGAGAGCCTGTCACCGGTACTTGAGTTCGACAAAGGCTCGGATAAATAGGATAATACAGACGGCAGCAGTGCTGGAACTGGATGGGCTGGTTTTGCGGGGAAACACGCAGTAGCAGATGCGATCATGTTGAGGTGAGGTTGACACTCCAACCGGAACAGCTTATGCAGGTCGCTTCCTGATGGCGCAAACCCTTATGTTTATGCCATTTGCTTGATGGTGGTTCGTATGAAAGCAGGAACGACTAGTTAGAGCAAATCGTTCACATCGATGGGTCACTGGTTCAAGGAAAGTAATAGACCACAAAAGTGCCGACCTATAATGAGCGCTGACACAGGAAAACATATAGCGGTGAAGCTTTGTCCTCACCGCTATGTTTCTGATATTAGCAAACATGAGCTGTTTAGCCTATTGATTAGAAGGCTGATTATAGAAAAAAAGGGGACAGACCAAGCTGTCTATCCCCTGCATAGGTACTATGTGTCATATATGATGTCTAAACAAAACGGGTGCCCTTCCGGATCCAGCATGACCGCACCGTCTCCCGCCTCCGCATACTGAAATTCTGATTTTGAGCCTCCAAGCTCCACAACATAATCAATCCACTCCTGCAGCTTCGACTGCTGCATACTAAAATCAATGTGTAGCATCATCTGCTGCTTTCCTTCCACTTCGGGCCATACCGGAGCAACATACATATCGTTTTTCTGAAACCCGATATCCACGTTGCAATCGTCTGATCCTATTATAATAAAATCATCCGTAATATAGCCTTTTTTCCAGCCTAGCAGCCTGACATAAAAATCAGAAAGCGTTACAGGATCCTTGCAATCCAACACGATTTTATCAAAACTAATTTTACCTATTTTCAAATCTCTCTTCCTTTCATACTGCCCACATTTGACAATATGAAACCGCCAAATGCGGGATGGTTACTTAAAACTCACCTTTATTATGTGCACAAAACTTTTCATACTACCACTCCCTTTTATATATGAATGGATTCAGTGTAACACCAGGCGAATTTATTGTCAACATTTGGTTTTTGAGCCTCGGCTCAGTAAAGTACAACACCTACATTTTCGTTCAGCACGACACGCCTTTATAAGATCAAAAAGCCGTTCTATAGCGACCAGCTTAATGCCTTTTATATCTCAAAGCATTTTTTACCGTCCGGTTAATTCAAATTATATCCTGTTGACAGAGAAAGAGGTGCAGACTATACTATATACGAATATCTGTTCCCTGTTCTGGAAAGCAGTGTCCAGGGCTATGGAAGCGCAGAACTGTGTCACATATTCCCCATGACCGCTTTGGGAGTAAATATCGCCGGACTGCGGGGCAGACTAATCTCACGTTTGCGCGCAAAGGTTTTTAAGGAGGTGGCCGGAGAAGAATCATGAAGGACAGAGTATATATCGCCATTGACCTAAAATCCTTCTACGCTTCCGTTGAGTGTACAGAGCGCGCCCTTGACCCGCTGACAACCAACCTTGTTGTCGCTGATTCCAGCCGCACGGAGAAAACGATTTGCCTCGCCGTCACCCCATCCCTCAAGGCATACGGCATCCCCGGTAGAGCGCGGCTATTTGAGGTCGTGCAAAAGGTCAGGGAGGTTAACGCGGCACGGCGGAGCAAAGCACCGGGACGTACCTTCTCCGGTTCTTCCTACAGTGATACCGAATTGAAATCTACGCCAGGTCTCTCGCTGGACTACATCGTTGCTCCGCCAAGAATGGCGCTCTATATAGCGTATAGCACGCAAATTTATAATGTTTACTTGAAGTACATCGCACCGGAAGACATTCATGTCTATTCCATCGATGAGGTATTGATAGACGCCACTGCTTATCTGAACACCTACAAGCTCACGGCCCGTGAACTTGCTTCGAAAATGATTTTGGACGTACTGGAAACTACCGGCATTACAGCAGCAGCAGGCATCGGCACGAACCTGTACCTTAGCAAGGTCGCGATGGACATCCAGGCAAAGCACATCCCGGCTGACGCGAACGGCTTACGCATTGCTGAACTCGACGAAATGAGCTACCGTCGCTTGCTGTGGTCACACCGGCCTCTGACAGACTTTTGGCGCGTCGGCAGGGGATATGCGAAAAAGCTGGAGGAACACGGCCTTTTTACGATGGGCGACATCGCGCGCTGCTCCCTCGGAAAACCTACCGATTACTTCAACGAGGATTTTCTGTACAAGCTGTTCGGCATCAACGCTGAGTTGCTGATCGACCATGCGTGGGGATGGGAGCCCTGCACAATGGCCTATATTAAAGCGTACAAGCCAAGTACAAACAGCATTGGATCGGGTCAGGTGCTGCACAGCGCCTATCCCTTTGACAAAGCAAAATTAATTGTGCGAGAAATGACCGATCTGCTGGCGCTCGATTTGGTCGATAAAAAACTCGTGACCGATCAGCTTGTACTGTCGGTTGGGTACGACATTGAAAGTCTGACAGACCCGATGATAAAGAAAGCCTATCACGGGGAGATTACCACGGATGGCTACGGACGCGCCGTTCCGAAATCGGCACATGGTTCGGCGAACCTTGGCAGGCAGACCTCCTCTACAAAGTTGCTCTTGGATGCCGTCACAGAGCTTTTTGTGCGCATCGTTGATAAAAATCTCTTGATCAGGCGGGTCAACATTACGGCGAATCACGTTGTCGATGAAGCATCCGCACAAAAGAAAGACACCGTTGAGCAGCTTGATCTCTTCACAGATTACGCAGCTCTCCAAGCGCGGCAAGAAGCTGAGGAAGCTGTCCTCGTACGGGAAAAGCGGATGCAGACAGCAATGCTGTTGATAAAAAAGAAGCATGGTCAAAACGCTATTCTAAGGGGCATGAATCTGATGGACGGCGCGACCACCGTTGATCGAAACAGGCAAATTGGAGGGCACAAGGCATGACGGGCGAATACGATGACATCATCAATCTGCCGCGCCATTTCTCTAAAACGCGCCCTCATATGGCGGCGATTGACCGCGCGGCTCAATTTTCCCCCTTTGCAGCGTTGGCAGGCTACGACGCCGCCATCAAAGAAACCGCTAGGCTGACCGACGAGAGGGAGGAATTGGACGAATACTCAAAGGACACGTTAAGAGACAGGTTGCAAATCATTGCTGATCGGATTGAAAAGCGCCCCAAAATCGAAATCACCTATTACCAGCCAGATCCAAAGAAACATGGCGGTGCTTATGTTACGGCTGTTGGTACGGCAAAAAAGATTGATGAATATGAACGGATCGTTGTTATGTGCGAGGGGACAGCGATCCCCATTGATGAAATAGTCGCCATAGAAGGGGCGATATTCGAGACGCTCAACGATCAATAAACATCAAAAATCCGGCACTGTGCCGGATTTTTGATGTTCTGGCCTACTTGCCCGCGTCCCAGCACCCCTCTTGCCTTTGTCCTTGCGCGCAGGCTTCTTGGCCGGTTCGCTATCCTCGGGCTGCACCTCAGCCTCCGTCGTGGCTTCCACAGGCTCCGGCATAGCTTCCATGGCCTCCGGCTCTACCGTGATTACAACCAGCCGCCCTTCGCCTTCGACCGTGATGATCTCGGCCTTGATGGCCTCGCCGTCCGCCACTGCCGCCGCAATGTCGGCCACCGGTTCACCAGCGGCTTGTGCGTCCTCCAGTACCTGGACTAACACAGGGGACAGTTCCTTGTGTGCCCAGTAATCGTGCACACCCCTTCTAGCACTACTGTACTATTACACGGATACCGGCTAACCGTGTATTTATATCAACTAATGTCCCTTAAGACAAAACAAAAAGCCCGAAACCCCTTGTATATAAAGGGGGAACGGGCTTTTTACAAACCGATCATATGGCCATTGCCACATATTGCAAAGGCGGCTGAAGGTTGCCCCTTCTACTTCTCATACGGCGGGCGGTACGCGCCGAGCACTTGCCCGTCTACGGCCCTCGTCTTGCGGTACACGCCGACGTCGCCTATTTGTATGCCCTCGGGGTCGGATGTGTTGCCCTCGATCGTGGTGATCGTATTGCCGCCCGAGCTAACGCTTTCGATGATCCCGATGTGGTCGTACCCCCCGTTGCCTTGCCAGTCGAACAAAACGATGTCGCCGCGCTTGTACCCGCTTGTGATCCAACGGTTTTGCCTCTTTGCGAGCGTCTGGTAGTTGCGCACTCCCTCGGCAACGGATTTCCGGGCGGTGTTCAGGCTGCCCCATGTCGTCCCCATCATCCCGGCGTCGTAAATGACTTTTGTGACAAATACGCCGCACCATGGTACCGCCATGCCTGTTTTCCCAAAGTACCAGTCGTTGAAGGTGACCAGGTTGCTGTCCGGTGGGTCTTCGATAGTGCCCAGGTACTTGACTGCGACATTTACGAGCTTGTTGACATTATACGTATACTGCGAGACCGTTACGGTGCACGTGACTTTCTTGCCCCCATCCTCTGCAGCTGCAGTGATGGTCGCTGTGCCGGCTTTCTTTGCTGTGATCAAGCCATTTGGGTCTACGGATGCCACCGAAGAATCGCTGGTTTGATAGCTGACAGCCTGGTTGGCCTCTTTGGGTGAGACCTCCGCCGTCAGTTGGAATGTGTCGCCTATTTCAAGCGATAGTTCGGTATTGTTCAGTTTCAGGCCCGTTACCGGTACGGTCACCTTGAACGAGCTGCCGGCGATTTGAAGCTCGGCGCCGCCTTCCCCGTAAACGATGGCAACCACCTCATACGTGCCGGGGGTCGCATCTAAAGTATTCCAGCTGTCGTTTATTGTTTTTCCCGTTTTCGCTGTGCCTTCGTATACAATGCCGGCGCCGGATCCACCAATTTTTTGGACAAAGAATCTGGTGTTTTTATAGTCTGTACCAGTGATCACGGCGGTCATTTTCACTGTTTCGCCCGCGCTATAGCTCTGCTTGGCCGTACTGACCTTCAGCTTAAGGACCGGCTCGGTTGCAACGGCCGGGCCGGTTTCAGCCAGTGCCGTCATGGGATTAGCCAGCGAAATAACGACACAAAGGGAAAAGCAAACGATTATTATTAAACGGTATCTCATCAATATTGCCTTTCTTGACAATCAATGATTGCCATGTGTACTGTTTCTTATCATACAAAAAACAGCTCAAAAAACAAGGGGGAGGGCAGAAAATACCAGTCCTATCCGCCTGTTTGATTACAACTTTATAACGGCATTTTATTGTCCGTTTTGATACAACTGGTAGTAAAAATTGTGGTAAAAAGCAAACACAACGATGTTGCCGCAAACGCTTCGCATCAAGCAGTACGCCCAAATGTACACACTGTGCATAACGTTATTTCCTTTTGTGTTTTATAAAAATATTGCATAAAGAAGTGCATGCGTAGCGGCCCTAGTTTTGGAACATGTGGATTTTTAAGTAACCATGCGGTATAATTTGTATGAAGGTATCAAAAGTGGAATTCTTTTTCGAATTTTGGTCGTTAAACTATAAAAGGCAAGCCAAGTACTTTTTCAGATAAGGCTGGTGTTCACCATAGATAAATTCACACCGCTCAAGCAGTATTTTGGCCACAGCAATTTTCGGCCGGGGCAAGAGGCGGTGATTGACGCGCTGCTGTCTGGCCGGGATGTGCTGGGAGTCATGCCCACCGGGGCAGGCAAGTCTATTTGCTATCAACTGCCGGCGCTGCTGCTGCCGGGGCTTACGCTGGTTATTTCGCCCCTGATTTCCCTGATGAAGGATCAGGTAACCGCGTTGTCGCAGGCCGGAATATCTTCTGCCTATATTAATTCCTCCCTCACATCAGAGCAATACCGTGAGGTGTTCCGCCGTGCCAAAAACGGTGCCTACAAAATCATCTATGTGGCGCCGGAGCGGCTGACTACCGCGGACCTTTTTCGGTTTGCCGGGGAAACGGAAATATCGCTTCTGGCAGTAGACGAGGCCCATTGTGTTTCACAGTGGGGGCAGGATTTTCGCCCCAGCTATTTGAAGATCGCGGAGTTTGCGATTTCTCTTTCCAGGCGTCCGGTGGTTGGCGCTTTCACCGCCACCGCCACCGCGGAGGTAAAAGACGATATTGAAAGACTCCTTTTGCTGCGAAATCCTCTGCGTGTCACCACCGGCTTTGACCGGCCCAATCTTTCTTTTGAGGTGATACGTCCCAACAGCAAGGAAGCCTGTTTGCAAGCCTTTCTCGCTGAACGGCCGGATCAAAGCGGCATTGTTTACTGTGCCACCCGAAAAACAGTGGAATCAGTTTGCGGCAACCTGCGGCGAAACGGCATTGCTGCCACGCGATATCATGCCGGGCTTTATGATGCGGAGCGGAGGCAAAACCAAGAGGACTTCGTCTACGACAGATCAAGGATCATGGTTGCCACAAATGCCTTTGGCATGGGGATTGACAAATCCAACGTTAGCTTTGTGGTGCATTACAATATGCCGAAAAATATCGAAAGCTACTATCAGGAGGCAGGCCGCGCCGGACGTGACGGGGAAAAGGCCCATTGTGTGCTGCTCTTTTCTGCCGGCGATATACAAACGGCAAAGTTTCTCATCAACAACGCCGAGGAAAATGAGGCGCTTTCCCAGGATGAGCGGGAGCTTGTTCGAAAAAGGGATCTGCAGCGATTGGATCAGATGGCCGCCTATTGCAAAACCACCGGCTGTCTGCGCGCCTATCTCCTGAATTACTTTGGCGAGAACGCCGCGGCCAATTGCGGCAATTGTGGGAATTGTACCGGAGAAGTGGTGCTTAAGGACATTACTGTTGAGGCACAAAAAATACTCTCCTCTGTTACCCGCGTAGAGAGAAAGTACACATCCGGTCTTGGCCTGACACTGATTGTCCGTATGCTGCACGGCAGCAAAGAGCAGCGGATAATTCAGTTGGACCTTGACAGATTGCCGACCTATGGCATCCTGCACGATATTGACCGCACCAAAATCAGGGACTACATCGACTGTCTCATACGCGAGGGCTATCTGATCCTGACAAATGATGAATACCCGGTGCTGCGCACGACCGAGCGGGCAAGGCAGGTGCTTTTCCACGGGGAAAGGGTGCTGTACACCTGTCGAAAGCAAAGTATTTTCGAAAAGGCTGCTTCTTCCCGAAAAGAATACAAAGCTCTGCCGGCGCAGGCGGACGAAGGCCTGCTTGCCGCGCTAAAAGCATTGCGCACCAAACTGGCGCAAGCGGAAAATGTACCGGCCTACATTATCTTTTCCAATGCCGCCCTTGCGGATATGGCCGTCAAGCAGCCCCGAAACATAGCGGAATTTCTGCAAGTAACCGGCGTAGGAGAGATCAAGGCCGCACGATATGGACAAGTGTTTTTAAAAGAAATCCAACAAAAGAATATGGGATGACCGGTTAAGCCGGCTGTAGAAAGATGATTTGCTAGATGAGATCAAATTCGATGAAAATGCCGTTGGGGATGTTGCCTCCTGGGAGGAGGTTGGCGGGAAGATTCTGCCCATGGTCGCCTTAACTCCCTATATGGGAATAATGGCGGGGAACATATTCAATCAGTTTGTCTTGCGTGATGGTGAAGGCCGGAGGTTGACAGATGGCGATTGGGAACAACTGTCTTGGCTGGATTATCTGGGGAAGGAGGGCTTGGGTACCATCCAATGGGCAGAGCGCTGGGGCGATGGAGAAGCGCCGAGGTTGAGGATGCTTGCGGTGGATGGCATCGTGCCTACGTATCAGACGGTTTTCGATGGTTCCTATCCGTTGAGCGTAACCTATTACGCAGTCCTGAAAAAGGGCTTGCCCAAGGATCATCCGGCCAGGCAACTGGTAAATTGGTTACTTTCCGATGAGGGTCAGCGTGCGATGCGGACTGCGGGGTACGCAGCGGTGCGAAGCCTGGATGAGTGAAATAGGCCAAGACCATTTGAATTGAGTGGTACGATAAACAGGAATCTTTCGGACAGTTTCAAACTGCGGGTCATTTATATTATCAAACATGACACACTGTTGTCGTATTTGTTATGTTATGATTGAAATAAAAGGGAGGTATTCATTATGAAAAAGGAAATTTCTATTTTTGAAAGACCGGAGAAATTTACGGAGCAATACCTGAAAGCCTACGGCAATATGTCATGGTATGATTTCGTGACAGCTATGCCGTCGCTGGTATTCGTCGTCACAGGTTGGAAATCTAACGGTAAAGAAAACGCCTGTCTGCAATCTTGGTCTACCTTTGCGGGAAGCGGAGCTGACAAGTTTATCTGTATCATGGGAAAAGTCGATAAAAACGGGCATATGTATCAATCACTGAAAGAAACGAGGGTATGCGTGTTAAATTTCCCCTCAAACGACATTTATGACCGCTGTGTTAAAACGATTGGTAATAATCATTTTGAAACAGATGAAATCACCGCCTCCGGCTTAACAGCAGAGAAAGCCTCAAAGGTCAATGCGCCGCGAATCAAAGAGTGTTTTTTGAATATCGAATGTGAATTTTTATGGGAGCATGAGCTTTTCGAGGGAAGCCAAGAAGTGGCGATTGCACTCCGAGCCGTCAACATTTACATGGATAGCGAACGCTACGACCAAAGCAACCTCGGAAGATACGGAAAGAGCGGTTTTTTGTTTCAAGTTGACCAACCTACCAATCCGGAAACAGGAGAAACAACACCTTTCGGACCCGGAATATTGGAGCAAGGCAATCCAATTCCTTGGATTACAAAATAAGCATCGTGCGAAGCAGACAAATTCCAATTTATCAAGCAGATGCGAACTTCTAAATATTTGATCTGACACGCTTATAAGCCTGGTGACCTGCCGGTGTGTAATTGTGCATACCCCCGCTGAACCATAAAAATTCCGAAGTGATTTAACGCTTCTTACCCAGTTGCCCCTTTTATGAATATTTGTGGTGGGGTTTGCTGCAATATAAGATGAAATGAAATTTAAAAAGGAGTGTTAACGTGAAAAAGGAACCGAATGAAAAAATTCTACCGTCCACTTTAGATAACGCAAAGCACAAGTCGCGTCAGGTCAAAAAGAAAACCGGGGATACATCCGGCAAGAAATAAGTTCAATTGGAGGAATCGCCTGGATTGGCACCTCATTCTTAACAATAAGATTGATGTATGAATGGCTGTTCTTGCTATCCCGCCACTTGACACGTATGTCCTTTGCAAATGCAGCTTTTTCTTTCACCCTTGTCTGGTCAGAGTAGGACACTGCCTTATTTCACGAGGACAATTACGGATGTTTAGGTATGTTTTATACCGATGGGGTTCCTAAGGCCGCAGGATCAAATCCTGTCACCCGACCATCAAGAAAGCCTTGTAACACAAGCGTTACAGGGCCTTTTGCTATCTGTTCATTTTTATGGTTTATATAACCACCTTGTTGTTTATATTCACTTATGGTATAATTTTGAAAATTATATGTCAATAAATCTACAATGAACGAAATCTATATTAGGAGGTATTAGCGTTATGGATGATGAACTGAAAATCAAAATGTACTCATTTACGGTGGATTGCAAAGATCCGCATGAATTATCAAAATTCTATGCAGCGTTGCTCAAGTGGGAAGTAGTGCTTATCGATGAAGAATGGGCGTGTGTATACGCTCCGGGAACGAACCAGGGAGCATATCCTTCCATATTGTTTCAACGAAATCCTGAGTATAAACCACCCGTGTGGCCGGAAGAGCCTGAAGCTCAACAGCAAATGGCGCATATAGACTTCGCAGTAAATGATTTAGAAAAAGCAGTTCAGTATGCAGTCCATTGTGGAGCAACAATCGCAGATGAACAATTTGCTGACAATTGGAGAGTTATGCTTGACCCCGCCGGACACCCCTTTTGCTTATGTCAAATGAAATCAATCATCGAGAGTGCCCATTTTGCGTTGTTATAGAAAGTCACAGCCAAAAAACAAAAGAGTAGATTCAATCGTTTGATGAAATCTACTCTAGTTTGGTCAGACTGTCTGGGTCTGTACTGGACTCGAACCAGTGACCCCATCGATGTGAACGATGTACTCTACCATACTGGCCAGTTTGCATATATATGCCCTAATTCATTCTTGATCGATGAGCTGCTGACCATGTGAAGTTCATCCATTGCCATCCCAGAACCACTTCTTCTCCATATAGCCGGTTAGGCCGCTATACAGTGATGATGTGACGATGTACCAATCATCCCCGCAATCCCCAATGATCCAGTATTCTGTATCATTCGTGAACGTGCGCATGACCGTTGAACCGGTATCCGGCCACGCGTATAGCGGCGCGCCCGACTTCGTTGCTTCTTCGGTCAGTCTTTTACCCAATCGGCTTGGAAAATAGATTGGCACTTGGAGCATGTCCTGGCCGAAGGCGAGAAACTCGTTCATTGCGTAACCGTCGGCATACCCGAACCATACATGCGTCCATTTGTCTGTGCTCCTGGGGTCACCCGGGGCGATAGGCAACGGCGCGCCGCTGTAAAGCTTGCCCAGCGACACAGCGTCCTTGGATGGTTTCGCGCGGATGTTCAGGCGGTCGTTCTTCGCGCTGCTTTTTACCATCACCGTGCTGTCAGTATTGATTTGCCGGCAGGCTTCTTCAAACGATGCGGGTACTTCTTTAAGATCAAAAGCCCCGTATGTCTCATAGAACTCATCATACAGATAATGATCGAACATTACCATTCCGAGCATGGTCCTGCCGTCACCGCCGGCTTCACTGATCCCCCATTCCGATACTGCGTAATCATCCGCGCCGGAAACTGCACAAAGCTGCCATCGCCTTCCCGAAAGGTCTGTGTATTTGAAAGCGGCGCACCAGATTCCGCCCGGCAGATCCTCTGTCATCAGGTACAGGACGTCCGTTCCGCCGCCGACGGATACGGGCGCCCCGTTCACCGGAAGAATGGGCTGTGTTGCCAACAGCAGGCGGTGTCGGCCGGATTCGTCTTCTTAAAAAGCATAAACGACCCTCGAGAGATCAGACGCTTGCATGACAGCGTAGACCAGGCCGCTCTTGAACCCGCTGGCAAACACCATGTCCTGCGGCAGAGCTGCCCGGACGTCCTCCGGCATGTCGACATAGCTTTCGTAAAAGAACTCCGGCGCCCATGCGTGGGCTGTTAACGTAAACACCGACATGACTATTCTTCCGGAAACACAAACCCCTGTCCCTCGCCCGCCGCCAACGCAGTCAGCAATTCCGCTTCAATCGCTTCGGCACCCGCCAGATACTGATCCCGAAAGAATACGATGGGCACCATCTGGTCCTCTTGCGGAACGGCGTAGTGCTCAAAAAACGCCGTAATTCGTTTGCCGTTGTTGCCGGAGCGCGTATTAATACGAATCGCGTCCAAAGAGACGTCCTGACCTTCTATTTCGATGGTTTCGGGCAGTGCTGCCATGAAGGTTGCGAGCTGTGCACATTCTTCGCAGGTCAGGCGGTAGAAGTATACGAAGGTCGCATGGGCGGCATTTGCGGCATAGCGCTCAAAAAGCGGTTTGTTTAGGTCTCGGGACGGCCAATACACGTATTGGTTTACAAAGATGTCCTCGCCTGCGGTCAGGTACGCCTCGCGCAGGTTTTCGCGGATCGCTTCCAGCCCCTGATAGATACGGCTGTTCACGATTAGCAGAGGGAATTGCAGGTTTTCACGGGACAGGCCGACCTGATCGGTGAGCTTTTCAAACACCCGCCTGCCATCGGTTTGGAACACGTTCACCCGATGGATTACGTACGGGTACAAGTGGCGCACATCCGCAAGCACCTGGTCCGCGATTTCCGTAAATTCGCTGGCGCCATCGCAACTGCCGCAGGCTGTTTCGTGGAAGAAATACATCTGTATTTCCTCTGGAAGTACCGCGGATTCGGCGGCTGATGCGAAAAACGGACAGCACAATACCGCGATCATCGAAAGACATAGGCAAGCGGCACGCAAGCGCATAGGCATCCTTCTTTCTTTGCGGTTGTTTGATGGGGATTGGTATTACACCTCCTCCCAAATGCGACGCGCGTTCATGAGCGAAACCCGGGTCGCGTAGACCGCCTCTTCCATGCCCTCGAATTCCAGCGCGATTGGACCGTCGAAACCGCTGTGCTTGATGATCGTGAGGATCTCCCACATGTCCAGATCGCCCTGCGCCAGGATGGCCCCGCGCAAAAATCGCCCACCCATGGAGCGGAACCAGTTGCCGGCGCAATCGAACTCGGTGGTATCGCCGGGGTCGCGCTTGCGAACGTAAAAATCCTTCAGGTGTATGTTGACGGCCAACCCGGCCAGCCGCTTCGTTGCCACTGCCGGATCCTCATCCACGCAGA
This sequence comes from Bacillota bacterium, assembly GCA_023413135.1. Classification (GTDB taxonomy): domain Bacteria; phylum Bacillota; class Clostridia; order Christensenellales; family Aristaeellaceae; genus JAEWAH01. Next base: position 65,651 of record JAEZQK010000090.1, read on the forward strand.
TGATGTTTCCGGTATCCAGCAGCAGGCCGAAATTGTCGTGGGATACCGCGTGCAGCATTCGCTCGATCCTGTCGCAGCCATTGACGAAGAAACCGTGGTTCTCCACCAGCGTGCGCACGCCCACCCCCGCCGCGTATTCGGTCACGCGCAGCGCGGCCTCTGTGATGCGAGGCAGTTGCTCCTCGTAATCCGCCGAGCTGTTCTGGCCCCGTTCCCGCCGGAACGCCGATACATCGTGACGCATCGTCGGGATGCCCAGCGCGGCAGCCACGTCCACATGCCGCTTTACGCGCGCCACTTCCGCCTCGAACGCCTCCCCGGCAGGCAGGCAGAAATTCGCCAGCACTGAGTAATTGCAGAGCGTCACCCCTGCGGAAGCCGCCGCTTCCTTTGCGGATTCGATCTTTTTTTCGTCCAGGCGACCGTCCTTAAGCAGGAATGAATACGCGAACGGCACCAATTCCACGCACGTTGCGCCCTGTGCCGCCGCCCAGTGGATCACATCCGAAAGGGTTTTCTCGCCGCGCTTGATCACGCCATCCAAGCAATAGGTGCTCATGCCTAACTTCATACAAACCTCTCCATCAAAAACATTTCTATTTCTTGACCAGACGGATGACCGTATCGCGCGGATCGGGTAGCTGATACGTGCAGTGGGTCACGGGGCCCAAGGGAAAGAACAGATAGTCGGGATAATTGTCTGTGGTCCAGCTGGGTTGAAGCACGAGCTCGGCGCCGGAACTTAGCAGCTGCACAAGCGCAAACTCTTCCTGGGTATGTCCCTTCAGCGGCACCGGGCCGACGGTCTGCTCCATTACGTGCAGATAGATGTTTTGGGCATCTTCCGTGGTATAGCCCCAGGAGGGCTTGGGAATGGACGAGCTGCCGCAACCGTAGATGGATTCGTCATTGCGCGCCATCCATCCTCCTACCTCGGTCAAAATCCGCACCGATTCCTCCGGGATGATGCCGCGGGCATCAGGCCCCACGTTCAGCAGAAGATTACCCCCCTTGCTGACGCATTCAACCAGCTTCCGGATGACGGTCTGGGCGCTTTTGTATTCATGATCAAACGCCGCATAGCCCCAATTGTTATTGAGGGTGATGCAGGCTTCCCAGCACACCGGCTTGCCGTTGACATCCACGATGCCCTCGGGCGGCACGATCTGTTCGGGGGATACGAAATCGCCCGAGTACACGGTGGGGTTGCCCGTAAGCAGCGAGCCAAACCCCTGGCCGGACACCTCCAACCGGTTGTCGATCAATACGTCCGGCCAGTAGGAGCGGATCATGTTCGTAAGTTCCGTGGCCTTCCAGGCTTCGCCCGTCAGGCGGTCATAGCTGAAATCGAACCAGAACAGATCGATCTGGCCGTAATTCTCGCAGAGCTCCCGCACCTGGCCGTGCATGTAGGTAAGATAGTTATCAAAGTTGCGGGCGGCCTCTTTTTCTTTTTCGGCCGGATTCGCACGCATGGGATGCTGGCGATCGCCATAGTGCGGGAAATCCGGGTGATGCCAGTCGATCAGGGAGTAATACAACCCCACCTTGATACCCTCTGCACGAAACGCGTTCACATATTCCCGGATCAGGTCGCGGCCCGCCTTGGTGTTCGTGGCTTTATAATCGGTCAGCTTGCTGTCAAACAGGCAAAAGCCGTCGTGGTGCTTGGCGGTCATCACGGCGTACTTCATACCAGCCTTTTTGCACAAAGCCGCCCACGTACGCGGGTCATAGTCGGTAGGGTTGAATTGCTCGAAATACGTCCGATATGCTTCCTTGGAAATCTGCTCGGTGCTCATCACCCATTCGCCGCGCGCCGGGATCGCATACAAACCCCAGTGAATGAACATGCCGAATCTTGCCTGCTGATACCACGCGATACGCTTTTGATAAACTTCCCAGTCCATATGTTCATCCTCCGCTATTTTTCAAGTGTAAGGGACAGCGGACGAGAACCGCCCGCTGTCCCTTACAAAGCTATTCTTGCGACTATTGTTTGAATTGCGCATCGTATGCCGCCTGGTGTTTTTCCAGCAGCATCGGCATGCCGGCGGCTTCCAGATTCGCGAGGAAATCGTCATACTCGTCCTCGATGGAGAACGCGCCGGACATGAAGCCCGGGACGTATTCCTTGATCAGGTTGCCCACCTCGACTTTGGCTACGGACATGGCGTCGGAATCCTCGGTTGTAAACTTCACCGGCGGCATCTGCTTGGCGGGATCGGCGTATTTCGCCATCTCCTTAGATACCTGATACAGCAGCATTTCCAGGCCGTCGCCGGTGTACAGGTCGGTGCCCTGGTCGAAGGTCATGCCCAAGCGCCAATCGCTGTTGCGGTAGCTGAGGCAAGCCTGCACCCAATGGTCGCTTTGGGGTTCCACTTCCTGCCAGGCTTTGAGTTGCGTATACAGCGCGGGCTCGCCGTTGATGCCCATTTCGCCTTCCTCGGGCAGGCGCCACGCCACGCCTTCGGGGCCGTAATAACCGTTGGTGGTGCCTTCGAAGGAATAGAGCACGTCAAACCACTGGGCCGCCAGTTCCTTGTTGGGCGAATCGGCGGAGATGCACGCGCCCGCCAGCCCCAAATCATAGGGATTCACCACGATCTGTTGAAGGCCGGTGGGGCCCTTAAGCGGCATCATCGCCTTGAAGTGGCGATAGCGCTCACTGCCCATTTCCGCGAACATGGCATAGCCACCCGGCGCGCAGCCCACGATCTCGGCGCCTGGATTGCCCACCAGATTCATCATCGCCTGGTCGTCCATCGTGAAGGAACCTTCATACAGCAATCCATCCTCCACCAGCTTGCGCATGTACTTGAGGCCCTCCAGGAACCCTTCATCGGCAAAGGGCGCCTTCACGGTATCGCCGTCCAGGTACAGGCCCATGGGGTACATATCGCCATAGTCGCTCTGCAGGAAGCAATCGTAGTAGTTGAAGCTGTTCATCAGGAAGTAATCCGGCGTTTGATACCAGCCGTTCATGTAAACGCCGGCCAGTGGAATCTCATCCTGAATCCCGTTGCCGTTGGGATCTTTGTCGCGGAACGCCACCAGCGTGTTGTAGAATTCCTCGGTGGTGGTGGGCATCGGCAGGCCCAGCTTGTCCAGCCAGTCCTGATTGATCCACATCTTGGAGGCCAGTGTGCAGTGGTAGCACTGGTTGATAACCGGCAGCGAGTAGATGTTTCCATCCAGCAGCCGCATCATGTTCTCGTAGCCGGGGTTCTCCGCAAACGCCTTCTTAAGATTGGGCATGTGCTCCGCGATCAGGTCGTTCAGGGGCGCCAGGCGCTTCTCGTTCACGCCGTAGCGGTTGAGCAGCTCGGCGGTCATCGTATTGCCATAGGGCAACATGAATGCGTCCGGGTAATCGTTCGCGGCCAGTGCCAATTGGAAGGCCTCGGCCCTTCCTTCCAGGGGAATGGTCTGAAACTCTACCTTGATGCCGGTCTTTTCTTCCATCCACAGGGTCATCGCGTTGGTGTTCCAGTCGGCAATCGCCGGGTGCGCCACCACCATGATTTTCAGGGTGGGCTGTTCGCCTTCCGCCGCCGCCGGCAGGAACATCGCCAGGGCCAGCACGAGTGCCAAGATCAGAGACAGGGTTTTGTGCATACCGTAATTCCTCCTTCACCAATAAGTTTAGAGTTTTATCCCAGGAGCTATGCTCCTCAACCCACGATTGCGCCCCTTGCGGGCAACGCAAACAACCCTGCGGCGTGGAAACTGTACCGCAAAGATGCGCCCGTCAACCCTTGACCGACCCGATCATGATCCCCTTTACAAAATGCTTCTGCACAAAGGGATACATGAGTAGCAGAGGCGCGGAGGCAATGACGATGATGGAGTATTTCAGCAGATTCTTCAGCGACTGACGCATGGCCAATTCTTGGGCGTCCACCAGCATGTCCGGGGTGACGTTGTTCATGATAAGGATGGAGCGAAGAACGACCTGCAACGGATAGAGCTTGGCGTCCTGTAGATAGATGAACGCATCAAAGTAGCTGGACCAGATGGCCACCGCGCAATACAGCGCCACCACCGCGAGGATGGGCCCGCTGAGCGGCACCACCATGCGCACCAACAGCCGGAACGCGCCGCAACCATCCAGCTCGGCGGATTCAAACAGCTCTTCGGGAATCGAGCCGTGGATATACGTGCGGATCAAAATCACGTACCACACCGACATAGCGCCGGGCAGGATCATGGCCCACACGGTGTTGCGGATGCCCAAATTGCTCACCAGCAGATAGGTGGGCACCAACCCTCCCGAAAAGAACATCGTAAAGATGAAGATCAGGTTGATGAAGGAACGCCCCAGCAGCTTTTTTCGGGACAGCGGGAAGGCCGCCAACATGGCCATCACCAGGTTGACTACCGTGCCCACGACCGTATAAAACAACGAATTGCGATAGCCAAGCATGATGTTCGGATTTTTGAAAGCCGACGTGTATGCCAGCAGGCTGGGCTCCACCGGCAAGAATCGGACGCGCCCTGACATCACCGCCGAGCCCGACGAAAACGACGCCGACACGATATAGATCAGCGGATAGGCCACCAGCGCGAACGCCAATAGCAGCAACACAAAAACCAGCGCATCGAAAAGATTATCATCCCATGATTGCCGCAATCTTCTGCGCACTCCGGGTATCCGCATCCGTACCATCTGGAAACAGCCTCCTTTGGCCTGACACGTCCGCCGCTTTATGGGTTTCGGTTCGTCGGCCCTTCCTACCACAGGGAGGTCTCGCTGACCTTTCGGGAAATGGTATTCGCGAAAAGGATCAGGGCAAAGCCAACGACCGAGTTGAAAAAGCCGACGGCCGTAGAGAAGGAGTAATTCGTGGAAGCGATGCCCATTTTATAGACGTATGTGGAAATCACCTCGGAAAACTTGAGGTTCCGGCTGTTTTGCATGAGGTATATTTTTTCAAAGCCGACGTTCACCAAGCTGCCCACGTTCAGGATCAGCAGGATGATAATCGTAGGCGCGATGCACGGGAGATCCACGTGCAGTATGCGCCGCCACTTATTGGCGCCATCCACCCGCGCGGCGTCGTTCAGTTCCGGGCTGACACCGGAAAGCGCCGCCAAGTAAACCACCGCATTGTAGCCCATGGTTTGCCATACGCCCGTCCACACGTACATATGGCGAAAATAGTTGGGCACGCCCATAAACCCGGTTGGCTTGACGCCCAACTGCTTCAGCCAGATGTTCACGATGCCGATCTGGATGTCCGTGAATTGGATCAGCATGGACACCAGCACCACAGTGGAGATGAAGTACGGCATGAACGTGACCATCTGCACCGCCTTGCCAAACCTCTTGGAGCGGCATTCGTTCAGGGCGATGGCCAAAATGATGGGAATAGGGAAGCTGGCCAGCAGCGAGTATAGCGACAGCACCAGCGTATTGATCAGAATTTTCCCAAATGAGGGGCTCTCAAAAAACTGTACGAAGTATTCAAAGCCCACCCAATTCAAGTCGAGCATGGACGTGCGGCTTCGAAAATCGCGAAAGGCGAGCTGAAGACCCCACATGGGCATGTACTTAAACACAAACAGGTAGGCAAGCGGCAACAGAAGCAGCGCATAATACGGTAAACTCCAGCGAAAGCGCTTGCGCAAAATGCGGCGCGCGGCGCGCCGGTCATCCACAGTTTTTAGCATCATTTCCCTCCGCAGCCATCCTTGCGAGGATAGATATTGGGCAAAATGCTTAATCTTTGTAGAAAAAAGAATAGCTTGTTTTTCCCGATGGCGCAATGTTATAATCATGCGTGAGGATGTGATTTTTTGACGCACGATCAATTCTCCCTGCGCGTCATGAAGGCGGTTGAGTATGAAAACGATGCCCAATGGAATTTTCTCATCAACTTGTACCCGTACAATACGGTGTATTTTGTGCTGGATGGGGACGGTTATGTGCGCATCGAGGATGTCATCACCCGGCTTCGCGCAGGCCATGCCTACCTGATCCCGGCCAATACGCTGTATAGCTGCTGGTGCGAGAGCCGCATTCACAAACTCTATGTGGAATTCTATCTGGAACTGGCACCCGGCGAAGATGTGTTTGCCGGCAACAACGGAAGCGTCGTGGAACTTCCCTTCCCCGTAGAGGACACACGGGCCTTGTGCGCGTGCAGCCAACGCGCAACGCTGCGCGAGCAGCTTCTGTTTCAGGGGTTGCTGTTATCGGCGCTGTCGCCTTTTGCGGACCAGGCCAACCCAAAGCCGGTGAAGGATCTGATGCGCTTTAAGGAAATCCTGTACGACATCGCCCATAACCAGATCGGCAATTTGAGACTGTCCGAGGTCGCCGAGCGCCACGGCTGGAATCCCTCCACGCTGTCGCGGGAATTCCATGAGGCGTTCGGGTGTACGATGAAACAATACATCGCACGGCTGTTGGTGAACACGCTGCGCCAGGAACTGCTTTTCACCAGCAAGACGCTATCCGAATTGGCAGCGGAATACCATTTTTGCGATGCCTATTATCTGTCGGCCTTCTTTAAGCGGTATATCGGCATATCCCCCGGCTTGTACCGCAAACTCAACGTGCCAAATCTGCCGGACAGGTAATCCCCTGCGCGGAAAGAGGCGCATGACCACGGGGACGGCAGACTGTGTCAAAATGCCCATTGAGATAAGCAAATGCAGATGATTTTCTGTAAATCAGGATACAAAAAAAGAAAAATGGACGCTGCAGTAAAAAAAGCTGTGGCGGCCTATGCAATGAGGGCATCCAACCTCTTCATCATTTCCTCAAATCCCAGAATTTCTTTCACTCGTTTCATATCGCATCCCATAAAGAGTAACGCAACTTCTGCCGCACTTTCCCTTCGTGTGCGAAGCAAGAAATGGTTTCCATGCGTTCGCCTTTCTCGTCCGTTCGCATCAGCAGGTGCACATGGTTGTCCATCAGGCAATAAGCATACACCTCATATACGCTTGTCTTGCTTTGTTTTCTGTTCCCCTGGGCATAGAGATGGGGCTGTCTCCGCGATTTCACTCGCTTTGAGACAGCCCCTTCTTGCAGAGAGGAACTCCCGTTACGAATTACACTGTAGATCTGACCCCTAATACAGCTTCAAATCATATTCAAGATCGTAATTTATGAATTGGAACTTAAACTCTTCTGCTTTTGTGACCTCTCCTGTTCGTGAATTGATTTCCACCTTATACTGTAACCGAGCCTGTTCACTATCATATCCACCTGGAAATTTTTCGCAATTCCTGGCGATGAAAAGGAATTTCCATAAAGGAACATCTGGATTTGTTATGTCGAAGTAGATGGAAATATCATCATACAGCGCAACGATTTTGCTATCAAGATCATAGGTTTCCAGGATCGTCTGTATGGCAAGAGTTTGGGCATCGTCTTGCTTCATATCTTGCTCTCCAGGTATGCCATAGGTAAAGGTTGAGCTCGCAATGACGGAAATGTCGGGGCCATTGCCATTGATCAGCGGCGTCAAATCCCCGCTTTCAACAATGGCACGCACCTGCGGGGCAACAACTTCCGAATATTCGGCTTTTAGCTCCAGCGGCCATACCCTGAAGGGCATTTCGTCCGCTCTAAGGGCAAACGCATCAATGGTTTGAAAAAGCGGCGTGGTTGGGCGGCCAGGCAGGTTTTCGACGCTGCCGTCCGGACGTTTGATCCCCATATCAGGATCGTCTATGATCTGTCCATGCTCATCCACGACGGCAACATGAATACGTTCAACATAGTTATCGCTTCCTTCCCTAAACAGTTTGAACTGAACATTCCATCTCCGATAGTCGGGGCGTTGTTCTGTTACGTACAAATCCGCCACGGGTAGCGCTTTGTCAAGCGCATCCAGCGGATAATCCCAAGCCGCCAGGATCGCTTCTTTTGCAATGGCGATGGCTTCTGCTTCGGAGATCACATCCCCGCTGGGCGTTACCAGCGTATCAGGGTTGCCGAGGTCCCCATAGAACTGTTCGGTGACCTGCTGCCACCATACACGCTGCTCCGGCGTCCAGGTATCCTCAAAGCCCATGATCGCGTAGGTAATGATATCAACGGTGATCTCTTCGACATCGGTATGACCTGTCAGCGTCAGTACAAGTTGATCGGTAATGGCGTGTTTTGTTGCTTCGTCTGTTGAATCATCAAACAGCTTGGCGGTTTTGCTGCTTTCCTCAATGTTGCCAGAATTGATCAGCGCACGAATCAATACCTGCTTCTGGCTGATCGGCCAGTTTTCGTAGTAGCCTTCTGTTTGCTCAATTTCCTTCATCGGAACGTACTGTTGTTTCCAAAGCAATGTGGCTGCCAGCGCCGTTACCGCTGCCAGAACCAATATGATCACCAATACAAAGCCAACCGATAGCTTCTTTTTCACTTTTACTTCTCCTTTCACGTTCGCCAATATGCGTTGAGCCAGCCAGGGATCGCCCTGCAAACCGGAAAGGCTCATGTCAACAGCGTGACGAACCATTTCACCCTGCTTGTGTTCATCCATTGAAGCAACCCCTTTCCAGCGCTGTGCGCAATTTTTTCTTTGCACGGTTCAACCGACCTGATACAGATGATGTTGACACTTCCAGGGAGTCGGCAATCTCTGATGTCTTCATGCCCTGATAGTAGTAGAGCATGATAACTTCCTTGAGCTTTCTTGGCAACTTCATGATAGCTAGCGTTAGTTCTTCATCAGCTTCTTCAACCTGTACAGACGGTTCATGAATTAGTTCTGGCGTTATGCGCCGATCTACATAGCGAAACCAAGTGGAACGCCGCATATCCCGGCAGGTGTTGATCGCAATGCGCATCAGCCAAGTCTTTTCGCTACAATCCCCGCGATACGTAGCCATCGCTTTGTATGCCTTTAGGAACGTTTCTTGTACCGCGTCCTCCGCCAGCGCCGTATCGTGCAGATACATATAACACATGCGAAGCAGCGCAGTTTGATACTGATCCACCAAGCGGCATATCTCCTGATCCAGGATGCTGTCAGGGCCCATGACAACCTCCATCCGCTGCTCACCTCCTTAACCCTATAGACGAAAAGGCTCTCAAAAAATTCGTATTTTGGAATAATCTTTGCAGGGTTTTTCACGGTTTTTGCACCCCTCCCATCCGGCGGACATCAACGCCGATGATGAGATCGCGGCCAATCTCACTTCGGGGTACGCGCGATTGTAGATTTCTCTGGCTACGGCGATTTCGAGGGCTATACGTATGGGGTTCTGTATGGATATTCGTCCGACTATTTCTATGTTCTATAACCATGGGGACGGCAGACTGTGTCAAAACCAAAATTCTCAACCCACGTTATACTATATACGGTATAATTATGTTTTCTATTATACAGCATATTGTGCTGTAAAAAGCGACTTTCGGAGTTTTTACACGGTCTGACGGTTCCTTCGGTTACATGGTCCCCTGATTTGCCGTTTCCCTTGTTTTATGCAAACCAAATGAACCGTCCCACTGGTTCGTAAAGCGGCTGGGTCTAGCGTGGGCAAGCGGGCGCGGACATCGCAAAAATGAAGTACAATGCGAAATCGAACTGCTGGACGGGTATCTGGCGCGGCAGGTCAAGCATGAAGGCTATGGTGAAATGTTAGACGACCAAAACAGCTTTTCCAAGACCAGCCCGGACGCAACGTTCATACACAACCACGCAGCTTGTGCGCCTTGCTGCTAAAAGATGCAGAGTTGATGATTATAGGGCAACATCAGTTACTGGCATCTTAGGAAGCTGCCACGTCAGAACCTGATTCTGGTTTACAACCTACACCATACTGCATATGATACAATATTCTTTGGCCCGGGATGAAACGCCATATGAAATTCGTTGTCTGGTTGAGTTGGAAGGTATAACCATGTTGCCCCCCATAACAGATGCAGAAGGAGATAAAAATGAAAGAACGAATCACTGTGATAATCCTGATACTGGGTATCACATTGAGTTTTCTGCCTTGCTCTGCTTTGGCTGGGGCAAAGTTTCCAATAGGCACTGATAAAGTGGAGAAATGGATTAGCCAGGACAGATATGTGACCTATCCCCTGTTGAAGGCTAGAGACCCGGCTTTGCGGGAAGTTATTGCAAAAATCAACAAGCAAATCGAGGAAACCGCGCATACTGCTGATTATATTGCGTTGCTCAGTGGCCTCAAGGCCAGTGATAGCACGCTTACAATGAATTACGATATGCTTACAAGTGAAGGCTTTATGAACGGAAGAGGATATATATCCATTCTCATTAACGTACAAGGCCAAATGCAATCCGATCCGCCAGCGCAAGCAGATTATCCCATGACATTCAATTTGGCATCGGGTGAGCGTGTGCTTTTTGAGGAGCTTTTCATCGACTCAGCGGGTGCAAAGGCATATATTGAAGAAGCACTGCGCAGCAGCATTTCACAAGACCTTGCCGATTGCTTTGAAAACAATCAGTTGCTGCCTGTTCCATACCAACAATTCGCTCTCTCTGGGCATGGGCATATCACATTTTATTATGATAAAGACCAGCTTTCCTTCAAAAGCGGTGCTCCCGGCGCTGTGTCTTTTCGGTTTAGCGAACTGTGGGATTATCTGGACACCTCGTCATCTGGAATCCCCATGTCCTTCATGAATACCGGGTTTGGTACGCCTCAATATCCAAAAGTTCATGGAGTTTTGCTGGATTACAAAGAGGTGATAAATGCCGCTGCTCACCTTGGAGACATAGCCGGGATTGATAATTATGTACCTTCAGTGGGCTCGACGTTGGAGCATGCATTTCGTTGGTGGTCTCCTGTTGGCAATGCTGCTACTTATCCCGCCGGCGGTTATTTTTATCGATTAGAAACCCCACAGTCACGTGGCACACTCCTATTGACCGACGAAGCAAAATCAATGATCACTGGTCTACTTACCAGCCGCGTGGATTCCTATGGCATAGAAACAGGGAAAACTTTGTTGGCAGAAGCCATGAGTTTAGTCGGGCTGCCAGCAACAGAATTTCCCGTAAGTCAAACTGATGCGCAAAGATTACTGGTTTGCGAAGGAAGCGCCGCCGCTTATCGTTTTACAGATGCAACGGTAATTGATTCGTATACACTGAGTACACTCTCGCTCACGCTATATGCTGATATGGATGGTATTGTACAGTATATCAAACTAGCCATTGAAAACACCTGACAATGGTCTTTGTAGGGGCTGCCGCAGCTTTTCCTTTGTTGCGGCAGCCCCTACTTATTGTCTACATAACCATGGGGACGTCAGGCTGTGTCAAAACTCCGAAAGTCGCCTTTTACAACACTATATACCGTATGATAGAAAACATAATTATACTGTATATAGTGTAACATGGGTCGAGAATTTTGGTTTTGACACAGTCTGACGGTTCCTTCGGTTACATGGTCCCCTGATTTGCCATTTCCCTTTTTTATGCAAACCAAATGAACCGTCAGACTGTGTCAAAATGCCCATTGAGATAAGCGAACACAGATGATTTTCAGTAAATCAGGATACAAAAAAAGCAAAATGGACGCTGCAGTAAAAAAAGCTGCAGCGGGCTATGCAATGAG
>JAEZQK010000025.1 GCA_023413135.1 Bacillota bacterium
GCGTCGGCCATGTTCTCCGCCACAATCAAGGGGCCGGCAACCTTCACAATGGTTCCCAGAGCCATGTTCACTACTCCTCTTTCCTGTCGTTGTTGAATAGAATATCCGCCCCGATGGCCTTTTCCACGTTTGACCGCACCCGCTTTATGCCAAAGCCGTCCGCGCCCTGGCTGCCCGGGATGGGGATGATGGCCGTATCCGGGGAGGTTTTATACCGTTCCAGCGCCTCGGGTACCTGGCGGGCGGCAGATTCGGTGATGAAGATCACAGGGACGCCTTCCTTTACCAGGTGAAACAGCGCGGCTGTCGTTTCTTCCGGTGTTTTGGTGGGAATCACCTTCATGCCGATGGCCTTGAAGGCCAGCACTGCATCGCGTTCTCCCACTACGCCCATGGTTTTACCGGCCATACAGCTCACGCATCCTTTCCCGAATGGCTTCCTGCGGGAAACCGTTTGCCTTGCCGGCCAGGATCAGCCGCACGGCCGCCGCCTCCCGCTCCACTGCCAGAAGATAGCCGATGATGGGTTCCAGGGAAAGAGACGCGATTCGGTAAGGCGTAAACAAGGACAGCAAATAGTCGTCCATCGCTTTTTCCAGCGCAGGCAGCTTGTTGTTTTCCAAAACGGCGGCCTGGGCTGCGGAGACGACGTGTTTGCCATAGGCACCAAGAAGTTTTGGCAGCTTTTCCGGGGATTCGGCGGCTTTCAGCCATGTATCCATTGAATAGGTGCCATTCTTCAAAAGGACACGCCTTAAAAACGTTTCGTCCTTGCCCATGGTACGTATGCGCAGAATCATCAGGACATTGACCAAATCCACCTTGGCCTGAAAGAACTTCCGTACGACCGGTACATTCTTGCCGGAGAGCTTTTCAAAGATCATGTCATACAATGCATGATCCAGTGCCACATCGATCTCCATGGCATCAGTCTGGACGGCAAGGCGTTTCTCCAGCTCCGCCATCGTTTGCGCAAGAATGGGCGGAAGATCTTTGTATGTGTGCTCCGTCACATCATGGGTAAGCTTGGAAAGGGGCATCGTGCCGCATTCCGACAGGTATGCGGGCTTTTCCCCCAGGCACCGTGCCTTTAGAAGCGTTTTCAGGTTATGAACATCGTATCGAAGCAGGAAACAATCGGTGATCTCAGGTTCCGGAGACAAATCGCGGACAAGCTTGCAAGCCTTCTGAACACGCTGAAGGGACAGTTGCTCATAGTCCAGCCCCTCGCCGCTTTCCCACCCTATCTCCGAAAGCGCCCGCTGCGCCTCCCTCAAAGAGGGAGCGGAAAGCAGCCTTTCAAGCCGGCTTGTGTCCAGCGCATCCTTTTTAAGCACGCTAATGCGCCCCACAGCATACGGTATGCTCAACTGCGGCAAGGACCAGCCCTCCTTCTTTCGGTCGATAGGTTTATGCGTAGAGAATGGAAGCCACCTCGGCCTCCAGTTGAAGCCGCCGGGCCTGAAGCAGTGCCTCCAGCGTGCAGTTGATTTCCATGCCTTCTCCCAATAAGATCACACCCGTAACGCCCGGACGGCGCTCGGAACTTACGGTGATCCGGCCAGGCTTAAAGGCGGCAATAAGCGCCGCGTTTGCCTTGTCCACAAAAGCGGGAGTAAACCAGGCATCATTTTGCGCCCCAACCAGCAGCGATTCCGTTCCCTTGGCGATCGATACCACCATGGGCAGGAAGAATGCTTCCATCTGCTCAGGTTCCATTTGCCGGAGTTTGGTAAGAGCGGCTTGAAAAGCCTGGTCCATCAGCTGGCGTTTGGCAGAAAGGAGCAGCTTGCGCTCGTCCAGTTCCGCCATGCGGTGCATCCTAAGTTCCAACGCCTCAGCTTCCGTCCGGGCCTTGGAGACAGTCTCTTCCCGCAGCCGGGCGATCTTTTTTTCGGACTCGGTACGAATGGCTTCCGCCCGCTCCCCCGCTTCCTTGAGCAGAACGGCGGCAGCCTTATGGCCATCGGCGCCGATCTTTTCCAGGATGGCTTGTGCGTTCATTGCGCCTCTCCCTTACAGCTTGATGGAGTTGACCACCAGGAAGGAAACAAGCAGCGCAAGCACGGCGTAGGTTTCCACCATAACGGTCATGGTGATGCCTTTACCACTCATTTCAGGACGCTGACCGGTCATCAGCATGCCGGCGGCTGCCACCTTGCCCTGCTTAATGGCAGAATAATATCCAACGATGGCAATAGGCAGGCAACCCACGATATAGGCCAACCCTTGCTCTATCGAAATGGCCTTCATAACCCCGCCCAACACGCCTGTGTTGATCAGCACGATGACGGCAATCAGGAAGCCGTAGATACCCTGTGTGGCGGGAAGCAGCTGCAAAACCAGGAGCTTGGAGTTGACTTCCGGATTTTCAGTGGAAACGCCGGCGTTTGTTTCGCCCGCCAGGCCAACACCTTTGCTGGAGCCCATGCCTGCAAGCAACACCGCGAGGGCAGCACCGAGAAGCGCAAGAATCTGACCGATTGACATGGTAATATCCTCCTTAGAATAGAGTAAATTTGTATTTCGTCACATCAATGCGCCTCTTAAGCATCCTTGATGCGGACGTAACGCGTGTTTTCCTCCAATGGCAAGAAAGGTTTCCCGCCATCCTCATAGAATTTCCCAAAAAACTCAATGTATTGCAGCCGGCTGGAATGTACGTAAGCGCCCAGGATGTTGATGCCAGCGTTGAACAGGTGTCCTCCCACAAACAGCCCGGCTCCAAGAACCTTGCCGATGATACCGGCTGAAAATACCATGCCGACCAATTGATTGATGACCATGCCGATAACACCGGTGGCAAGGCCCATGCCAAACAGGCGCATATAGCTTAATAGATCGCTGACCCAGCTTGTGATGCCATATAATGCGCCCAGGCCGCTGATCAGCCGCTTGAATAGGTTTTTGCTCTTGTTGCGCCCGGCGGTAAGCAATACAATGCCGGCGCCCGCGATGGCGAGAATCTTGCCAATCTGCGCTGTTGCGGGCAGGATCAGCAGTCCCAGCCCTACGATCAGCATGAACCAACTGAACTGATCATACAGCGCGTCCAAGGGTTTCCCACGCTTGAAGTTCAAAGAAGCGCCTACGAACAAACCCGTGAACAGGTGCACTGCACCGATGGCCACACAAAGCGCCATGACAGGCAAAGCATTGTTGATGGGGTCAAAATAGACAGGCAACGGCGCAAAGCCGAACCACGTGTTGTACATGAACCCCCAAAACAATGTTGAAATGCCGCCGAGGGTCAATATCCACATCAGGCGCTTTGCACCCGTGGAAGGCTTGGCTATTTTGATAATCAAAGGGATCACCAGCGCCATCAACAACCCATATCCCGCGTCGGATACCATCATGCCAAAGAAGAGGGCAAAGAAGGGCATCATGACCGCCGTGGGGTCAAGGCTGTAAGGCGCCGGCAGGGAAAAGCCTGAGACTACCATTTCAAAGGGCGCCGCCACGCGGTTGTTACGAAGCATGACAGGCGGGTCATCCCCCTCTGCAGGCGTTTCAGCCTCCATGCAAGCGGTGGGTGAAACCTTCGTAAGTTTATCTCTTACCTTCTCCACCATAGCTGCGGGCACCCACCCTTTTAAAAGGAAGGTGGTCTCTGTGGATGCAAAGCGGTTCGCGGCCGCAAGCCTGTCCCTTTGGGCTATGAGGATGTCATATAATATTCTTAGTTCCGGCAAATTCTTGGAGAGAGCAGCAAGCTCTGCATCCAATTGCTGATACCCCCCCGCAACGCCGGCAAGCTCTTTTTCCCATGCTTCCAGTTGTTGGCGGGGTGTTCCCTGTATATCACCAAATACAGTCGGCGTAAAACCGGCTTCTTTCAGGTCAGCCTGGAAAGCTTCGTTTGCAGACAGATGAGCCACGGCATATACATACACCGTTTCTTGTTTCATACCCACTTCCATAAGTGCTACAGGTTCCGCTGCCCATTTGGAGGCAACTTCCTGAAAGACTCTTTTGGGCATGGTGCCAGCCTGCTGCACCGTATCGCGGGTGTCATGGATAAGGCCGGTGGGAATATCCAAACCGATCCAGGGTTCAAGCTGCTCCATGGCGGCACGCAGGCGTGCTTCCTGACCCTTCAGTTCCCCCGCACGCTGCTCGCATCTCTCAGCTTGCGCCACGGTTTGCATATGGTGCATCTTCTGAGATAGAACCTTCTCTGCCTGCTCCCTTGAGATTTCCGGCTTGCTGCCAAAAAGCGGAGGCTTTACCTTGTCGTAGCGGCTCAGTTTGTCGATTGCCCAGCGAAGCCGGCTGATTTCCTCCTCAGCCTTTGCAAGGCCGCCTTCCTTTGCCAGAAAGGGTTGCATCCCCTCTTCCGGTATATCGGTGATTTGAATGCAGCCCATGCGCTGAATGGCGTGAAGCAGCTTCTCCTTATCCATAAGCGGCGCCAGGAGCGTCAGGCGTTTCATTTCAACGATTGCCATCGCTTAATACCCTCTTTACGATCCTGTCCGCCGCCTCAAAAAGGCGCTGCTGCGAGGCGTCCATCATTTCATTGCGCGCCTGTTCCTGGCCTGCGGCCAGCTGCTTTAGCTCAAGCTCCACCTGCGTCTTCTTTTCGTCCAGTATGCTTTGGAGAAGAGCGCGGTGCTCCACTGCCGCACGCCGCTCGTTCTCCGTGCAGGCGTCGGTCACTCCCTTAATGATTTCCCTGGCTTCCCGCTGGGCGTTTGCGCGCTCCGCCTCCGCCCGGGCTTCCGCCTCCTGAATGCTTTTGAGCAATTCCAGAGACAATTTCATTCACCCCTTGCAAAATTGCGGTTATTTGGTGCCAAACAGCCTGTCGCCCGCATCACCCAGGCCTGGTACGATATAACCGTGCTCGTTGAGCTTTTCGTCCAGGCACGCCACATAGATATCAACATCAGGATGGTCTTTATTGACCCGCGCAATTCCTTCCGGCGCGGCAATGAGAGAAACGAGCCGTACATTGAAGCAGTTACGCTTTTTGATAAAGCTGATGGCGGCGCTGGCGCTGCCGCCGGTGGCCAGCATGGGATCCAGCACCAAAAGCTCCCTGTTTTCCGAATCGGCGGGCAGCTTGCAGTAATACTCAACAGGTTTAAGCGTTTCCGGATCGCGGTATAGGCCGATGTGGCCCACTTTGGCTGCCGGAACCAGCTTGGTTACGCCATCCACCATGCCAAGACCAGCCCGCAGGATGGGCACGATCCCAAGCTTCTTACCGCTTAGAACACGTGTCTTGGTCCAGCAGATGGGCGTTTCCACATCCACTTCTTCCGTGGGAAGGTCCCTTGTCACCTCGTACACCATCAGCATGGAAATCTCTTCAAGGAGCTCACGGAATTCCTTGGCGCCGGTGTTCTTGTCCCGCATGAGGCTCAACTTGTGCTGAATCAGCGGATGGTCGAATACATGGACTTTGCTCACGGGAGATTCCTCCTTTTCATAATAAACACGCGGCCCAATGGAGCTGCGTGTTCGAAGTGAATAAATGATATGCGCATGCTGCTTGGAGCGGAGTATTGGCTGGAAGATGAAAGAAAGAATAAGAAGCCCAGCCTTTATTAAAAGGCATCCTCCCCCTATTCGCGCGATCCAGGATGCTTTCCATTGTAACTATTTGCCTCAACTCCATGGCCATTACTCCCAATTCCCGACTATTATAGCGTACAATCCGCCCCATGACAACCATTTTTCAAAAAATGATCGTTGGGCATCCTCAAAGATATGCCAAACCATTGTCGAAATCCCTGTAAGCACGGTACCCTCCGCATGCTTGACAGCGATTTAGGGCAAGAATATAATGGTGAAAACGCTGGAAAGGGGGCATCCTATGGCTTCTGCGCAACCCGGGCGGCTGGCCTTCGGCATTGTTCCCTGGTACAGCCTGATCATTGTGACCGCCATCGCACTGGGCGTATATTTATGCGGGCGGGAGGAAAAAAGGCTGGGCTTGCCCAAGGATACGGCCATCGACAGCGTGCTGTGGGCCATCCCCCTTGGGATTATCGGCGCACGGCTTTACTATGTAGCCTTTGCCTGGGACCAATTTTCCGGTAATCTGATACGAATTCTCTATGTATGGGAAGGCGGCGTTGCCATCTATGGTGCACTGCTGGGCGGTCTACTCGGGGTATGGCTGAATGCCAGGCGCAAAAAGATCAATTTGCTTACCCTGCTGGATATGATCGCCCCTTCCGTTGTACTGGCCCAGGCACTGGGCCGCTGGGGCAATTATTTCAACCTGGAAGCCTATGGGGAAGCAGTTTTGAATCCCGCGTGGCAGTTTTTCCCCTTCGCAGTCTTCATCCCGGGCGTGGAGGGCGGTACCTGGCATCTGGCCACTTTTTTTTATGAGTCGGTATGGGATCTTGTTTGCTTTGCGTTGTTGATGGCTTTCCGCAAGCGCATGACGCGGCGGGGCGACGTGTTCTTATGGTACGTTTTGCTGTATGGCGCGGGACGGGCCGTGGTGGAAGGGCTACGGCTGGACAGCCTGATGTTCATGAATGGGACCATTCGCGTATCCCAATGGCTGAGCTTCCTTGGCATGGCCGCAGTGGTTGCGGTGTTTGCCTTCAGGATGTTGAAAGTTGGCTCCAGAACACTTTCTTTTGTCGCGACGGTCATTTTTTTGATACATTCCTTCTATCTTTTGTATGCGGCAAAAAGTCCGCCGCCCTATATATGGCCATGGCTGAGCGTGGTTATTTTGGCTCTATGCGCTTTTTCCATCGTATGGCCTTGGGGCGAAAAGAGCAAAAAACTTTATCCAGGAATTCCGTTTTTGCTTCTGATCGCCGCGTTTGCTGCCTTTCTTTTCTTTTATAAGGCTGCGGAGAAGGATTTACTTACCCATACCGTTTTCATTGTCCTGGTCTCGCTTTCTTTCCCGGCGGCGGCGCTGGCCATATATACGGCCGCTTCCAAATCATAATGGCTACTTATTTGTACACAGGAGGACCTTTTATGCGCAATCTTACTTTGATGACGGACTTATACCAGCTTACCATGATGTACGGCTACTGGAAGCACAACATGCAAAAGAACCGGGCTGTGTTCGACCTGTATTACCGCAAGCAGGGCGACGTTACTTCCCATGCCATCGCCGCGGGACTGGAACAGGCCATCGAATATATCCAGAACCTGTCCTTTGATGAGGAGGACCTGCAGTATCTGCGTTCCCTGAAGCTGTTTGACGAACCATTTTTGCAGGAATTGTCCCATCTTCGCTTTACCGGCGATTTAAGCGCCGTGCCGGAAGGCACCGTTGTTTTCCCGAATGAACCCATCATCAGGGTATACGCGCCTATCATGGAAGCGCAGTTTATTGAAACGGCGCTGCTGAACATCATCAACCACCAAACGCTGATCGCCACCAAGGCGGCCAGGGTCTGCCAGGCTGCCCAGGGCGGCAGCGTTCTGGAATTTGGATTGCGGCGCGCCCAAGGGCCTGATGCCGGCATCTACGGTGCCCGGGCCGCTATCATCGGCGGGTGCAGCGCCACCAGCAATGTATTGACCGGCCAGCTTTTCGGCATCCCCGTCAAGGGCACACACGCCCATAGCTGGGTTATGTCCTTTGGAAGCGAGCTGGAAGCGTTCCGCGCCTACGCCGAGACCTTCCCGGAAAGTTGCATGTTGTTGGTGGATACGTACGACACGCTGCGAAGCGGCGTTCCCAATGCCATTACCGTCTTTCACGAACTGCGGGCAAAGGGCTATGAGCCGGTGGGCATCCGCCTGGACAGCGGCGATTTGACATATTTGAGCCGTACAGCCCGGAAGATGCTGGACGATGCAGGATTCCCAAATGCGAAGATTTTCGCCAGCGGCGACCTGGATGAGGATGTGATCTGGAACCTAAAGGCTCAGGGTGCGCAGATCGATGTATGGGGTGTAGGCACCAGGCTTATCACCAGCCAGGATAATCCCGCCCTGGGCGGTGTATACAAGCTGGCGGCAGAAGAGGTGAACGGCATTCTTTATCCCCGGATCAAGATTTCCGAAAACCCACAAAAGATCACCAATCCCGGCCTGAAAGTAATCTACCGCGTCTACGACAGGCAATCGGAAAAGGCGGTGGCCGATCTGATCGCTTTGGAAGAAGAGCACTACGACGCATCAAAGCCCTTGCGGCTGTTTGACCCGGAAAACACATGGAAGACCATGACCGTTACGGATTATATTCTGCGGCCCCTGCTTGTGCCCGTCTTTTCCGCGGGTGAGCTTGTGTATAAATCCCCCAGCCTGCCTACGATACAAGCCAATGCCGCCCGGGAGTTGGACTCCTTCTGGGGCGAATACAAACGGCTCCAATCCCCCCACCGTTATAAGGTGGACCTGAGCCAGCCGCTGTATGATTTGAAGCAACAATTGCTATCCACCAGCAACAAAACCGTTTGATTGCAAAAGAGGGGGCAGCGCCATGCCGGTCATCGTCTGGAAAAACAGCCTGTACCGGCTGGCTTTGCCTTTTTGGGGACTGCGCGTTAAGGGGCATGCACAAAGCGGCGATACATCAATAGAAGAGAAAGATCTGCGGCAGCTCGAAACCATCTTCCGCCGCCACCATGTGGTGGGCGGCTGTTTGCAGTTGATCAAAAACGGATCGTTAGGCCCGCTGATCACCTATGGCTATTCCCGGCTTCCGAATGAAATGGTCACGGCTGGTACAGTTTTCCGGGCCGCCTCCATCACCAAGATGGTGACGGCGGTCGGAGCAATGATGCTTAACGAAAAGGGCATACTTGATCTTCAGGCACCTGTGGAAACGTATTTGCCTTTTTCTGTGCGGAATCCACGGTTTCAGGATGTGCCCATCCTTGTAAAGCATCTTCTGTCCCATACATCCGGCCTATGTGACGGCCCCGGCTACGAGCAGGCCCTTCGCTCCCCCGTTCCCCTTTCCACTCTTGTAGCAGATCCCCTAAATTATTTGAATGCCGCTCCAGGCCAGGCTTTCCGCTACAGCAATCTGGCCGCAGGCATGGTCGGCAGCTTGATGGAAAACGCCACCGGCCGCAGCCTGGAAGAGTTGATGCAGAAAATGGTGTTTGAACCGCTTGGCATTAAATGTACCTATACGTTGAAAAACCTGCCGGGTTTAAAGCATGCGGCGCACATTTACCGCGTGATGCCCGCCGGAGACGGACATCCCTTGTTTGATGCGGAAAAGCGGTATGAAACGGCCGATGATTTACATGAACCTTCCCCCGAATACCATTACCTTCCGGCAGCCGGCAACCTGTTCGCCGACGCCGCAACTCTTGGGAAATTCGCATGCATGATGCTCAAGGGTGGAAGCCCGCTTTTGTCCGGGGAAAGCATTTCAAAAATGCAGACGCCCGTTGCATCCTATGGTAAAAATGCTCCCCACGCCTGGCATTGCCTGGGGTTGGTGGCTGTGGACGATCCTGCACTTCATGCAGGCCGTTTATATGGGCACCAAGGCTTTGCCTATGGCGCGGCAGAAGGCGTGTTTTATGAAAAATCCACCGGGAACGGTTTTGTATTCTTGAATAACGGCGCCAGCGAAGCGCGGCGCGGCCATCTGGCCTTGGTCAACCGTGATTTAATCCAATGGGCTCTTAGCCCGGACGGAGGTGCTGCATGGATGAAATCTTAAGCGCTCTCCGCCTGAAAGGGAAAGTAAGGATTACTGCTGATGGGAGGCCGGACCTCCTCATTCCTCTTTCCATTTTCCGCCATTGCCCGCTTGCACAAGGGGATACTTTGGATTTGGACGTATATATTCAAAACCTGGCGCCTCTTTTGTACCGTCACGCTCTGGACCAGGCAGTGAAGTACCTGACTATTCGTGCCCGCTCCCGCAAAGAGGTTGAAACAAAGCTCCGCTTATTTGGCTACCCTGATGATACTGTGAATATGGTGCTCTACAAATTGGAAAAAACAGGGGTTCTGAACGATTCAAATTTTGCCAGGCAATGGACACAAGCCCGCTGCGAAAAGGGCTTAGGAAAAAAGAACATTGCCAGGGATTTACACCAAAAGGGAATTTCTCCTGAAACAGCCCAAATGGCTCTTCATGATGTAGATGAAGAAAAACAACTGGAAAAGGCTAAGGAGTTGGTAGTAAAATGGTTACCCCGGTATCGGGGCGAGGAAAGTTTCGATGCTGCCAGAAAACTTGTGCAGGCCCTCATCCGCAGGGGATATGATTGGGAGATTGCCAAGATTGCAGTTGGTTTAGCAAATGAGAGAGACGGATAAATAAAGCCGCTACCCCATACATGCATGGGATGGCGGCTTATTTCGTTACAAGCTATCTGCTGTACTTGGGCCTAGCCTGATAGTGGGTATGCAAAATCTCATGTGCTTTGTGGCTATTGGGCTTTTCCAAAAACTCCTCATACAGCTTTTGGACACCCTTGTTCTCATGGCTCTTGCGCAAGCTCTTGTCCTTGTCCTCGCCATACAGCGCGGCGGCGCGTAGCGCACCGGGATTCACATCCATGCGCTTTTGCGCGGACACGATAGGCTGGCCACCGCCTAAGACGCAGCCGCCCGGGCAGCCCATGACCTCGATGAAGTGATACGTCTTTTCGCCGCTGCGCACGCTTTCCAGCACCTTGGCGGCATTGGCGGTGCCGTGGGCCACGGCCACACGTAGAGGAATATCCCCCACCTGAATAGTGGCTTCCTTCACACCGGCAAAACCTCGGACCTGCTCGAACTCCACCTTAGGCAGTTCTTTGCCTGTGACAACTTCATAGGCGGTGCGCAGCGCCGCTTCCATCACGCCGCCGGTAGCGCCGAAGATAACGCTGGCCCCTGTGCTCTCACCCAGAAGATCATCAAATTCTTCATCCGGCAAACTCGCGAAATCGATACCGGCTTCCTTAATCATCCTGGCCAGCTCCCTTGTGGTGATCACCGCGTCCACATCCGGGTATCCGGCAGCGGAAAGCTCCGGCCTGTCGGCCTCAAACTTTTTGGCGGTACAAGGCATGACGGATACTACGGCGATGTCTCCGGCGTCGATGCCGGCCTTCTTGGCGTAGTAGGTCTTGATCACGGCACCCAGCATTTCATGGGGAGACTTGCAGGAGGACAGATTGGGGATGAAATCCGGATAATAATGCTCGCAATACTTGATCCAGCCGGGAGAGCAGGAGGTGATCATAGGCAGAACGCCGCCATTGTTCAAGCGTCCCAGCAGTTCGGTGGCTTCCTCCATGATGGTCAGGTCGGCGGCAAAATCGGTATCGAATACCTTGGCAAAACCCAGGCGGCGCAAGGCGGACACCATTTTCCCGGTAACACGGGTGCCGATTTCCATGCCGAATTCCTCGCCCAGCGCGGCGCGGACGGCAGGGGCGGGCTGCACCACCACATGCCTTTTGGGGTTATTGAGAAGCTTCCATACCAAATCGGTTTCGTCTTTTTCCCGGAGCGCTCCCACTGGGCAGGCGGCGATGCACTGGCCGCAGTTGATGCAGGCCATTTCGCCGAGCTTCATTTCCCACGGCGGCTCAATGGCCGTTTCAAAGCCACGGTTCACCGCGCCAATGACTCCTACATCCTGCGCTTTGGAACAAGCGGCTACGCAGCGCCGGCAGAGCACGCACTTGTTGTTGTCACGGACGATGGAGGGCGAAAAATCATCCACGTCATAGCTAATCCTCTTGCCTTCAAACCGGCTTCCGTCTTCCACGCCCAGTTCACGGCAAAGCGTCTGCAGTTCGCAGTTCTGGCTTCGCACGCAGGACAGGCACTTCTTGTCATGGGTGCTCAAAATCAGCTCCAGGTTGAGTTTTCTGGCCTCGCGAACGGCGGGAGTGTTGGTCTTGACCACCATATCAGGGGCCACAGGCAGCACACAGGCCGCCTGCAGGGAACGGGTGCCCGTATCCACCACGCAGATACGGCAAGCGCCGATTTCGTTTATGCCTTTGAGATAACACAACGTAGGGATATTTACGTGCGCCTTCCTGGCAGCTTCCAAGACGGTGGTTCCGGCCGGGACTTCCACCTTCACGCCATCGATGGTCAGCGAAACAAGTTGTTCCATGTTCAATTCCTCCCCGCCGTCAATTCTTCACAATGGCGCCAAAGCGGCACTTTTCCATGCAGGCGCCACACTTTAAGCACTTTTGTGTATCCACCACATGCTGCTTGCGCACCTCGCCCGTTATGGCACCCGCCGGGCAGACCTTGGCACACAGCGTGCAACCACGGCACTTATCGGTGATAACGAAGCTTAAAAGCGCTTGGCAGTGATGGGCAGGGCACCGTTTTTCCTTGATATGGGCCTCGTATTCGCTGCGGAAATACTTCAAGGTGGAGAGGATGGGGTTGGGGGCCGACTGGCCCAGGCCGCAAAGCGCCGTGGCCTTGATGTTCCTGGCCAGCGTCTCCAGCTTATCAATATCCTCCATTTCGCCCTTGCCTTCCACAATGCGCTCCAGTATCTCCAGCATGCGCTTTGTGCCGATGCGGCACGGGGTGCACTTGCCGCAGCTTTCATCCACGGTAAAGTCCAGGAAATAGCGGGCGATGTCCACCATGCAATCGTCTTCATCCAGCACGATCATACCGCCGGAACCCATCATGGAACCGATAGCCGTCAGCGTATCGTACTCGATGGAAATGTCCAGGTGCTCTGATGGGATGCAGCCGCCGGAGGGGCCGCCTGTCTGCACGGCTTTGTACTGCTTTCCGCCGGGAATTCCCCCGCCGATATCATAAATGATCTCACGCAGCGGTGTGCCCATGGGCACTTCCACCAAGCCGGTATTGTTGATTTTGCCACCCAGCGCAAACACCTTGGTACCCTTGGATTTCTCCGTGCCGATGCTGCTGAACCAGTCCGCGCCATTTAAGATGATCTGCGGAATGTTGGCGTAGGTTTCCACGTTGTTCAAATTGGTGGGCTTGCCAAAGATGCCTTTCACCGCCGGGAAAGGCGGGCGGGGCCGCGGTTCGCCGCGCTTGCCCTCGACGGAAGCCATCAAAGCCGTTTCCTCACCGCAAACGAAAGCGCCCGCGCCAAGGCGGATATGCAGATCAAAAGAAAAGTCCGTATCGAAAATGTTCTTGCCCAAGAGGCCATATTCCCTGGCCTGGTCGATAGCGATGGCCAGGCGCTTGACCGCGATGGGATACTCCGCCCGGACGTAAATATAGCCTTCCGAAGCACCGATGGCATAGCCCGCGATGGCCATGGCTTCGATCACGCTGTGGGGATCGCCTTCCAAAACGGAACGGTCCATAAACGCGCCTGGGTCGCCCTCGTCGGCGTTGCAGGCCACGTATTTCTGATCGGCCTGGCTCTGGTAAGTGAACTTCCATTTCATACCTGTGGAAAAGCCCGCGCCGCCGCGGCCGCGCAGCCCGCTTTTGATGACTTCATCGATAACCTGCTCCCTGGTCATCTCCGTAAGCACCTTGCCCAGCGCCTTATAGCCGTCAAAAGCAATATATTCATCAATATTTTCGGGATCGATCACGCCGCAGTTGCGCAGGGCAAGGCGCTTTTGTTTTTTGTAAAAGCCTATTTCCTCCAGCGACTTAGTAACGCTGCTTTCCTGAGTGGCGTGGTCCACGTACACCAGGTGCTGCACCTTGCGGCCCTTAAGCAGGTGCTCGCTGACGATTTCGTCCACATCCTCGGCCTTCACCCGGCTATAGAAGGTTCCCTCCGGGTAGACGATTACCACCGGGCCAGCCTCGCACAGGCCGAAGCAGCCGGTGCGGACCATTTTGATTTCCTTTTCCAGGCCGTGTTCCTTCAGCTTCTCCTCAAACCGCTTGAGCAATTCGCCGGAACCGGAAGCGGTGCAGCCGGTTCCGCCGCAGACAAGCACGTGGGCGCGATATAATTCCATATTTCTTCCTCCTCCGGCCGTTTATCGGGCGTCTTCCGCCGCGCCGATGGAATAGTCATCCACCGCGCGGCCATTGACGATGTGTTCCGCCACGATGCGGCCCACCATCTCCGGCTTGACTTTCACATACGTTACCTTTTCCTGACCAGGGATGATCACATCCACCATGGGCTCCAAACGGCACATGCCGATGCAGCCGGTTTGGGAGACTGTCACATGATTGAGGTTCCTGCGTTTGAGCTCCTCCACAAAGGCCAGCATCACAGGCCGGGCCCCCGCGGCGATGCCGCAGGTGGCCATGCCGACCACCACGCGGACGGCATCCTTTTCTTCTTTGCGCAGCAAGACTTTGTCCAGCGTCCGCTGCCGGATGGCTTCCAGTTCAGCGATGGATTTCATAATCCGTCCCTCCAAAGACTTGTTGGATTTCTTCCTTCAATGAGGCCTGCATCCAGGCGATAACCTCCGGCTCGGTAAGCTTTACTCCCTGCAATTTTTCCCGCATGAGGCGGGTATCCAGGGAAGCCTCCCCGCGGGGAGCAGTCAAGCTGAAAGCAAAATCAGGCTTTTGGGGGCATGCAATCACCAGCGCCAGGATGGATTCCGCTACATCGCCCATGGGCAAACAATCGATGTGGTCCGTGTAGAAGACGGCGGTGACTTTCGTTCCTTTGCCCGGCTTACTGTCAATCGTGACATCTCCGCCCGTTCTCCTGGCGTTTTCCGTTAAAAGCGGCAATCCCAGGCCCACTCTCCGTGACTTTCTGGTGGTGGCGAAAGGGTTTTGCACCCGGCTCATAAGCTCATGGCCCATGCCACAGCCGTCGTCCTCCACCACAAGGGTTAAAGTTCCTTTTTCATCCAGCGTCATGCGGATTTGTATAAGCGCCGCCTGCGCCCTCAAGCTATTTTGCACGATATCCATCAGGTGCAGCGATATATCCCGCATGATTAAGCCCTGTATTTGTCCAGAATGGCTGGAATTTCGTCAGGCGTCAGCCTTCCGTACACCTCATCGTTGATCATCATTACCGGGGCCAGTCCGCACGCGCCCAGGCAACGGGTAGCCTGCAACGTGAATTTCCCATCCGGGCTGGTCTTGCCTACGCGGATTTTCAATTCATCCTGCACCTTATCCAGTACTTTTTGGGAACCCTTGACATAGCAGGCAGTACCCAGGCATACACCAATCACGTATTCTCCCCTGGGCTGCAGGGAAAATTGGGAGTAAAACGTGGTAACGCCATATACCTCGCTGAGAGTCGTGCCCAAACCATCCGCGATGATCTGCTGCACATCCATGGGAACACAGCCAAATATCTCCTGCGCTTCCTGCAAAACCGGCATCAAGGCGCCCTTTTCCTCTTGATGCGCCGCAATCACTTGCGTAAGCTTTGCATACTTTTCCGTCAGTTCGGGCATGTGGGGTGCGACCTCCTTCATTCTTTGCACAAGCCAGCGTGGCGCCATTGCGCCACGCTTGTAGATATTTTAACATACTTCTAAGCAAATTGCACGTCCAAAACAATGCAAAAACAGCCTATTTGACAAAAAATGCGCAATTAAAAAAAGTTCGTGGAAAGCCCACAAACCGATACAATATAAATTAGTTAAAATTTTAACGTTTCCTGGATTGCTTACATACATCTTACCTATTTATAACCTAATGCTTTCATAATCCCTGAAGGCGACGCTTCTACCACTTCCAAACCATATGCTGCTTCGGAAATATCTTCCAACTCATGGGCATCTGAAGTATGCAATACGATTTTCCCCCGGAGGACGTCTTTTAATACAGGCAATTGAGGCGATACTTCCAGAGCGGGAAAATAAACGTCATCAGGTAAAAAACCAAGGTTCGTGAGCAGTCCACTAAAGCCGCGGTTGATATGGGCAGGCACTGCCAATCCACCAAAACGTTTGATTTCATGCACTGCCTGATAAAGGGTAAGATCGGTGGCGGAGATAAGCAAACGGCGCTCCACATAAGTGACTTCATCCCGCTCGTTCATGACCTGCTGCTCACCGAACAAGCGCGGATCATTTTGTATATCAGGAAGATGGCCATAAAGTAACTCCCCCATCGCCAAGGCTTGTTCCATGGTGGAAAAAAAAGCCAGCAGGTGGACTTCCTCGCGGGTGGTAATTTCCATGCCAGGCAGCAGCACAAGGCCATTGGCCTTGGCTGCTGCCTGTATGGCTGGCAGATTTTTTGCAGAATTGTGGTCTGTGACGGCAATGGCGTGAAGCCCTTTGATTTTTGCCATGGCACAGATGTTAAGTGGCGTCATGTCGTTATTGCAGCAGGGTGACAGGCAGGAATGGATGTGCAGGTCAGTAAAGATGTTCATACGCCTACCTTGCGGAAGCGGGAATGCCCGCGGCAGCCATTTCCCCGCATAGCTGATAGGCCGTCTTCCGGCTTTTCAGCACCGGGATGTTTTCGCTTTTCGCCTTTTCGATCGAGTTTTCTTCCATGTTGATGTCCTCGGGCAAAACGATGCAGGAAAACTCCATCAGCACCGCCACGGCGATGACATTCAAATGCGTCTGCACGGTGATCCAGGCCGTTTTCGGCGCGCCGTGCGCCATAACCCAGCTTAGCAGATCGCATACATACCCGCAGGATACCTCCCCCGCAAGCGAAACGCCCGGGGTAAGGTTCTTTGCATCCAGAATATCCATCAGTTGAGCCACCGTCATAAGCGTGCCTCCCGTCAGGGGTGTACTTTTTTACAAGGCCTATCACACAAAAGAGCCAACGCAAAGAAGACGAATCTCTCCTAAGACTCTTTACCCGACAACAAAGCAGAATGGATGGCCTGCCGGGTCGATCATGACAGTCCACCTTGAATCATATTGGACTTCCGCCTTGCTGGCGCCGCAGGAAATAGCATGCAGCACAGCTTTTTCCATCTGTTCTGCGCTGGACACATAAAAATCCAGATGGAGCATTTGCTGTTGCCCCGGCGGTTCTTCCGGCCAAATGGGCGGCACGTAGTCCGCATTCTTCTGAAATCCAAGCTTTGTGCCCCCGCCTGGCGATTGAATGTCTATCCATTCATCATCGGCATACATTTTCTTCCACCCGAGCATTTTGACATAGAAATCCGACAGCGCCTGAATATCGGGACAATCCAGCACGACGGTTTTCAGTTCGATGGGCAGCAGGCTATCCATGGTTCCACCTCCATATAGATCATTGAATCGTTAAGCGCCATGAAAGCGCTAGTGGTTCTGCGCCAGGTTCACCATTTGCTGGGCCATGATTTTTAGCTGCTCCTTGAGCTTATGTACACAGTCCATCTCCCGGGCGTAACCTCTTACGATGTCCTCCGCCAGCGCCCGGCAGGTAGGCGCGCCGCAAGAGCCGCAGTCATAACCCGGCAGATCTTTTACGATTTGCTCCATGCGCTCCATTTTGCGCATAGCTTCCACAATATCCTCATCCAACTGCATGACGCTGTTGGGCAATATGGGTTTGCGCCCGTACAGCGGGTACTTGTCCAAAATGGATACTTCCACCTTGTCGTCCGGATGCGTGCCGTCCATGGTTTCGGCCAGCTTGCGTACGGCATTTTTGGCCACATAGTTGTTTTCAAACGTCAGCGGCCCGCCCACGCAGCCGCCGGTGCAGGCGGAACCTTCAAAAAATTGCAAATCGCTGAGCTTGTTGTTTTCAATCTCCTCCAGCACACGGATCACATTTTCAATGCCGTCCACCGCCAGGCTGTTTTCCGGGCAGACCGCACGGGCTTCTCCGCCGCTGTTGGCCCAGCTCACGCCGTAGGATGTGGCGGCCGGCGTATCTTCCGGCGGCTGGCCCTGCCCCCTGGTGTGGCTGGACAAAAGCCCGTAGATCTCCATGATGGAGATGGCCCCATCCACTGCGGATGACTCATGACCGATGGGGCTGCGGATAGCCGTCACCTTGGCGGCGCATGGCGTAATGAAAAAGCAGCCCACTTCCTCCGGCTTTACACCGTGGGCTTTGCAAAACTCCCTGCGGGCCATGATAGCCGCCAGTTCCATGGGCTGGCGCACATCCACAATGTGAGGGATCAGGTCCGGAAAGCGTACCTGGATGAGCCTGGTGATGGCCGGACAGGCAGCGGATATAAGAGGCCTTGGCACGCCGTCCCGGTGCAGCTTTTCCCGGATAGCGCGTGTTGCCACATCCGCTGCACGCGCTACTTCGAACACATCGTCAAAGCCCATTCTTTTCAGGCCCGTCAGCACCCGGCCAACGGATTGCAATCCCTTGAATTGGCCGTACAGCGAAGGGGCGGGCAGAGCGATCTTGTATTTGAACCTGCTGATGGAGGACAGCGGGTCCGTCTTGGCCACCTTGGCATGGTAAGCGCAAACCCGTATGCATTCGCCGCAGTCAATGCACCTTTCGTCGATGATATGCGCCCGCCCATCCCGCACGCGGATAGCCTCCGTTGGGCAGCGCTTCAAACAATTGGTGCACCCTTTGCAACGGGTTTTGTCCAGGTGGACGGAATGAAACCGTTTTGTTTCCATGAAAAAACCTCCAACGCATAGGAAAAGCCCGGCTTACAAGGCTTCCCCCAGCTCAAACGCCATACGAATGCTTGTCCCTTCCCCAAGGCGGCTTTCCATATGAAACGTGCTGGCATTGCGCTTCATGTTGGAAAGGCCCATGCCTGCGCCAAACCCCAGGCTTCTGGCCTGCTCGTTGGCGGTGGAAAAACCCTCCCGCATGGCTTCTTCAATATCGGGTATGCCGGGGCCTGCATCATTGGAGGAGAGGTAAGCCATAGGCGGCTCCACCATAAGCGTCAGCGTTCCTCCCAGGCTATGGATCACCAGGTTCATCTCCGCCTCATAGGCAGCCACCGCCATACGGCGCAATACCGGTCCGCCCACACCCAGCTGTTTTAAAGTGCGCTTGATGGCGGCCGACGCTTCCCCGGCCCGCTGGTAATCCCCGGCTTCTACCAAAAACTCCTCGCGAATCAGCATGAATCACTTCACCCAAACTTTTAAGGGTTGCTCCACACCGGGTAGCCCGTTTTGAAACAGGATGCCACAAGCGGTGTAGGCCGTTTTGGCGGTAGACAAAATCACCAGGTCCAGCTTTCCGGCCTCTTCCAGCATCTGATCATCGGGCATCTTTCCCCTGGCGAAAAGGATGCAGTTGATGTCAACCATCCCCGCCGTGCGGATCACATGCAGATTTGTAAGACCCGTGATCAGCACCGTGTTTTCCTTCACGAATGCCAGCACGTCGCTCATCAGGTCGGAGCCGCAGCCGCTGAAAACTTTCCGGTCCAGGTCGTTTTCTCCCAGGAGCACCTTGGCATCAAGCAATGTGATAATTTCCCTGATCGTCATGTGTTTCGTCCTTCCGCATTTATGTGAAAGGCTATTTTCCAAAGCTGTACAGGTAAGTTTCCACCCTGGAAAGCAACGCCAGCGTTTGATTTTTCATCTGTGCCGCCATGGCCACCGTACCCTTGGAGGCTGTTTCCGCCACAGTAGCCGAATATTTTCCGATTTCGCCAAGCAGGCTGATCAGTTCGTTCACCGCCGTATAATTTACGGAAGCAAACCTTTGCGCCAGCACGCTTTTCAGCGTATCCGCCTGGGAAGAAACCTCCGCCAGCCGCTTTAGCTCCTGCTCCACAACAAGATCCTGTCTGTCCATGGAGACGGAGATCTCGCAAAACTTCTGGATGGTGGTGTGCAAAAATTGCAGCCCGGCCTCCAGCGCATCCAGTTGACCTGCCATACCATCCACGCCCAAAATGACCTCTGGCAGGGTGATTTCATATACGTAGGAATCAATGTCATGCTGGCTTTGAAGCTGCTGGCGCACGGTTTGCGCTTCCTCCCTTGTGGGATACAGGGCAGCCAGCACCCGAAAGCGGCTATCCTTGCGCACATAGCCAGCCGCACCGCGGGCCACGAAGCTTTCCGCCATGGAACGGGCGGAATCTTCGCCATCGAAGGCGCCAAGCTGAATGGCATACCAGCTTTTTGCCGGAAGGCTGATTTCACGGGAAACGATCGTTTCATCGAAGGCTTTCCCGATGACCGTCGGCGTAGGCGTGACCTTCATTTCCATCCGAAGGCCGCCGCTATTATCCCTGAGCAGCCCGGAGAGGATCAGAAGACAGGATACAAAGACCAGCACGCCCGTCAGAATCCGCTTACCGCCGCCAGGCGCTTTATATGTCCGTTTCTCAACTTTTGCAGTATGCATGTGCATTCCTCCTTGTCCCAATCGCTACACCCTATGAGAAGCGGGAGGAAAATATGCAAAAACCTTGAAACGTAAGGGTAAGCTGTGCTACGATGAACGAAACATGTCCTAAGGGAAAGGAGCCTGTCCTTGCAATACCACATCGATACCATTCCCGTATGGGATGCGGTGAAGCTAAACAGCGAATGTCCCCTGTGCGCTTTAAAGCGCCGGAATGAACTAATGGATATCCAGCGCTTTTTAGGCGCATCGGTCATGGAACCCGACACCCGTATCCACGTGAACCAAAAGGGTTTTTGCGGCCATCACCTGAAGCAGCTTTTTGCTCAAAAGAACCGGCTGGGCCTGGCCTTGATGCTGCACACCCACATGAAGGAAACGGAAAAGGCTGTTGAAAACATCCTTTTAAAGGCAAAGGAGGCCGGAAAACAGACGGGCGGAATGGCTCTCAAAAGAATGTTTAAGGGAAACGGCTCTTCTTTAACCCCGTTGCAGGAAGCCGCCAAATCCCTTGAGGAAACGGCATCCGCCTGCGTTTTGTGCGACAGCATCAAAGAGCACATGAACAGATACGTCTACACTATGCTGTACCTGTGGGAGCGGGATAAGGATTTCAAAAGGGCGTTTTCGCAGTCCAAAGGCGTTTGCATCCCTCACGGTGTGCAACTGCTATCCATGGCGGAAGAAAGCTTGCCCGCCAGGGAACTTGCTTCCTTTGTAGAAACGCTGTCAAGCCTGATCACTTCGAACCTGAAGCGAATCGAGCAGGAAGTGGAATGGTTTACGCTCAAATTCGATTACCGCAACCAGGAGAAGCCCTGGGGCAATTCCAGGGACGCGGTGGAGCGGGCTATCAACAAGCTTCGCGGCTGGAGCGCAGGCGAAGAACCCTGGCCGGACACGTCTTCAAAAAAATGAACTATGCCTGCGGAACGTATTGTTCCAAAAGCACCCCCGCCTCCCCGAATATCTCCAGGGAAAAGGGGTCGGGATAGCCTTCCTGGTAAATCACCCGCCGGATACCCGCGTTGATGATCATCTTGGCGCATACCGAGCAGGGCTGATGGGTGCAGTACAGCGTGGCCCCATCGATGGAAATGCCAAGCTTGGCTGCCTGGATGATGGCGTTTTGCTCGGCGTGGATGGCATAACACAATTCCGCCCGGGTGCCGGAGGGAATGTTCAGCCGGCGGCGCATGCATTCGCCCCGCTCCTTGCAGGTTTTAAGCCCCGCGGGAGCGCCGTTGTAGCCGGTGGTCATAATTCTTTTATCCTTGACGATCACGGCCCCGATGCTGCGTCCTTCCACAAAGCAGCTTGTCCACCCTGCGATAACATGGGCCATCTGCATAAACCGGTGATCCCATTTATCCAAAAAGCCACCGTCCCCTCGTTTTTCGCCCGTCCGGGCGTTTTTTGTTATTATACGGTGTTTGGTTGTACGTGTCAAACGACATTCCTGCCACTTTCCCGGCATATGTTCTCCGGGGAGGGATGGCGATGGCGAAACAAACCATCCGGGAGCAGGCTATATTGCTGACATTGGCCAACACCCTGGTCCGGGCCATGGGATTTTTGATGCGGGTTCTGTTTTCCAGAATGCTGGGATCCGAGATCATGGGGATCATGGAGCTTGGCAGCTCCGTACATATGATGGCCATCACTCCCGCCACGGCGGGACTGCCCCTTGCGGTAAGCCGGCTGACGGCCAAGGCGGCAGAAGGGAAAAAGGAAGATGCGCTTTATGCCGGCAAACGCCTGGTCAGGCTGTTGTCGCTTGTATGGATCCCCCTGTACCTGCTTTTGACGCCCATCATCGCAAGGCTTCTGGGGGATGACCGCACCTTCCCCTCCCTGCTGATGTCCGCACCCTGCATCCTGGTCTTAGG
The DNA here is from genome assembly GCA_023413135.1 of Bacillota bacterium. GTDB lineage: Bacteria > Bacillota > Clostridia > Christensenellales > Aristaeellaceae > JAEWAH01. The sequence continues at coordinate 21,963 of JAEZQK010000025.1, forward strand.
CTATTCTGCTGCATACAACGGGTATTGCTACGGAATAAACAACGCCTGGCCGCCGGCGATAAGCGAAATTACAGAGCAGACGCTGCGCTTTTTGATCGCTTTTGTACTGCTAAAGGCGCTGCCGAACCTGACCGCAGCGTGGACGGCATCGGTGCCCGGCTTTGCCACCGCCGTATCGGAAGCGGCGGGAGTGATCCTAGTGATCCTGATGCTGCATTTAAAAAAACCTGCGGCGAAGCCTGGCAAGCAAATACAAAAGCAGGTGCTGCGCCTTGCGCTGCCCCCCACCGCCACACGGCTTACAAGCACGGTATTAAGGTCGCTGAACGCCATGATGATTCCCTTTCGGCTGCGGTTTTCCGGGCTGGAACTTGCGGAAGCCACATCCCGGTTCGGCATGCTGGCGGGTATGGTGATGCCGGTCATTATGCTGCCTTCGGTATTCACCGGGTCGCTGGCCATGCTGGCCACGCCGGCATTGGCGGCCAGGGAGAATAATCCCAAGGCGCTGAAAGCCATCAGCGTACAGCTTATGCTGGCCGCCATCCTGGTGGGCGCGATCTGCGGAGTAATTCTATACGCAGTGGCTCCATGGATCGCCGGGAGCATGTACCGGCTGCCGGAATTGACGCCGCTCATCCGCTATTTGTGCCCGTCGGTGCTGCTCATGAGCCTGCAGCAGGTATTATCGGGGATGATCGCGGGGCTGGGCAGGCAAAAACAGGCGCTGTACGGAACGCTGATAGGAGCGGGCGTCACGCTGCTGATCAGCTGGTTCCTGACGGGGATGGCCGATCTTCGCCTGTACGGAGCGGCTTTTGCCATGATGGCCGGCCAGGCTGTGGGACTTGTGTGGAGCATTGTACTTCTTATACGAATCCTGATGAAAAAAGCGCCCTTGAAAGAGCGCATATCCGAACAAGAAGCTAGATCGTTTTCCGATACTTGATTTCATCATTAAACTGGTTGGAGCAGCGCATCAATTCCCCCAGTACCCGGTCAATGCCCGCGTCGGTTTTATACCAGTTCTCCCTTGTGATTACCGTATCGCCGTCTATATAAGGAACCGGATGGATGAAAAATTCCGTTTCGGGAAATGCCAGCTGATAGCACATGAAAGCGCGCCTGGCATGGAAGCACTTGCAGACCAGGATGGCCTTGTGGATGGAAAGCTGGTGCCTATCGGCAAGCCTTCTGGAAAAGACGGCGTTTTCCTTGGTATATCCCGATTCATTTTCCTGATAGATGGCCTGTTTGGGTACCCCGTTCCTTTCCAAAACATCCGTAAGAAATGCACAATCTGTCGGATAATCCAGGGAGTAAATCTCTTTTCGAGCCTTCACGCCATTGAAAACCCCTGTTTTGATGCTGACCCCGCCCGAAGGCATCACTGCCGGCGCCAGTCTCATTTTATATAGGTTGGCTGCATACTCGCCCAATTCCGGGTTGGAACCACCCGGTATAAAGATCATATCGGCCGGCTGTAGTTCGCTTTCCATAAAAATGAAATCTGTGATGTCATCGATCATCTTCAAGCCGATCTCCCCCTCCAGCTAGGCGTCTGCTTCTTTAGTATCGTGATACCTGTGATAGATCCTGTCCAGCTCTCGCGTGGGCTTCCCTCGCTCATCATACACTACCAGCGGCGGAAGGCAGTGCAGCATGGGTCTGGCAGACTTGACGCCCTCCACCAAAACAAGGTGGGGGGCTTTGTCCGTTTTGGAGTGCACCATGCGCAGCCGCTTGGGCTCCAGCTTGTGAAGCCGCATCGTATCCATTAGTTCCAGCATCCGGGGAGCCGGAAACACAACCGCCAGCCGCCCGCCGTTATTTAGAAGAACCTTGGCGGCGTATATCACTTCGTAAAGGGTTGTGCCGCCCTCATGCCGCGCCAGGCGCAACTCTTCTCTGGGGTTTAAAAGAGAGCCTCCTTCTTTTCCGTAAGGCGGGTTGCTCACCACCAGGTCCAGCGAGCCGGCCGTCACAAAATGCGGGGCGTTACGCAAATCCTCCTGGTGGATAAAAACACGGTGATCAAGCCCGTTCATGGCGACACTTCTTTTGGCCATGTCCGCCATATCCTTTTGAATCTCAAAGCCATGGATCACTGCACGCTCCGCCCGCCCGGCCATCAGAAGGGGCAATATGCCCGTGCCGGTGCCCAGGTCCGCCGCCTTGTCCGCGGGACGGATGCTGCAAAAATCGGCCAGCAGCACCGCATCCATGCCAAAGCAAAACATCTTTGGATTTTGTAAGATGGTGAGCCCGGCGAACTGCAGGTCGTCCACCCGTTCCCCGGGCCTCACCCATTGTGACTCATCCATCTTATGACTCCGGCGGGATGGGGAAGGTAAGATACTTCGTCATGCAGTAGCCCATCTCGTCCTTATAGATCACCTTGCACCAGGTATCGCCCCGCATGAGCACTTGAATGACTTCCCCTTCGGGCATTTCAAGCAGAATAGTAGCCGTCTCGCTGCATTCCGTGCGCAGGTTCAGCGTGCCGTTTTCTGGGGTGACGGTAGCTGTCATGCCCTCCTCCATCTCAACCAGAGTGGGATCAAGCACTGGTGTGGAAGCAGTCGGTTGCTGTTGCTCCTGTTGCTGCTGCGTCTGATCTGTTTCCTGAGTTTGATCCGTTTCCTGAGTTTGATCCGTTTCCTGGGTTTGGTCCGTTTCCTGAGTTTGATCCCTTTCCTGGGTTTGGTCCGTTTCCTGGGTTTGATTTGACTCCTGTGCAAGCGCAGAGGCAAGCTCAACCGGTTTGGTGAATGTCAAATACGTTGTCATCACATAGCCGCTGATGCCGTTCCAGGATATTTGCGACCAAGTGGAGCCTTTCGAGTGTACCGTCAGCTGCGAAAGCCTGGGCGCCACGCCCACCTTCACAGCCGAGCTTTCAGGCTTTGAGCGGATATTCAAAGATCCGCTGTCCGTTAGCACCCAGGCAGTTTGGGATTCCCCGCCTGATGTGGGAGGGTTGCCTGTAAAGGACAGATATCCCGTCATCACATACCCTGTCTTGCCGCCGTAGCTTACCTTACACCAAGCGGTCCCTTTTTCCAGCACGCTGATGACGCTGTATTGCGGAATGGTTATCAACACGCTGCTGCCGGAGGCGGCACTTTTGCGCATGTTCAGGGAACCGGTTTGTGTGTTCACCCAGGCGGTAGTTGATGTGGGAACAGGTGTGGGCGTCGGCGAAGGCGTCGGGGTAGGTGTTGTTCCATCCGTTCCCGTGGGAGACGGAGACGGGGACGGAGACGGGGACGGTGTAGGTGTGGACGTGTTAAAGCCCAGATAGGTGGTCATCACATATCCCGTCTTCCCGCCATAGGAAACCTGGCTCCAGGTATCCCCCTTGGAAAGAAGCGTTACCGGGGCATATTGTGGAATCCTCAAAAGGATGGTGGCATTGGACTTTGGTTCCTTGCGCAGGTTCAAAGAACCAGACTCCGTATTCACATACGCTCCGGAAGATGTCGGTGGAGAGGTGGGGTTAGGCGTAGAGCCGCCAAATCCCAGATAGGTGGTCATCACATAGCCCGTCTTCCCGCCGTAGGAAACCTGGCTCCAGGTATCTCCTTTGGAGAGGACCGTTACCTGCGCGTATTGGGGGATCCGCAAAATGATTGTAGCGCCTGACCTGGGCTCCGCGCGCAGATTGAGTGACCCTTGATCCGTATTTACAAACGCCATGTTGGGCGGAAGCGTCGGGGCCGCCGTCGGCGTTGGCGTTGGCGTTGGCGTAGGTGTGGGGGTAGGCGTCTCGCTGCCTTCCGGCGGCGCCGTAGATTCCCCGGGGGTAGGTGTAGGTGTCGGCTCCGAAAGGAATGTCAGGAATTTGGTCATCACGTGGCCTGTCTTCCCGGCATATGTCACCTGCGTCCATTCCCCGCCCTTTGTGACGACGGTCACCAGGGCATTTTGCGGGATAGTCGTAATGATGGTGCCGTTGGAGGCGGGTGTTTTGCGCATATTCAGCGAGCCGGAGACTGTGGTCACCCGGGCCTGCATACCGGTAGGCGTGGGTGCGGGCGTCGGAGTCGGCGGCGGCGTTTGATCGGGGTTCAAGAAGGTCAGGAAGGTGGACATTACATACCCGTCATAGCCGGCGTACTTCACCCTGGACCAGGTGTCGCCGCGGCTGACCACCGTCACGTAGGCGTATTGCGGGATGGTGCACAGGATGGTGCTGCCCGTCTTGCCTTGGGTACGCATGTTCAGGGAACCCTGCTGGGTGGTAACTTGGGCGTGGTTGGCCGAGGGCTGCTGCGGCTCATCCTCATCATCAAACAATAGATATTGCGTCATCGCAAAACCGGAGACGCCAGCATAGCGCACGGCGCACCAGGTGTCGCCTTTCTGAGTGACGATCACGCTTTCCCCTTTGGGTATTTCCAGCAGGATGGCCGCCTCCTGGCTGGCCGTTTCCCGAAGGTTCAGGGTGCTGGCGGTGGGGTTGGCAACGGCCTCCACTTCGCCTTCGCCAAGGGGCGGATCCTCCTCCGGCGCCGGACCAGGTTCCCCGGTCATGGCCAGATAGGAGGTGACAATGTATCCTGTGATATCCTGGTATTTTACCTTGCACCACACACCGTCGTTGCGCAGAACGGTTACATTCGCGCCATGGGGCAGCCTTGCAAGCACCGTGCCGTCGGTAGATGGCGTGGCTCTAAGGTTTACTGTTCCGCTGCCGCTTTCCAGCGTGACCACCGCGCCGTTGCTGCTCGGGTCCACTGTCTCCACAGGATAGGTGGAGGAGAACTTCAAAAAGTCGGTGGAGGCGTAAGCGATGATGGCCCCGTACTGAACATACGCCCACTGGCTTGTTTTGCTGAACACCGACAGCACGGCTCCGGCAGGGGCGGTGCCCACGATGGTGGCTGTGGCATTCCCCTGTGCCCGAAGGTTCAGGTACTGGGAAGCCGTAACGGTGGCGTATTCGGTGACCGCGGTGGGCGTCTTGTCGGTAGTTTCCGGTGCGGTGCCGGAAATTGTCAGAGCACTTGCCTGCACATAACCGCTTAAGTTGCCGTACTGGATAAAGGCCCATCCGTCCTTCACGGCCCACACCTTTACGGGCACGCCATGGGGTACTGTGCCCAGAATGGGAGACGTAGCATTGGGCTCCTTGCGGATGCCCAAAAGATCGGACGAGTTCACCAACTTCACGATGGCGGAGGCCGGGGCGTCGCTGCCCTCGATATCCGCGGGATCTTCCACCGTCGTCTCCTCCTGGGACTCCTGGCCTGAGACGATGGGGCTTAATATCGTATTGGTAAAGTTGTGCTGCACCCGCTTGCATCCTTCGTAATAGAAACCAACGATCTGGTCGTAGGTATAGCCCAGGCGCCCCATCTGCATGGCGCCGCGCTGGCTTAAGCCCACGCCGTGGCCATAGCGCCTGGCGGTTAATATAAAATTGCTTCCGGATTTGGTAACCGTCCATAGTTCGTTATTGGAGGATGTAATGCTCATGCCAAGCCTGCTCTCCAGTTCATCGAAGATGTCGCAGGTCACGGTGGCCGGAACCTCCACGGTGGCGCCGGAGCTGTTTTTGGTGCGCACGGTGAGGGCGAAATCCATTTTCATGTATAGGCGGCTGGGATCGGAGAATTTCGGCGTGTGGGGCGTGATGCTGTTGATTTTCGTTACAGTCACCACGGAAGCGCTGCCGTTATATCCTTGGCTCTGCACCGCTGAAGCTGCCTTGGCGTTGAGCAGCGACTTCAGGGAAGCGTTCTGGCTGTCGCTTTGGCCATCGCCGTAGACGGTGGCGGTCTTCTTATTGGAATCGGGGTTGGCAAGGTCAAAGGGATCGTCCTTGACTTTCAGATAGCTGTAGCCGGAGCCGCCCCATATATTTTTGCTGGATTCCGTCTGCCCGCCGTTGGTAGCGGTATAGAAGGTGCCCGTAAGGCTGGAGCCGTTCATGACCACGATACCCTTTGTACCGTCCACGGCAGCCCTGCAGTTGGCGTTTCCGCTGGGAGTGCCCCTGTATACCTGATCACTGGTGGTATCCACCACGTCGTAAATGGAGCCGGCTCTTTCTTGCATTTTACGCAGCGTATACGTTCTGGCGGCGATGGCCTGGGCTTTGAGGGCTTCCAGATGGGCACTGTTTCCCATTTCATATGGCAGTACGCCGTACAGGTAATTTTCAATATAAATATAGGCAATGGTGTATAGCTTGTAGCTGCTGCCCGACTTTTCTGCGATAAAGCGCAGATCCCCCGGATAAGGATTACTGGATCTGGCTTCGTCTATAATCAGGCCGTTGGAGCCGCTGGTGCTGTGGCGGCGCAACGCAAACTGGCTGCCCATATCGGTAGTGACACCGTTTCTTGTGATAGACAGCTTGCCGTTGCTGCTGCTGAAATTGACGGTGATCTTTTCTCCGTTGGAAAGCGCCTGATTGGAACTGCCGTTGATGCTGTAGCTGCCGGCGGCAGTAATGTTCAGCTTGCTGGGATTGCCCAGGGACGACAGATACACCCGTACCATGCCGTTGGTGGAGGTTGAAAGGGCAACCAGCGGCGCCGATTTCACCTCCACATCAGTAGCAGCGGCGGTGCCCAGTATACAGATAAGCAGTGACATCAAAATAAAAAAGCTCAATAGTCGGAGCTTTCCCTTTTTGTTTATAACAGTCATGCGGTTCATCCTCCCGGAGGCCATCTTCGGTAGGCCAAATTTGGCAACCTGCGCCATTCCTCCTGTGTAAACCATTTAAAGCCGAATGCAATAAAAACTTCATACTTTTGTAACTTGTTGCATTGTAGCATACAAAAGCCTTCCCTGTCTACATATCTCTTGAAAAAAGCTTGTAAATTAAGCTGCCGGATGTGTTTTTACACAACGGGCAGCCTGGAAAACGCCTCCCTATACCATATGCGCATGCTGTCCGGCCGTCACAAGGAGAAGAATAAACAGACGCTAAAAGCTAACCGTGAACGTGAAAGCCCTGTACACTCAAGATGTGCACAGGGCTCACAGGCGAAATGTAAAAAAATCGCGAATATGACTTGTCATATTCGCGAAATGAGTTTTATTCCTGCGCGGGGGCACCCACGGGGCAAACGTCAGCACAAGCGCCACAGTCGATGCACTTTTCGGGATCGATTTCGTACTTGCCGTCACCTTCGGAAATCGCCTGCACGGGGCATTCGGGTTCACAAGCGCCGCAGCTGATGCACTCATCAGAAATTTTGTATGCCATGGTGGATTCACCTCCTTGTATGCCATCAATGACCAAATATAGTAAGTAAAACTGCCTTGACTATCATAGCACGCTATAGTGGCAATTGCAAGCAATAATACGTAAAGTAAGCCATGAAATCACAGCTTGTTACGGCTGATCCTCTTCCCCGTTGCCGATTTCGGGGGCATCCTCCATCAGGTCCGGGAAGGTCAGTAGATCATCGGGATTCTCCTCGGTTTCTTCCTCTGCCAGAGTGAAATCCCCGTCTTCCCCGGCTCCTTCCAGGAACTCCTCCGGAAGATCATCGTCCTGTTGGTTGGCGGCACGCATGGCATTATCCACCGCCAGAAGCCAAGGCGAAACAGAAGCGTGCTTCGATTCTTCCCCTGCGCCTGCAACAGGTTTTGTGGGGCGCTCCTTCCTGGGCGGGCGAGCTTCCGCGGGGCTCTCGTCCCTGGGTGCGGCCTGAACTGCTTCCGGCGCTCCCTGCTGGGCAACGCGCTGCACGTCGGAAAGAGGATAATCCTTCAACTCGCTGGAGTCGCCCTTTTGCACCCTTACCCGTACCGTTTCCTTGATCACGTTCACATCCCACACCACGCCACGGCCGTCGGGCACAATAACTTCCTTGCCCACCTTGGGCATGCGCTTACGGGTCAGCTCGTAGTTGTCCTGCTCATACTTCAGGCAGCACATCAACCGGCCGCATACGCCGGAAATCTTGGTGGGATTCAGGGAAAGGTTCTGCTCCTTGGCCATTTTGATGGACACGGGCTGGAAATCACCCAGGAAGCTGCCACAGCAGATGGGCCGCCCACATGGGCCGAGGCCCCCCAGCATCTTCGCTTCGTCCCTAACGCCGATCTGCCGAAGCTCAATACGGGTTTTGAATACGGAAGCCAGGTCCTTGACCAGGGAACGGAAATCCACCCGGCCGTTGGCGGTGAAATAAAACAAGATCTTTGAATTGTCGAAGGTGTATTCCACGCTGACCAGCTTCATATCCAGCTTATGCTCGGCGATCTTGCGCTGACAGATGGCATACGCTTCCCGCTCGTTCTTTTCATTTTCCTGGGCGTGCTGGATGTCGTCCGCAGAAGCAATGCGGATCACCTGCTTTAAGGGCGCTATGATCTGATCATCGTCAATCTCCCGCACCCCGGTGACCACCTCGCCAAACTCCACACCCCTGGCTGTTTCCACGATGACATAATCCCCGGCAGACGGCCATAAAGTGCCCGGGTGGAAAAAATACAGCTTGCCCGCGTTTTTGAAGCGGACGCCGATTACAGTTGCCATGCTTTGACTTCCTCCGTTATTTTAAGCAGCAGTTCCTCCAGAACCGCCTGCCAGCTTACTTGACTTGATTTGCGCCGCCGGGCCAGAAAAATGGCGTCCATCAGTCTTTGCAGCGATGGAATGGGCGCTTTTTCTCCCGCCAAACGCCAGCGCTGCGGGAATTCACCCAGCGCCTTTACATCGCGTTGGCCCAAACGTGTTAACAATACTTCCCGGACAAGGCTTTCCACCATATCCAGAAAGCCGTCCGCCTGTTCCTTTTCTTCCCGCATGGAATTACTGATGGGAAAAATATCTTTGGCACTCTCTACGGAAAAGACTGTTTGCATAACCTTCTTACGCAGTTCCCCATAGGCAGGATCCTTATACAGCGCAAGCGCCGTACCGATGCTCCCGCCGCTTGAAAGGAACAAATCCTCCACCCTGTCCTTCGGCACGCCGTTTTTTATTAAAATGGGCTCCATCTCCTCCTGTGTCCAGGGCGGGATGGGCTTTACACGGCAGCGGGATACCACGGTGGACAAAAGGGAGGAGCCCTCCTCCGCCGTAAGGAGGAACACCGTATCTCCCGGCGGTTCCTCCAGCGTTTTCAAAAGGCAGTTTTGAGCCTGGACTGTCATCCTTTCCGCCCGCTCAATGAGGATCACGCGACGTCCGCCCTCGTAGGCATGTTCTCCCGCCAGGCGTACGGCTTCACGGATCACATCCACGCCAATGGATTTTTCCCCGGTGATGACCTTCACATCCGGATGTGTTCCGTCCAGGAAACGGATGCAAGGGGGGCACGAAAAACAAGGCTTTGCATCCCCTGCACACAATAAGGCCATGGCGCACTGGGCAGCCAGCGTTCTTTTGCCTACTCCACGGGGCCCGGTAAATAAATAGGCATGTACAGCTCCGCCCATGGCAAATTCCTGAATCAGCCTATGGAAAAGAGCGCCCGGCCGGATATTCTCCGCAATGCCGGACGCGCTCTCCTTTCCATGACGGGCCGCATCAGACAAGGAAACCACCTTTCCGCAAGGCTATGCCTACAGCTTTACGAACTGATCCACCGTCAGCACAAAGATGGTGGCTCCCCCTACCATCACCTCGATGGGATAGGGTGAATATACGCCGGATACCCCGGCCATAGAGGTAGGTGATGTGGCGATCTGTTTGCGGCTCTTGCAAACCTTTTCGATGACGGCCATGGCGCTGTCAAACCTGTCATCCTCCACGCCCACCAGGAGCGTTGTGTTTCCAGCCCTCAAAAAGCCGCCGGTGGTAGCCAGTTTCGTTACGCCGAAGCCGTCGTTCATCAGTTGGCTGATCAACCTGGAAGCGTCTTCGTCCTGTACAATGGCCACGATCAGTTTCATGAAACTACCTCCTTTCGGATCGAATTCATAGATGTTTGTACCATCTTATGTTCAGTATACAACAAAGAGAAGGAAAAATCAAATAAGATGGCGGGTCTTAGGCTTCCTGCAAAAAGCGTTTCACCAGCCGTACCGAGTTTTCGGCGGCGTGCTTCACAAATTTCAAAAAATCCACGTCGGAGCCGCCGTCCGCGTTATCGGATATGGCCCGGACGATGGCGCAGGGCACGCTATTCACATGGCATACATGGGCCACTGCACCGCCCTCCATCTCGCAGCAGAGGGCGTCAAACTGCTCCCGCACACGGTCCCTGCGCAAAGCATCATGCAAGAACTGGTCGCCCGTGGCAACTCCGCCAAAGGTGCCGTTTATGTCCGGCAGCGCCAAAAGGGCACGGCGGAGCTTATCCGCAAGCTTATCATCCAGCGGCAGCCGTATCAAATTGATGCCGGAGATATAGCCCGGCGGATCCCCAAGAGGGGTTGTGTCCATATCATGCTGTACGGCATAGGTGCCTACTACCACATCACCAATGGATACCTTGTCGCTGAGCGACCCGGCAACGCCCAGGTTTAATACCGCTTCCGGATGATAGTGCTGAATCATCGCCTGGGTACAAAGCGCGGCGTTCACCTTCCCCGGTCCGCAAACGCACAGCACAACCTCGCGGCCCCACAACAGGCCGGTTTGGAAATCCACTCCGCTCAAATGATCGGTTTGACCCTTTTCAAGCGCCGCCGCAATGAGTTCCATTTCCACCCTCATTGCACTGATCAAACCAAGCATGGCTTTATTCCCCCGCCGCATAGTATGGTTTTTCCATTATAATGGGATGATGCACGGCCTGTCAACCGCACCCATGGCGCAAAAATTTTTGCTTTTTCAAAATCAAACCCTTGAATTTCCCCTCATGCCATGATATGATAATTCGCGTGGTTGACATGTGCTTGCGCTGGTCATGGCGGTCGGCGATAAAGTGCCGCTTCCAACCTGGTCGGCATTCTTCGTGCATGGCCTTGAAGCACCAGTCAACACTACATATATGGGGCATTAGCACAGTTGGTAGCGCGCAACGTTCGCATCGTTGAGGTCAGGGGTTCGAATCCCCTATGCTCCACCACTTAAAAGGCTCATCGAAATGATGGGCCTTTTTGCTATACTTTCCCCGGAAAATCCATGCCTTTTTGGTGCGCTGTCCTCTTGTGATTCCAGATACGGCCACATCGGAATCATTGGTCTTTCCTTTTCGATAAATGTATGATACGATTCACATGGTTTAAAAAGATGAGCAACGTGGATCATTGCCATGACACTTGAGAAAGCGGTAAATGTATGAATACACACGTTCTGAAGGATCGAATCTATCGTGAATTGCTTTCGATGCCCGTCATCGACACGCACGAGCACTTGTGGTATGACGAATCCTGCTCATACAAAGAGGATGACGATGTGCTCAAGGAATATCTCTTCCATTATATGAAGAGCGATGTCATCTCCGCGGGGCTAAAACCTGCGCTGTTCCAGCAGGTGATCAACCACGATCTGCCCATATCAGAGCGCTGGAAGATCGTAGAGCCTTTCTGGGAAAGCGCCAGATATACAGGATATGGCAGGGTGCTCGACCTTTCCGTCAAGGAGATCTATGGAATTGATGGCATCCATGCCAATACGGTTGAGGATTTGAACGCCGCCTTCCTCACGCAAAGAAAACCCGGCCATTACGCGCATGTACTCCGGGATCTATGCAACATCGAGACAAGCCTGCTCGATGTGTGGACGTTTCACTTTGACTATGACAATGATCTTTTCAAGCGGGTATGGCAAGCGCAGAACTTTCTGGGGCCTTCGGATCCGGAGGGATATGATTTTATCCCTGAGATGGAGCGAAAATACAAAACCGAAATTACTTCTCTGGATGATTGGCTTTCGATATTTGAACGGGAGCTGGATTTCACACTTGCTCAAAACAGTGCGAGGGTGCTTAAAAGCTCCTGCGCCTATCGGCGCAGTCTGCGCTTTGAGAAAGTAGACTATGCCGTCGCAAAGTCATTGTTCGCCGATGCACTCAAATCATGGAATGCCAGAAAAGAGGAACGAACGCTGCCCAAATTTCCGATCGCTCTTCAGGATTTCATGATGCACTACTTGCTTAAGCTGGCAAACGAACGAAACCTCACCATCCAGTTCCATACCGGGCTTCTCGAGGGTAACGGCAATACGCTTTCCAACAGCGATCCTTCTTTGCTCAACAATCTCTTTGCCGAGTATCCTGATGTGGATTTTGACCTGTTCCATATCAGCTATCCGTATCAGGGCCTCGCATGCGCATTGTGCAAGATGTTCCCCAACGTATTCATCGACATGTGCTGGGCGCATATCATCTCACCGTCAGCAAGCGTCTCCGCACTGGATGATTTTCTGGATGCCATTCCTTACAACAAGATTTCCGCCTTTGGGGGCGATTATCTGTTCGCGGATGGCATCTATGGGCACCTCGAATTATCTAGGCAGAATGTCAGCGAAGTGTTGGCAAGAAAGGTAGAGCGCGGCGTATTCACAGAGGAAAAGGCGCTTACCGTGGCAAGGGCGCTCTACTACGATAATCCCAAAAGAATATTCAAGCTGTAAATTACCGGATGCGGCAAACTAAAAGCCCCATGGTAGCACGCTACGTTCGAACCATTGAGGTCAGGGGTTCGAATCCCCTATGCTTCACCAATAATCTTTACAGCTCACAGGCGTTGAACCTGTGGGCTTTTGTTTGCAGTCACAGTTCAATTCGCGTTGTAAAGGTGGGAAATCCAGTGAACGGCATCAGGAACCAAGAAACCTTTGTAAAAGTCGAGTCAATAGACAAAGGTCTGTCCGGTGACAAGAAATATTATATCGAAACCGTGGATGGCGAACGGTTGCTTTTGCGCGTATCCGACATAGTGGAATATGACCGCAAGGAGATCATGTTTGGCATGATGAAGCAGGCCGCCATGATGAGCGTTCCCATGTGCAAACCGGTAGATTTCGGCGTTTGTAACGATGGAAAAAGTGTATACCAGCTGCTCACATGGTGCGACGGCGAGAATCTGGAAACGATACTGCCTACGCTATCCCAAACCAAACAGTACGCTGCCGGCCTGAAAGCCGGGAAAATCCTGCGAAAGATACATTCCATCACGGCTCCCGACAAGCTGGAAGACTGGTCTTTACGATATTGCAGCCAAAACGATGACAGAATAAAGGCATTTTCCGACTGCGGTATTCAAATTGAAAATAGTGACGCGATCCTTCGCTATATACAAGATAACAAGCATTTGCTGCGCGGCCGTCCGCAGTGCTTTCACCACGGGGATTATCATACGGGCAATCTCATGATGACCAGTGGCGGCGACCTATCCGTTATCGATTGGGAACTGCTGGATTATGACAATTTCGCCGATCCTTGGGAAGAATTCAACAGAATCGGAAATTCGCAAGTATTGCCTCATTTCACAACGGGGTTGATACGCGGTTATTTTGACGGAGAGCCTCCGGAAGAATTTTGGCGGCTGCTTGCGCTTTACTTATCGTCAGGCGCGTTAATGCTTGTCAGTTGGGCGTTTTATATACAGAATGATCAGCTTGAATATGCAACACAACACGCAAAAGAGATTTTGCAATGGTATGACAACATGCGAAATCCCGTGCCGACATGGTATGTAAACGATGAATACATCAAATGAACAAAAACATGACCCGAATATTTCTGTATTATCAGGCTTTACGTTACCCCGTGTACTATTGTACGCCACAGGTAGCGCGCAATGTTCGCATCGTTGAGGTTAGAGGTTCGAATCCCTATGCTCCAAAAAGAACTCGAATCATCTGATCAGGGTTCTTTCATTCAGAGGATGTTATCGTACAAGAAGTTTGAGATCCGAAACTCACAAAAAGAGTGAACCCATCATTTCAGCAGTTGGTGATTCATAAAAAAACCTTTCCACGGGTCATCGCCGTGAATCCGGAGCAGCGCATCCGGCATCGTAACGCCATCGGGTGCAATGCTGTCAAGTTCGCCCCACGTGATGGGCATGGATACCCTGGCCTTTTTTCTTGCTCTTATGGAGTAGGGCGCAATACTTGTGGCGCCTCTGCCGTTTCGAATCCAATCGATGAATATCTTGTTTGTCCGGCTGGCCTTTCTGACATTGCTAGTATAGCGTTCAGGCCACTTCTGCTCCATAACTTGCGCAACACGCTTTGCAAAATTGTGAAATGCATCCCATGAAACGGCAGGTTTCAAAGGTACGATCACATGGTATCCTTTACCGCCGCTGGTCTTGAGATACGAGATGAGCGAAAGCTCGTCAAGAATGCTTTTGATGTCTCTCACACCCTGGCGCACCGTATAAAGGTCCATTCCCTCATCCGGATCCAAATCAAATACCATCATATCAGGCTTTTCAAGCTCATCTACACGGCTTCCCCAGGTATGAAATTCCAGCGTGCCCATCTGCGCTTCGGATATGAGTCCATACGCGTTTTCAATATAGAAATAATCTTCCTTTTCTCCATCGCCGGCGGGAATTGATATGATGACGATTCCTTTGCTGTCGGGACCTGGATGCTTCTTAAAAAAGCAGGACTGGGATACTCCCTTGGGGCAGCGCACGATGCTTAACACCCTATGGCTCACATAGGGCAGCATGCGCTCCGAAACCTCCGCATAGTACCGGACCACGTCCTCTTTTGTGATTTCAGGGTCTTCAAACATCACCTTGCCAGGGCTTGTAATTTTTATTCCCTCGATGATGATGCTATCACGGTTTGCTTGCATGGGCTTCTCCAATTCTATGGTGTCTGACCTGGGCTGTGTTTTGTTATCCGCGATTTCCTTCTTTATCGCTTTGGGATCCTTATCCGTCCGCAAGCCTTTGAAGCTTGCTTGCCTTAACAGATGATCATCGGTCCACTGGGAAAATTTGATTTCCGCGACCAGCTCCGGTTCAAGCCAGGTGATCTTTTCATTCGGCTTGGGCTTGGGCGCGAGCTTGAAAGGCGGCTCCGTCCGCTTTATGCTTTCAAATTCAGCCTCGAGCTTTTTCCTGTCTGGCCCATTCAGGCCGGTACCCGCACGCCCGGCATAGACAAAGTCTCCACCCGCATAAAAGCCAAGCAGAAGCGAGCTGATCCCGCTTACTCTTTTATCGGATAGCGTATATCCTCCGATGACAAGTTCCTGTCTTTTGCCGCATTTCAGCTTGATCCAATCGCCATTTCTTGTTCCGCTGTAGGGAGAATCGGCTTTTTTGCCTATGATCCCTTCCAAATTCGAATGACAGGCTGCAAGAAAGCTCTCTTCTCCACTTCCCCTGACATGTTTGCTGTAGTAGAGGTTTTGGGGGACATCCTTCATCAGCGCTTCGAGCGTTTCTTTTCTTTTGACCAGCGGGTGTCCTCTCAAGTCTTCGCCATTCAACGCCAGCAGATCAAAAACGATATATGTGGGATCATTCCCCTCAGGATTTCCCATATAGCTTTGCAGTGCCTGGAAGTCCGTCCTGCCTTGTGCATCCGTGATCACCATTTCACCGTCCAGGACCATCGCCCTTCCGGCAGCCCAATCAATAAGGGCATCGGCTACGGATTGAAACCTGTTTGTATAGTCATTGCCGTTCCTGGTGATAAGATGGACGCTGTTGCCCTCAACATATGCGAGGATCCTGTAGCCATCGTATTTCAGCTCATAGAGCCAATCTTCGCCCTCAGGAACCGCATGGACAAGCTTAGCAAGTTGCACACTTACACGGTCTATGGGATTCTTCGTTACTTTTTCTTCTTCGCCTTTATCAATTTCCTGCATGGTGCGCCCTGTACGGATGCTGGTGGTAAATCCGGAGATCCCGTCGGTTTCTTTAGCGTATTCATCCCTTTCCTTCAGCAATAGCCAGTTGTTTTTCGTCTCGCTCTCTTTCGCTTTCAACCGCACCAGAGCCCATTTGCCTTTGAGCCTTCTGCCTTTCAGTACAAACTTGAGCATGCCATCACGGAGTCCATTATCCACATCTGCCTGAGGTTCCCAATAGCCTTCATCCCAGAGCATTACTACTCCGCCTCCGTATTCCCCCTTTGGTATAGTCCCCTCAAAATTCCTGTATTCCAGAGGATGCTCCTCCACCTGTACGGCGAGACGTTTGTCACGGGTGTCATAAGACGGCCCCTTAGGCACTGCCCAGCTCAAAAGCGCGCCTTCCCATTCCAGACGAAAATCGTAGTGGTCTCTGCGTGCCATATGATGTTGGACGACAAACTTGAGATGCCCCTTAAGCTCCGCCGTTTCACCTTCCGGCTCCAAGGTTCTTTCAAAGTTCCTTTTTTTGTTATATTCGTTGAGTTTTTCAGACATATGCGTTACGCCGGCTGCTTCTCTCTTTGGGCCTTCTCAACGCTGGCTTTGAGGGCCTCCATGAGGTCGATGATCTTGCCGGGTTGCTGGGGTTCCGCAGCAACGACTTCCTTGCCGGAGATTTTACTTTCGATGAGCGCGCGAAGTTTCGTCTGGTATTCGTCTTTGTATTTCGAGGGATCGAACGGAGTATCCATCGAATTGATCAGCATCTTTGCCATATTCAGTTCCGGCTCTAAGACTTCGGGCTTGTTGTAATGCTTTTGAAGCTCCTTGATTTCGTCTGCATAGAGCATCGTGGAAATGAGGATGCAGTCCTCCCGCGGGATAATCGCCATCAGCGTGTCCTTTGTGCCCATAACGGTTTTCCCAATGGCTATCTTTTGTTCTGCCATCAGCGCGGCGCGGAGCAGTTCGAAAGCCTTTTCGCCTCCTGCCTCGGGTGCAGCCTGGTAGGTTTTGTCATAATAAACGGGGGAGATCTGGTTAAGCTGGGCAAAGTGCAGGATTTGAATGGATTTTTCCTTTTCCGTTTTTATTTTCTCGATCTCGTCGTCTGTAACGACGACATATTGATCCTTGTCGTATTCGAAGCCCTTTACAATGTCTTCTGTCGTGATCTCCTTGCCGCAGTGGGCGCATGTCTTCTTATAACGGATTCGGCTGTTGTCTTCCTTGTGCAGCTGATTGAAATGGATGTCATTGTCCTGCGTCGCCGTATACATCGCGATGGGTATTGCAACCATTCCGAAAGTTATCACCGATTTACGGGATATCATGATGAAAACACCTCCGGAACCAGTATTTCCGATTGAATGATTAGTATCCTTGGCCTCTGATCGTTTCTGGGACTTTCCTCCTTATGATCAATCCCTCCATAATCTCATTGTCAGGCACCGGAGGCTTCCGCCGCCTGCCAGAAGTGCTTCGGGGTGAAAATGAATAAACCTTACCCCCTCCTGTTCCAGCAGATGAATTGTTTTCGATTCAAGAGAAATATCATAATTGATAATAACACCCTGATCCAATGGAACAAAGGAACATCCCCATTGCTTCTGCTCCTGGTCGGATACGGGAACAATATCCACCTTGCGTTCTTTCATCCATGCTTTCATATCAATAGATGTACTTTTCTCCCTGGTTATGAGATAGGTCTGCAGGAAAGCAGACGGGTAATACACCATTAGGCGGTCAGTAATGCGGTTTAGAACCATATCAGGATGCATGAACCTTCTCTCTTGCGGTATCTGCGCATAGATCACTTCACCAAAATATCCAAGAATAAAGTCAATGAATTTCTTTATGGAATACTTGCTATGGCGTTCCGTATCCGCAACAAAGACCGTCTTTGGTGAAAGCAGAAGGCACCCTTCAAACTCCTCCCCCTCCATTGGTTCATAGAGAGTCGGAATGCCCAAATCGGTCAATGCTTCCCGAACCACAATTTCTTCATGACAGCGGCCTCTTGAGCACATCTTGGAAACAATTGCTCCATGGGTGCTGATCACTGCCGTATCATGCAGATACGCTAAATTTGGAAGCCGTTCCAGCAGTTCGCTGTTCCGATGGATATGATCCGATAAATGATGCACCTGTACGCCATGGCCGTTTAGCAACGCTTCATATCGCTGATGCTCCTGAAGATATTTTTCAACATCCGGTACTTTGTCGAATAGAAAAAATTTCAGGTTTTCTTCTGTTACCTTGGCCAAAGATTTGTCCGGACGATGCAGCATAACGGTTTTCAGCCTGCCGAATTTTTCAATCCCATAGCGTATTTGCATCATCCATACAGCCTTTCAAAGTGATTCATTCATGCATTATGCTTTCTTTCTTCCCGATTAAGCATGCCAAGTTCTGGTGCATCTGTTCATTATGCGCCAACGAAACAAGCCCGCTTAACTCAAGCAGGCTTGTTTCGGCAATTATCAAAGGCGCCTTGCAGCAAACAACCCGGTAGAATCAAAGGATCGCCAAAAACGCCGGGGCAAAGCCCACGGTCACAGTGGCATACACCTTGTTCAACCGCGCATCGATGATGGACAGCGTATCCTCAAATGTATTAGTAACGGCTACCAGCCTTTCATCGTTGGCTGCTGCGGCGCCGTAGGGGCCGCTTCCCACCTGTATTTTGGTTGTCTCCGTGCGGCTGAAGATATCAAATACCGAGACGGATTGATCCATCCGGTTTGCGCAATACATCGTCCTTCCCCAATGGGTAAACGTAAGTCCAACCGGTCCGCCTGCTGTTGGAATATTGGGCGACGCCGGCTCGGCAAGATGAACATTGATGGGGGTAATAGAATTGCCGTCCTCATTGGAAACAAAGGCAAGCTGATTCGTGGGGCTTACTTTTACATCCTCGGCACCCAACCCGGCCGCTATCACCTTCACAACAAGATTGACGGTAAGATCAATCACGGCAACTTGTCCCGCGCTTCTTAGCGTTACGAAAGCCAGCAATCCGTCGGTCGTAATATCGATTTGAAAACCTGTCGACGGCAGCGAGATTTCCGTTACCTTTTGAAAGGTTGTAGGCATCCAGTACATAGACGACAGGTTCGCCGTAATGAACGACATACAGGTATCTGCCGTCCCTGGATACCCTTACCCCCGCCGGCTGCCTTCCTACCGCCACGGTATTTACGGCCATATTGTTCCTCAGGTCGATCGCAGAAACCGAATTGCTGAAAAAATTGGATACATACGCCATGTTGCAGTATTTGTTAATATCAATGGCCAAGGGGCCTAAGCCAACAGTGATATCCATCAATCTTCTGGCTTCCGCCAGGTCCACTACCGCAACGTAATTGCTGGCATAGATGCAGACGTATGCAAGAGGATGACCTTTGCTCCTTGCCCTCGCCGCCTCCATGTATGCATCCGACGTCTGAACGCTTGTATGTTCCGTTGTTTTTACAACCCGCTTTAGGTATTCGTCCCGGTTATCCAGCATAAAGGAGCCGCCAAGGCTCCTGTCAATCAGTTCATCCGCCATTGAATCCTCCCCTCCCAAATTCTGAATAGCTCATCAATGGGCTATTTCATCATACGTTCGATCTATTCGGATGGTTCTGCCTAAGAAAGCGTTTGAGCAAAGGAAAGCAGATAGCCGCTGTTGCACAATTTGCGACCAGCTGATACAATAGAGCTATCCTCCCTTACATTTTATGGAACATATGAGTGTGGAGTTTATGAGAAAAGAAGCGCATGCGGAATTGTTGTCAGGTCTAATGTGTTTGCTGAGTAAAGAAGATCAGGCGATCTGCCAGAAAATTGTCGGCCGCTTGACCGAACTCCAATACATTCCCCAAAGACAAAAGGTACAGGGATACGTTTTAGCCTTCAAAAATCATCAAGTCAACCAAACCATAGCAAAGATCGGCGTAAAAGGCACCAAAAGCAAAGAAGCGTTTTACAGCATCAAATTTTACGCTTGCAAAAATCCGCCGGAAAAATTTCTGGCGGCAGTTCAAAGAGCCGTTTCATCAACGCGAGGTCAATATGAATGCTGCAACTGCGGCCTATGCGGCGCCGCAACGGGAGAGCGTGGTTATCGCTGCAAATATCCCGAGAACAGGGATTTTATAAGATGCGGCGCTTATGTGGTTGAAACTCTAGATCTTGCCATGAGGGATGTTGATGACTTGAACAATCTGCTCACGGAACAGCATACATATTTTTCATCACGATTTTCATCTGTAATTGAGGAGGGCTAAAAATGATTGCAGAGGAAATCAGCATCTCTGCGGAGGACGCCCGCTCTCCCGACGCCATGCTTATGATGAACGAGTTAACACGGTGTTTGCAAGCCATCACAGGCGACGGCGGGCAAGGTTCCTTCAGCGTGGAGGATGTGTGCGTTCCCCGCAGCCTG
Source organism: Bacillota bacterium (assembly GCA_023413135.1). Classification (GTDB taxonomy): domain Bacteria; phylum Bacillota; class Clostridia; order Christensenellales; family Aristaeellaceae; genus JAEWAH01. The sequence continues at coordinate 42,087 of JAEZQK010000025.1, forward strand.
TTCGCCGTTGCACGGAACCGGCAAGGGGATGCCATCGGATGCGGAGCCTTCCGGCCTATGGATGAAAAAACAGTGGAAATCAAGCGTATGTATATGCGGGAGAAATTAAAAGGCATAGGATCGAAGTTGCTTTCCTATTTGGAGCAGCAGGCAAGCATCATGGGCTATGATGTGTTGCGTCTGGAAACAAGGCTTGTGAATCAAAAAGCCGTAACTTTTTATGAACGGAATGGCTACCGGAGGATTCCCAACTACGGCAGGTATCAGGGCCGAGCGGAAGCTGTGTGCTTTGAAAAGCATCTTTAGAATACCACCATATGAAAGGAGCAGGGTGTATGAAGCTTATATACACTGTCCAGAAACTGGTTTATTCCGCAAAGTCCATTGCAGATTTTCTATGCATGAACCACGAATTGGGAGGCAGTCACTTTGCAGAACAAGACCTGTCTATCCTAACACTATACGCAGAGCTTAAGAGGAAAAATCAGACTTTTATCCCAAACGGAAATGGCGGATTACACACTAAACCGACTCCGGTTTAAATGCAAGGCAAAAAACCTCTGATGTATTCAAAAGCAGTTCCATGGAAGATTTCATGCGTGAAGTCTATGCTTATTGCCAGGAAAAACAGGAGCTTTTCAGAGACTATTTTGGATGAACAATATTATGTCCAATATTATTGGATGCTTGAAATCAGCAATCAATGCCGCTACATAGGTGATGCATCCATTTCACCTAATGGGCGGTCAACCAATCCTGCAATAAAATAACGTCCAAATATGGCGACCAGCGTTCCAGCAATGAACCAACCCGCCCTGACCTTGATCACTCCCAGGCTGTACAGGCCAAAATCAAAGGCAAACATCGTGGCAAAAATCAGGCTTTTATAAACAGGATGTGATTTCATCCGGTGCAAAGGGATCATAATGAAGGCAATCAAGGCTCCGTATATGATGGCTGTCGCAGTGTGATCTTTAGACGCATGTTCATATAGGCCAATGCCAAACCTTCTTATTTCCAGGAAGTTCAGCGTCGTATTGATAATGTTCCCGCTGATGGAGAAAATGCCAAGAAAAAGCGTTGCAAAATAGATAAATTTGGAGGGGCGGTAAACATTTTTTCATGCCATTTTTTCACACCCCAACTATAGATAAAAAAGCCAATCAATGTGTACCATGATCTGTACCAGCTTTGCGAATATATGCAAAGATGGATAAATAGTATGTCAATCAAGAAATAGACAATGGAAAAGCCTATCCGCCACCCAAGACGAAGGCCAAGCGTTGCTATCAGCACAGCGGAGGCGGATACAGAGTATTGAGAGAAGAAATTGCCGATTAATGATTCATGAAAGCTGTCAGAAGCTATTTGGGGATAGTAGGCATACGCGTCTGTAACAATCAGTAAAAATGCTTCGAAGAAATAAGTCATGCCCAGCACCGCAAAAAAGAACGCCAATGTCTTTTTACGCAGCGGTGCTTTTACCAGGCTGATTGCGATCATTGCGGCACTGATCACAGCCAGCGCAACATACCATACCGTGTTTGTCCAAAATGCTGTTTTCATATAGCTATTTTACTCATTCCAGTATAGCTTATTCCCACGAAGCCGGGCAACAAAGCTTCCTAATAGCAGGTCAAAACAGTTTTAGCAAATAACCGTGCATTTGCGATCTATTTTTGTACATGGATGGCGAAAGAAAACAAACCCTTCCCAAACCTGAAAGAATGTGCTATTCTCATGCAATGATGCTTATACGGAATAATGAAAAGAGGCTTATACTCCATGGTACGCGACAAGCAGTTTTACCGCACGATATTCCGCATTGCCCTTCCCATGGCTTTCCAATCGCTAATTTCCTTTCTGGTGGTGCTGGCGGACGATATCATGGTTTCTTCCATGCCAGACGGTGTGGCAGCGCAGGCGGCGGTATCCCAGATAAACGCCGTGACAGCCTTTTATACGGCAACTCTCCTTGGGCTGGTGGGAGGCTCCGGCGTTTTGATTTCCCAGTATTGGGGTAAACAGGATATACAGCGCATCAAGATGATCTTTTCTATCGTCACCATGCTGTGCCTGTCGGTTGCCGCACTGTTTGTCATTCTGCTGCTCCTATTTCCAGATACGGTGATCGGCATGGTCATCAAGGCAAATGATTTGCAGACCGTGAAAATGGCTGGAGAGTATCTGGCCATCGCATGCTTCAGCTATCTTCCTTTTGCTCTCACAGCCGCCCTGACCGGGATGCTGCGGGCTATGGAAGTGGTACGCGTAATGCTCTACGCCACCATCGTCTCCCTGTTAACCAATGTCGGGCTGAACTATGTGCTGATTTTCGGAAAGCTGGGCCTGCCGGCCATGGGCGTTCATGGTGCGGCCATCGCCACACTTGTTTCCAGATTGGTGGAGCTTGTAATCGTGTGGGTATATACCTTTAAAGTGCAAAAAGCCATTGATATAAAGCCCAGGGACCTTGTCCGCACGGAAAAATGGCTCATCCGGGACTATATCCGCTACGGTCTGCCGGTAGGCATCACCGACATGCAATGGTCGTTGGTCGGCATGCTCAAAGCCGTCATCATCGGCCAGATGGGCTCACTTTTCGCGGCAGCCAACAACATCGCCACTGCCATGGCCAACCTGGGCACCATGTTCACCTTTGCACTGGCCGGGGGTGCCAGCGTAGTGGTAGGCAAAGCGGTAGGCACCGGAGAATACGACAAGGCCCGGGAATACTCCAAAACCATTCAAATCATGTTCTTTTTCATTGGCCTTGTGATGGCCGCCGTGGTCTATCTGCTGCGCGTTCCCTTTACTTCGCTCTATGGTACCGCCAAGAATCCGGAGGTGTTTTCCTTAAGCACCGCCATGATCTCCCTGCTGGCCTTAACGCTCGTCGGCACAAGCTATCATGCCAGCTGCTTTGTAGGCATCAACCGTGGCGCAGGTGACAGCCGCTTTGTTGCCCTGGTGGATATGATCTGCGGCTGGGTGATCGTGCTTCCCGTAACGGCGCTGGCTGCCTTTGTGTTCAAGGCACCGCTGCCTATTGTGTTCCTGTGCACCCGCATCGACCAGTGCTTCAAATGGATCATCGCCTTTATTCGCCTGCGGGGAAACAAGTGGATCAAGAACGTGACCCGGGGCGGCGAGGTCACGAACGCATAATACATGATGGAGCTTGAATGGCCGGGCAATGCCCGGCCTTTTTTGGTATGACATTAAGGGAAACAAGCCCGCGCACGTAGCCTTTCCGGTGCATAACATATATAGGGAGCCTATTCTCAAGGAGGAATCCAAATGCATTTGGAAAATGAACATCGGCCAAAGGGCGCGGTATATATCATGACCAACGGCGCCCAGGAAAATGAAATCGTAGTCTTCCGCAGATTTAGGGACGGTACCCTGGCGCTTCGCGATTTTTATCCCACCGGCGGCAGTGGCACCGGCACACAGGAGGTGTCATCCGCCACACCCAATGACGGCATCGATCCACTGGCGTCTCAGGGATCGCTAATCCTGTCCCGGTGCGGACGGTTCCTATTCGCTGTGAACGCAGGCAGCAACAGCATCACAAGCTTTCGGGTGATGCGGGATGGCGGTCTGGTGAGGGCCTCGGTAGTCAATTCCGGCGGCCTGCAGCCCAACAGCCTGGATCAGCACGGCAATATTTTGTATGTTTCCAATGTTGGCAGCAGCGCCAACAACTTCGCCTCCAATATTACGGGTTTTTGCGTGGACCGCTGCGGCGTTTTGACCATGATCCCCGGCTCCACCCGCCCGCTGAGCACCGCCAATGCCCAGCCTGCCCAAGTATTGTTCAGCTTAAATGGAAAGCAATTGTTGGTGACTGAACTGACCACGAACCGGATTACTGTGTTCCGCATCGAGCGCAACGGCACAGCCACGCTGCAGATGGTCAACAACTCCAATGGTGCCGGCCCCTTCGGCGCGACTTTTACCAGGAATGGCCTTTTGCTGGTAGCGGAGGCCGGAGCCAACGCGCTTTCCTCATACCGTCTGAACGCAAACGGTGCACTGGCAGTGATCAGCGGCTCCGTACCCACAGGGCAACAGGCCACCTGCTGGGTATCGGCCTCCAAGTCCGGACGCTTCGCCTACACCTCCAACACGGGCAGCGGCACCATTTCCATCTTCCGTATTAATATCAACGGCTCGCTAACATTTTTGGAAAACGTGCGCAGCACGCCGGTAGAAACTCCCCAAGGCGCACCAATCGATAACGGCATCAGCCCCTGCGGACGCTTCTTCTATGCACTTAACGGCAACCAGGGCACCGTATCCGCCTTTGAAATCGGTGATTGGGGAAGATTGATGCGGCTCCAGGTTGCAGGCGGAGAAGGCATACCCGTATTCGGAACCCAGGGATTGGCAGTCAGGTAGCGTAAGGCATGGCATGATGGCTGTACTTTTTGCCAATCAGTTCTCCATCCATCCAAAAAAACATCATAGAATGAACAGCAGGCTTTGCTTGCATCCAAATATGAACCGGAGTTGAATACGATGTTACTAAATGATACAGGCATGACCGGCCCCATCACCGCAGCCAAAGCCATTTCCAATGTGGCGGGCAGCCCCGCTTTTCCCAATATCCGCGGGACGGTTGTCTTTAGGGAGGCGGTTGGAGGCACTTACGTGCAAGCTGATATTGCAGGCCTGCCGAAGACGCCTTCCAACTTCTTCGCCTTCCACCTGCATTCGGGCAACTGCGGCGGCACGCCGGTGACCAATCCCGACGGAACCGTCGATTATTTCCCCCAGGCTGGCGGGCATTATAATCCCACTAACCAACCCCATCCCCAGCACGCAGGAGACTTTCCCGTACTTCTGGCAGCACCCACCAAGGGTGGCTCGGCACACCTGAGCTTTTTCACTCCACGCTTCGCCGTATCGGAAGCTGTTGGCAGGGCCGTGCTCATCCACGAAAATCCCGACGACTATAGGACGCAGCCTGCCGGCGACTCAGGCATGGAGATCGCTTGCGGCAACGTGGTTGCAAAATAGCGAAAAAAAGAATAACCGGGTCATCTGTAAGGATGACCCGGTCGTTTTTGTTTATCGTAACCCGTACAGCCCCAGCGGATCGGTTTGCAGTGCCGACTGATATAGGCCAACCACATCCTTCACCACAAAGGACATACATTTGCATGGGCCGATATATGTATCCCGGATAAGTCCCCGGCGGTAAGCCTCCTCATGTATCCTGTACCATGCCTTCACAGGCGGCAAACCTGTTTCCACAAACCACTCTTCCTCCGGATAGCGTTTGAGTACCTCGTCGGATGGTTTGAAAATAGCGCGTATCTCCCCGGGAAGGTCACCCTCCATGTAATGCATGCTGGACAGCCTGTAGATATCCACACCCATCAACAGCCCCATCCCGTCGCTGCTAATGACATTTTGAAAACCCCTGCTGTTGATTTCCTTATCCTTACCCCAAGCGCTGACGCGGAATAAACCCTCCCCGGTCAGCACATCGGGACGCCTCGAAAAGGTGTCGGCAATCACGCCCATGCCGCTCCGCTCTTTGTGATCCTCCGGGAGGATTTTCAGCTTCAGCGTAATACCCTGGGTTATGTCCTTCGCATCCATGGGTACGGGCGGGGAGATACGAAAAGCCGGCATCACGATACCGCCTTCCGGTCCCACGGCATCCATTAGAGCGCATATTACCGTATCCGCTCCGCCCTCCACATGGCCAAAGCTGGAAAGAGAACTATGCACTTCCGCCAGCGTGCCGTGTTTCAGCCCGGCGTTTTTCAAACCGGACAATATAGCGGCGTATGTCAAATTCATGGCTGTCAGAACAGATGCAGCGCTGTTGCCCGTGCCAAGGTCGCCTGCTTTTTAGGCAGGAGCGAAGATAGCAGGCTGTAAACGTGCTGGGAGCCTATCCTTTCAAAGGGGGCGATGCGCCTTAAGGCCGACAGCCCCAATGCAGAAAGTGCCAGGGGAATGAAATCCACATGGGACACGCTGAAGCTCAGGCCTACCACCGCGCACCAGGCGATTTCCACCGCTGCAGACAACGCAAGGGACGGGCCAGTTTTCTTCCGCTTATCTGAGGTTGTTTTCAAATAGGCCGCAAACATCAATACAGCCCGCAAAAGAACCGACAGGCATACCGCGTAGTATCCCGCCGTAAACAGGAACGAAATCACTTGCGTCATTATATTTCCTCCTTGCGAAGCTTTTGTAAGCAGGTTTTAAAGCCTGGAAATGTCATCATCCATTTTTCAAAGCTTTTATGCCCCGGCCACCGCCATTTCCCCTATATCGATGGAGGGACTGCCTACGTTGCTGCCGGGGAACTTCAAATCACTGCCCACGGCACGAACGTTCTTCAACAAATGATAAAAATTTCCTGCTATGGTGATTTGTTCGACAGGATTTCCCTTTTTCCCTTCTTTAACGGAAAATCCTTTCGCAAGCAATGAAAAATCGCCGCTGACGCCGTTGGCGCCGCTATGCAGGCCGCTTACTTCGGTGATCACCAATCCATCGCCCATCTTTTTCATCAGCGCTTCCAGATCATCTACTCCCGGCTTTACGAAAAAGTTGGTGGGAGATACGCGGACAGGGGCGCTGTAGCTTGCCTTGCTGGCGTTACCCGTAGTTGGAACGCCGTCCTTTTGAGCCGTTTTCAGGTTGTGCAAAAGCGTTTTCAGCACGCCGTTTTCAATGATAGCCTTTGTCTTGGAGGCTACGCCTTCGGCATCAAAGGGACGGCTGCCCTCGCCAAAGGGAAGCAGTGGATCGTCCATCAAGACTACACAGCCTGCAGCGATGGTTTCTCCTACACGTCCCTTCAAAAGGGATAACCCATGCTGGGTGTTCTCGGCAGAAAATATCCCGGAAAATGTATTCAAGAGGTCGGCCATGGCGCCGTTTTCCAGGATCACCCGGTAGGTGCCGCTCTTTACGGGTTTCCCCGCGAGGCCGAATACGGCCTTTTTCACCGCTGATTCTGCCAGGCTCTGATAATTGAGCCTGGAAAAATCGTGGGTAAGGGTTATATCAAAGGCGGTGCTGGCCTTATCGCCTTCTCTTGCGATGGGCTGGAGGTACGCGCCGCAATAGTTGCCCGTGTAAGAAACATCCAGGCCATAGGTATTTTTAATGCGCACCTTGCCGCTGCCGGACAAAACGGTATTATACTCCACCTGCTTGACGCGGGAATCGAAATTGACGGCAACCTTTTCCATGTTTAGAACAAAGTCCAGCTTCTCCTTGGGTGAAACGCTCTCCAGTGCAGGGTTATAGGTATCCACCTTGGGATATGCTTCATCCCCTGCATAAATGAACTGCTTGTCCTCCTCCTCCGACAGGGAAGCGCTTTCTACTACGCCTTTCACCAACTGACCGACGGCTTCCTCATCCATCACCTCGGTAGAGGCATAGCCCATCTTCCCACCGTATAGCCCCCGCAGCGACAGGCCGCAGGAGGTGTTTACGGCATACTGTACAATCTCCTGCTGGACGGAAACAGCCTTGAAGCTGTCTCCGGAGGCGATGTATGCTTCGGCGGCCTCAATGCCCGCGTTACGGGCAGCATCCATCAGCTTGTGCAAAAATGTATCCAACACCATAGCAATTTACCTCCTCTATACGAGCATTATCTTCCGCCAACGGTGAGATGGCTGACGCGGATCATGGGCTGACCCACATTGGTGGGCACGCTTCCGCTGATGCTGCCGCACATACCCTGGGACATCTGCATGTCTTTACCCACCTTGTCAATGCGCATGAGTACCTCCGACCCACGGCCAATCAAGGATGCACCCCGAACCGGGGAGGCAATTTTCCCATCCTTCACCAGATACCCTTCCATGACGCTAAAGTTGAATTCGCCCGTGGCAGGGTCGACGGAGCCACCGCCCATGCGACGGGCATACAAACCATCGCCCATGGTGGCGATCATTTCCCGCTCGTCATCCTGCCCGGCGGCAATATAGGTATTGCGCATACGGGAGGTGGGGGCAAATGCATAGCTTTCCCGGCGGCTGCTGCCGGTGGAGGGCATGTTCATGCGCCGTCCATTCAACTTATCCACCATGTAGTTTTTCAGTATGCCATTTTCAATCAGCACAAGGCGGTTGGTGGGCGTTCCTTCATCATCAATGTTCAGGCTGCCCCATTCATTTGGCATGGTGCCGTCATCAATGGCCGTTACGCAGTCGGCTGCGATTTTTTGATTCAGCTTTCCGGTAAACTCGCTGGCGCCAAAGGCCACCGCCGTAGCCTCCAGGCTATGGCCGCACGCTTCATGGAAGATCACGCCGCCAAAGCCGTTGTCGATCACCACCGGCATCACTCCCGCCGGACACACCGGGGCATGAAGCATGGTGACGGCGATTTCTGCTGCTTCCCTGCCCACCTTTTCCGGATCCACCCGGTGGTCAAACAGCTCAAAGCCCATCATGGCCCCCGGGTTGCAGGAGCCCGTTTGATTCTCCGTTCCATCGGAGGCTACGGCGGAGCAGCTCATGCGGGAATAGACCCGCCTATCGGATGTGAAGAGGCCTTCACTGTTGGCGATCCATACATCCTGCTCCGAATCCGTATAGCCCAGCACCACCTGCTTGACTTCCTTTGATACGGAGGCTGCCGCGTGGGCTGCCTTCAATTTTTCCGCCTTTTGCGCTGCCTTTACCGTGGTAGGGTAGTAAACAACAGGATGGATAGAAACCGTCTCATGAGGCTGAAGCTGCTTTGGAGAAACAGCTTTTCCCGCTCTTACCGCGGCGGCCGCCCGACGGGCACAATCCAAAAGCCCCTCTTTGGAGGTATCGTTGGTGTACACATAAATGGCGGACAGGTTTTGGAACACGCGTATGCCGGCCCCGTGCCGCCTGCCGCTGAGTACCGTATCGATCTTCCCCCCGCGCATTTGCAGCACGTGGTTGCGCCTATCCTCCAGAAAGATTTCGGCGAAATCCCCGCCGGTTTTCATTGCTTCAGCCAATGCATCCTGGGCTACCTGCCGGTCCAACATACACATTCCTCCCAACTACTGCCATTCTACATTATATCCATTTCATTCCCGATACTACGCGATCACTGAATGAAGATCGATATCCTTTAAAGAATTTGCCGAAATGGTGGCCCTCGGATTCAGCGCGGCGCAACCAACCCCCAGCACCCGCATATTCCCGTTCAGGGCGGCCTCCACGCCGGCATCCGCATCCTCCACCACAAGACAGTTGGCAGCAGGCAGATTCAGCATCTTTGCCGCCAGAAGGAACACCTCCGGGTCCGGCTTGCTGTTTTTGATATGGTTGCCGTCAGCCACGGCGTCAAAGTAACCTTCCAGGCCGATCTGCTTCAAAATGATGGGGGTATTTTTGCTGGAGGAGCCGATGGCCATCAAAATGCCCTTCTCCCGCAGCTTAGCAAGCGTCTCCAAAGCACCGGGAAGGATAGCCGATGGTGTCAGCTGCATGACCAGCCGCTTATATTCTTCGTTCTTTTCGGTAGCCATGGCGTTTTTTTCTTCCTGCGTGTAGGTGCGGACAGCACGCTTAAGAAGAATCTCCAGGCTTTCCATGCGGCTCACGCCGCGCAGGCGCTGGTTGATCTCCCGGTCGAAATAAATGCCATGCTTGTCGGCCAGCTGCTGCCAGGCCTCATAGTGACAGTCGTCGGTGGATACGAGCACGCCGTCCAGATCGAAGATCACGGCTTTAATTTCCATTAGCTGCATATCACTCACCCCGTTATGCTCTCAGCTGATCCAGCGCTTCCTGCACCTTTTCCCGGTTGGCATGGTTCAGCGGCGAGAAGCGCCCTTCCAGCGCCTTTTCCAGCTTTTCGATGGCGGCTTCCTTGTTGCCCGCCTCCATGTCGTACTGGGCCAGGAAATACAGGGTGTCGATCTGGGATGGCTTTTCCTTCAGCGCCTTTTCAAAATAGGGCTTGGCAGCTTCCTTGTCTCCCGCCAGACGGTAAAGGGCTTGCCCCATATTATCCAGCGCGATGGGGTCGGAATCGTCATAGTCGATGGCTTCCTGGCTAAAGGCCTTGGCTTTTTCCAAGTCGCCGCTTTCCACGTACAGATAGCCCAGTGTGCCGTAGATCAGGCCGCTGGGATTGCGCTGATGCTGCTTTTCCATCAGCTCGATGGCGCGGCTCAAATCCCCCAGCTTGTAGCAGGCCACAGCGTAGTTCATGAACAGCTGCTGCCGCTGTGCGTCGCTGAGCCCGGGAGCTTTTTGCGTTTTCACAAGCAGTGATTTGGCTTTTTCATACTCGCCATCCCTTAAAAGCAGCACGGAATAAGCCAGCATATAGTGGGCGGAATCAAGCCCGGCAGCCAAAGCCTCCTCATACAGCTTTTTAGCGCCTTCCACATCGCCCTTTCCTTGCTTGGCAAGAGCCATGCGGCCCTTTATATTTCCCATAAAGCTCATCGTATCCGCGCCTCCTTCGTAAAGGTCAGAGTCTGCGCCTTTTTGACAAGACGCATATAACGGTATTGTAACGCATTTTGCATTTCCTGCATAGCGTCTTTGGAGCCTAGAGCAGGCTCGGAAGCCAATAATATCGCTGCTTTTGTGATTTCCAGGGCATTTTTTACATCCCGCAGCCGGTGCTCGTACAATTTAGCCAGTTCTATGTAGGGAATAAGCCCTCCCTCCCGGCAGGCGATCATCTGCCGGTAAGCGGATATGGCTTCGTCCATTTCCTTGAAGCGGACGAAGCTTCGGCCCAGATGAAGCTGTGCCTGGGCTTTCACGCTGCCGCCTAAACACAGGTGGTAGCAGTGCCTGGCCAATGCCGTTTCCCCCTGCTTTTCCAGCGCCCGGCCAATGCTGAAGATATCTTCGAAAAAGCTCTGCTGCTCCGGCTTTTCATAAACGTCCAGCAGCCGGTATAAAAGCCTCGCCAGGGACACGATATCCTGACGGTTGTGGTCGATCACATCCCTGAGCAGTGTAAAATTCCCTGTTTTCAAAAACTGAAAGAATCGCTCCGGCGCTTCGCTGCCCGGCAGGTCATTTACCCTGGGGGAATGAAATATCTCCTCCTCCAGGCGGCTTAAGCGGCAGCTTTTCAGCCGCAGCTTCCATACACGGCGGGCAGGGTGCATAAGATCGGCGTGGGTCATCTTTTCAAGAGCTTCCGTTTCCATGCGGTTCATCAGCATCCGCGCCTGCAAAAGGGGCAGGTCGAAGGTTTTGCCGTTGAAGGTGACCACCAGGTCGAACCCGTCGCATAGCGATTGCAAGGCCGTGAGCATGAACCGTTCTTCCGGATAGTCACGCATCACCCACTGGTGGACGGTAAAGCCATCCTTTGTAAAGTAGCCTGCTCCCACCAGAAAGGCCAGCGTGCCAACACCGCCGTTAAGCCCGGTCGTCTCCGTATCCAGATAAAGCACCCGGTATGGATCAATGGCTTCCGGCACCGCCTGTTGAAGCACAAGGCCAAGCATCCGGCCGGTAAAAATCAATTCCTGCGGTATGCCCTTCAGCTCCGTCCAGGAAAAGGTTCTTTCCTCATGGTAGCATCCTGTGCTGGGAACGGCAGGCCTATTCTCATTTTGCGGCTTGGGCTTGTCCACCGCTTTTAGTTTATCCCGGAGGCTTATGGGCATTCGATCATCTCCTTCAGCAGAGAGATAGAAGCCTTCTTGCCCTCCGTACCGATTTCCCCCACCGGCCCCGCGCAGGAGGGGCACCCTTCCTTGCATTCGCAAGCGGAGACGATGTCCAGCGCGTGATGAAGCAGCAGGCTTTGCATGGTAAAACACTTTTCCGCAAGGCCGATCCCCCCCGGGTTGTTGTCATACACAAACAGCGTGGGCCGCTGGGTAAAGGTGCCTTTCACCTGATAGATGACGCTGATATCCCTGGGCGAGCACATCAAATAAAGCGGAGCCACGATCCGCAATAAGTTCGACACCCCCAGCATGCCGCTTTGCAGCTCATCCTTACCGTATTTGCCGGCGATGTCATCCGGCAGCGTCCACCACATGGCGGTGGTGTGCATATCGGTTTCCGGCAGCCGCACATGACCGAAGCCAAGGTTCTCCTGGGTATCCAGCTTCATTTTCTTGAACATCTTTACCAGGGTGGTGACCTTCACTTCCCCCAGAGCCCGGTACAGGCTTTGGGGCTCGCCCTTCTCCTCAGCGATATCCAGGAGGCTTAAGCTGATGTTCAGATCCGCATCGGTATAGTAGTCCACATCCACCTGGCGGATAAATGCCTTGCAGCCGTCGAAGTCCAGCTTCTCCACCTGGTACTGCTGGGCTTCGTGCATGTAGATGGCATTTTCATGCAACAGCATGGGTACGGTGTAACGGTCCATTTCCCCCACTACCCGGTGATGGGCAGGATTGGTGACATCCACAATGAGAAAATTTTCGCTCGCCGCCGAGCGCAGGGAGATTTCGGAGGCCGGAAAATCTTCCGCCATCCAGTGGTAACGCCCCTCCACGTGGCGCAGAATGTTCTCCTCCGAAAGATAGTCCAAAAGTTCCTGGGTGGAAGCCACATTGCCGAAGGTTTCCCCGTCCTCAAAGGGCAGCTCGTAAGCGGCGCATTTGAAATGGCTGAGCAGCACGTACAGGTTGTCGGGGTTTAAAAGCGCATGCTCCGGCGATTGGCTGAAAAAGTAATGGGGATGGGTCACAATGTACTGGTCGATGGCGGCGGAAGATGCGACCATCACCATCACCGACGTTCCCTTGCGCCTGCCTGCCCGGCCCGCCTGCTGCCACGTGCTGGAGATGGTACCGGGATAGCCGCACAGCACGCAAGCCTCCAGCGCACCGATGTCAATGCCCAATTCCAGCGCATTGGTGGACACCACCGCATCAATGGCTCCCTGGCGAAGCCCGGCTTCAATATTCCGCCGCTCGCTGGGCAGGTATCCGCCCCGGTAGCCCCGCACCCGGCCGGCGTTGCCCAGCGGATCGCGCACCATGTCCTTCAAATGCCGGGTCAGCACCTCCACAATCAGGCGGCTTTTGGCAAAGACAATGGTCTGCACGCCATTGTTTAAAAGCATTGAAGCAATGGCCTTCGTCTCCTGCACGGAGCCCTTGCGGATACCCAGCTGCCTGTTCACCACCGGCGGATTGTAGAAGATGAAGTGCCGTTCTCCTGTGGGCGCGCCGCTTACGTCAATCATGGTGACGGGCCGGCCTGTAAGGGTTTCCGCCAGTTCCTTGGGGTTGGCAATGGTGGCGCTGCACAATATGAAGGTGGGATGGCTGCCGTAAAAGGCGCAAAGGCGCAAAAGCCTTCGGAGCACATTGGCCAGGTTGCTGCCGAAAATGCCCCGGTAGGCGTGGATCTCATCAATCACGATATAACGCAGATTCTCAAACAGCTTCACCCACTTGGTATGCTGGGGCAGGATGCCGCTGTGGAGCATATCCGGGTTGGTGACCACGATATGGCCCGCCTGACGCACCGCTTTGCGGGCGGAGCCCGGCGTGTCCCCGTCGTAGGTGTAGGTCTTGATATCCACGTTCAGCGCTTCGATGAGAGAATATAGTTCACTCACCTGGTCTTGGGACAGCGCTTTGGTGGGAAACAGGTACAAAGCCCTGGAATCGGGATTTTTCAATATCGCCGACAGTACCGGCAGGTTGTAGCACATGGTCTTGCCGGAAGCGGTAGGCGTTACCACCACCACATCCTTGCCCTCACCGGTGGCGGCCAAACTTAACGCCTGATGGGTATACAGGCGGTGGATATTCCGCTTTTTTAAAACTTCGGGAATGCACGGATCGATCCCCTCCGGAAAATCGCCATATTGGGCGGGCCGGGCAGGGATTGTATGCCAGCAGGTCACGTTTTCCATAAAATACTCGTCCTGCTTCCAGCGGTCCAGCAATTGCTCCAGATTCATGACGTGACCCCCATGAGTGCATACAAATTTCCTTTCCATTATAGCCCATGGCATCACGCTTGTCCATGCGCAGGAAGCAAAAAGCAAACAAACATTCGATATTTCAGTTTAAATGCATGAGAGTTACGAATCAGGCTTGCTTCTTTACATACCGGAAGCCGCGGTGATTGAATGTGTCCGTCCTGCTTTCCGACAGCCCGCCCGTTTCATCGAAGGCTGCATCCCCGTCAAAGGAACGCTTCAACTTGTCGTATCCGTTGATGCCCTGCGGGAAGGTGAATACATTGTTGGGATCATATCTCTCTTTGATTTTCCGTAATACCTTCGCATGAGCCCCATAGTATTCCTCCAGATAGCGGGGAAGCTCGTCATACGGGAAATTGACATACGAGCCTGCGGTCATGGACGCAAAACATGGGAACCACATATTGATCCAATCCACGTTCTCCCGTGCAAACCTTAAATCCTCCCATACCGTTTCCAGCCAGAGGATATATCCTGCCCGGCGGTAGAAAAAGGCCGTATCGTCCACATCCACTTGCGCAACCCTGCCGCCCAGCGCATACAGGGATACACCGGTAAATACGGACCCCCGGGGTGGGTGGCTAATGAGGTTGACCAATATTTCGCATTCCTCCACACTCAATTCCCACAATGCAAAGCGGCTGGCAGATTGGAATTTTTCAAAAGGCGGATAACTGCTGCCGATCACCATTACCGCCTCCAGGAAGCTTACAAATTCCAGGTTTGGCTCCGCGTTGTCAAGGGCAAGGAAGCACTTCAATATCTGCCTTGCTTCCTCCGGTTCTCCATAGAAAATGCCCCTTACCAGCATTGCCAGGCCATCGCTTTGGGAATTGTAGATCCGCGCGATCAGCGTCATTCTGTCGTCGGCGATTTTTAGCCAATGCTGCCATGTCTTAAGAAACTGAACTTGTTCCTGTGGGCTGACATGCAGGTAGTCGATTTCAATCAGCGTCACCAGGCCGACCTTTGGCGGAAGCCGGAAGGTCATGGTCGTGATCACGCCAAAATTCCCGCCGCCCGCTCCGCAGCATGCCCAGAAAAGGTCGGCGTTGCACATCCTGTTTGCTGTGAGCACCTTTCCTTCAAAATTCACCATTTTGATTTCCACCAGGCTGTCGCACCCCAGGCCAAGCATCCGGCAGGAAAGCCCCCATCCGCCGCCTGAAACGAATCCGCTTAACCCAACAGTGGGACAGGTGCCGCCCGGAAAGGGATAGCCCCTGGACGATACGAATCCGTATACCTGCCCGTTGGTTACGCCCGCTTGAACGCGTAGTGTCCCCTCGCATTCATCTATCTCCATGGCGTTCATTTCGCTGATGTCGATCACCAGAGTACAATTGCCGTTGGAATAACCCTCATAATTGTGGCCACCGCTGCGGATACGGATGGGCACGTGATGCTCCCTTGCCCACAAAACAGCGTTGGACACATCCGCTTCATTCCGGCAATAATCGATCACTACGGGGTATTGCTGTATCGCCCTATTCCAGCCCTGCCTGGCCTCATTGTACAAGGGGCTGCAGGGCAGCACGATCCGCCCGGTAAGACCTTGAAAAACGGAATCCATAGGCCACACCCCTTCTGTCTCTTATGCAGCCGGCTTGATGGATCGCATTCCGGCAAGCATGAGCACTGCACCTACATCTTCTTTATGAAAAGCAACGGCCGGCCGTTCCGAAGTGTAATTCCAT
>JAEZQK010000046.1 GCA_023413135.1 Bacillota bacterium
AAGATGATCCCCCTCCCTCGGCTCCTGCCTGACCTCATCCCCCTCATTTCCGGCTGCTTCTCAGCAGCCTGCTTTGCTGTTCCTTCCTTTTCCGCGCTTATTCAATTGGCTGTTTCAAACTTGCGCTTCTCAGGATAACAAAGTGCGAGGCTGATTTTTTCTAAGGGCAAACATGAATGCATTGATTTTTCGATTAATTTGAGCTAAAAAAGAGGAGCCCTTCCGGATCCGGAAAAGCTCCTCTTCATTAAATATTAAGCCTGTATATTAAGATACTTATAGACCCAACGCATCATGGAGATAGCGCCGCGAAACCATTGCCGATTTGTAGTTGCATACAGGCCGCTTATCCAGCTCCACGCACAGAACGCCGTCATATCCGCCCTGCTTTAACACCTTGTAAATGCCCCGGAAATCTACCGTGCCAAGGCCCAGTTCACAGAAGCTGTCCATAGGCCATGCGGAATAGCTTTCCTTGTCCGGGTCCACATCCTTCAAATGGATGTAGGCGATGCGGGGCAAATACTTTTTAAAGGCTGCCACCGCGTCCATCCCGGCCAGGGTGGTATGGGCGGTATCCAGGCACAGAGAAACCAGGTTAGGATCGGTGTTGGCAAGGAACAGATCGATCTGCTCTTCGGTGTAAACGGGAGTATTGGCATGGGGGTGGAAGCAAGCCACGCAACCGCTTAACCGGCACAGCTTGCCGATGCGGTTGGAAAGTTTGGCATACTTGAGTATCTTTTCCCGGTCGGTGGGCCGGTCAAGAGGCGCATCCCGCCACATAACGCCCTGGAGGTTCAAATATGTTGCACCGATCTTCTTCATAAAGTCCACATAGGCAACGGCGCTTTGATAGTCCGCCTCGTCGTCGTCTGTGTAATGCTCATACAGGTTCGCCATTTCCAGGCCGTATTTGTCCAGCAGCGCCTTGACTTCCCCGGCGTTGTTGTCAAAATATTTGGTGATGAAAGCGAAGTTCTCCACGGCCTCATACCCCAGGTCGGCGACTTCCTTCAAGAACTGCTCGAACTCCCACTTATGGTTGTCGTTGTGGTTCACCAGCCATGTCCAGCCGGTATAAGCGATTTTCATAGCGCTGTTTCCTCTCTTAGAATGTAATGACGCCCTTCATGTAGCCGTCGCTCTTGTCAATGGATTTATGGAACAGGGCGTTCACCGCCTCCACATCGGCATAGTGGGCCACATGGGAGACTAATTCGCCGGGGGTATACACGCCCCGCTTTACCAGTGCGGCGGTCCTTGGGATCATGTCGGTATAATGGCGGTTGCTCATGGGAGAAAGGTTCAGCACATTCAGGCCGCTCATATGCCAGTTGGTACCGTCAAAGGTTTTTTCATGGCGGTGCCAGGTGCCCAGCACCAGCTTGCCCGCGTTATAGCGGCGCAGCGCAAGCGCCAAATCAAAACCGGAATCGGAAGCGGCAAAGTCGATCACCACATCCACGCCGCCGTTTTTAACGCTCTCTTCAATCTTAGCTTTGCCTTCCTCGGAGTTGGGGTCATACACATGGCCGGGGTACAACTTTTCGGCCAACGCGATCCGGTCCTTGCGGATTTCAAACACGGTAATATCTCCGGCGCAGGATCCGCGGGTCAAGCCCTGCAACGTCAAAAGCCCCATGTAGCCCGCGCCAACCAATGCCACGGAATCACCCGGCTCCAATTGAGTTAATTTCAGCAGGTTCACCACGCAGGTGGTGGGTTCCAAAACCCATGCGGCATAATCGGTGACGTCATCCGGAATCTTGGCAATACAGGAATAATGCTGGTTGAAATATTGCTGCATCATTTGGTTTCCGCCGCTAGAGCAGAATACCTTATCCCCGGGATTGAAGCCTTTGACGCCTTCCCCCACTTCCCTGATGATGCCTACGGCTTCATGGCCGATGACATACGGGATGGGTCCGGGAGCGCTCAGGCCCCTGTAGAGATAAGAATCCCAGGCGCACACGCCGCAAGCCTTGGTTTCGATTTGCACTTCATCATACTTGGGGGCTTTGCATTCCACAGGACGGATTTCAATCTTTTTCTCCGCCACAACCCATACCGCATTGCTTTTCATAATTTTCCCTCCGTTTTACCACTTTGTGCAGTCTATAATTGCCTTGATCATGTTGCCGGGTTTTACATCCAGGTCTTGCTGCGCCTGATCGAATTCGTTGAGGCCATAAATGCGGGTATTCACCCCGGCAAAGGGCCACTGGCCGGAAGACAGCAGCTCCATGGCATTCTGGCAGCACTTGATCTGGAAGGGATCCTTGCGCTCATGGAGGCTGACAGCGCTGATGGCTTTCACATTCCACAACTGGATATCCACCATCCGGTTACCGCCGGTATGATATCCGCCGATGCCAAGGAAGCCGTCGATCTTCGTCATTTCCCCCGCAAGCTTCAAAGCCTCACCTGTCCCGGCCCATTCGGTAACGATGGAGATGCCGCCCGTCCAGATATCGCTCATGGGCGCCAGGTACTCTTTGGGCACCTGATGGGGCAGGTAGCATTCGGTCGCGCCAAACCGCTTGGCGTTCGCCAAAGCTTCCTCCCGGATATCCACGGCGATGATCTTCCCCGCGCCCTTGAGCTTTAAAAGCGACACCATGCCAAGGCCCATATAGCCTGTGCCCACCACCGCTACAGTATCGCCGGGCAGGGTAAGGGGCACTTTGCTGGCGGCGCTTACAAGGCAGGACAAGGGTTCCGCTGTGGCATCCTCATCCCTTACATTGTCAGGCACATGTACCAATTTGTCGGGGGTGAACAGAAGATATTCCGCAAAGGCTTCCAGACCCAGGCCCGTAACCCGGTCGCCGGGCTTAAATCCCGTTACGTCCTTGCCCACTTTTTCCACCACCCCCATGGGTTCATGGCCAAAGACGCGGCCTTTTTGTGCCATGGCCCAATCGTGGTGCTCCGACATGCAAACACCGCAGTACTTGATCCTGACCAGTACCTGATTGCCACCTGGAACCGGCATGGGAACATCGATCAGAATACTTTTTTTCGGCCCATCCATGATCAGTTTCTTCATACAATTTCCCTCGCTTTTCTTTTCCACAACCAATGAATAGGTTTATCCTTGCATGGCGTCGCTCTTCTTGGGGCTGCTCCGTCCGGAAAGGTCCGGAGGCCGCCGCTCTATGGCCGCCATGGCAATTTCCACGTCTTCCAAAATCTCTTCCCTGGTGTAGCAGCCTACAGTCACCATATCGCAGGGGCGGATGGTGCTATAGGAGAAGGTCAGCCCCACAAAGGGAGACACCCGGCCGGCGGCCATGGATTTGATAGTCATGACCGGCTTTTTGGCGCCGGTGATAACTTTGTGGATGTACTCAACCTCCACCTGCATCAAAAAGCCCAGGCAGTTGTAGATCTGCACATACGTTTCCACGTCATAGCCATTCAGGTCGGAGTAGACAATGAGTTCCGGCATATGGGCAGAAAGGCCGGGGATCATACCTTCCTGGCGGATCATATCCAAATAATCCGGCAGGCGGTCCATGGTACGCCTGTTTTTGTTTACCAACTGCTCGGCACTAAAGTGGTGGGGCATGCAGAATGTAGCCCCCAGTTCCCTGGACCTTTTGATGGTCTCCCTCGCTTCCCGGCGGGCCGCCTCGTTGTCGTCCACGTTCAGGATGGGCGTATCGATGACGGTGATCTTCTTGCCAGTATGCTCCTCCGCCAACTTGATCCCCTGCACAAAAACCGGGCTGCTTTCCATCAGGCACATGGTGGCGTCGATGCCGAAGGATAAAAACACTTCCAGCATATCGGCCACGGCTTTTTTGCTGCTGTAAGCTTGTTTGATCTGGTTGTCCGC
The DNA here is from genome assembly GCA_023413135.1 of Bacillota bacterium. Taxonomy (GTDB): domain Bacteria; phylum Bacillota; class Clostridia; order Christensenellales; family Aristaeellaceae; genus JAEWAH01. Next base: position 3,845 of record JAEZQK010000046.1, read on the forward strand.
GGCGACGCTGGTGTGGCTGTACCCCACCATCCAGTTGGAGCCAATGAGCATGCGGGGCAAAGATACGCCTCCTACCAGCGTGCGGGGAAACTGCTTCGTAAGCATGGATAGTGATCCTTTCATTCATAGACCGTTCTATGAAGGCAATAATTCCCACCCCGGACAACCCCGGGGAGTGGTATAGTAAGCCGGATGCGGGAACCTTATCCCGCTGCCGGACCTAAAAGCATCTTTCGGGGCGAATACGTCATTCGCAAACAGTCATCAGGATACGATTGCAATCAGAAGGAAGGGTCTTGCGGCCTTAGATCGCAAGGCCCTTCCCCTTTTGTTCGGACCAATGGAATACTGTTACGGATTACTTTTTGAACATGGCGTCATACGCCTTTTGCTTGAGCTCCAGGTAACGGTTGAGTCCCAGGTCGTTCAAGGTGGACAGGTAGGTCTCCCAATCGGTGTCCAGGTTCAGGTCGCCGATGATGAAGCGGGAGCGGCTTTCTTCGATATAGTTCTTCAGCTGCACCTGAAGCATGCTCAGTTCGTCTGTATCGACGCTGTCCATACGCAGGGCGGGCAGTTCGGAATACTCATCGCTCTTGTAGGACTCATACTTGTTCTCGGTCTCCACCCACAAGAGCTTTTCAAACCCTTCGGGAGAATACAGGTCCATGTCGGGGGTGGTGACGTTGGTGCCGTTCCAGAGGGTGTTGTCGGTGTACTCGATGCCCAGCCAGCTCCAGTGCACATTTTGAGCCTGCTCGTCAAAGGGAATCAGCGTCTTGTATATGGCGGGGGTCACGCCGTCCAGGCCTACTTCGCCTTCTTCGGCCTTGCGCCATGCAACGCCTTCCTTGCCCCAGCCGCGGATCATGCTTGTCTCATAGTCATACATGAGGTCTGCCCAGCGCATGGAAGCTTCGGGATATTGATTGTCTACGGTGATGACAAATTCGCCGGTGGTGATGGGGAAGTAGGGGAAGTACGTCACATTCTGCACGCCTTCCGGTCCCTTGAGGGGAGCCACAGAGGTGTAGTGACGGTAGCGCTCGGGGTTGGTGACCACATCCAGGAACATGCCCAGATGGCCGGCAGGGGCGGCGCCCACCAGTTCTTCTTCCGCCAGGGCAAGAGCCTTCACCTGGTCGTACTTTAAGGTCAGGGAATCGGGATAGATGAGGCCTTCGGAATACAGCTTGTTCAGGTACTTGAGGCCTTCGCGGTAGGCTTCCTTGTTGATGGAGGTGTCCACCACGCCATACTTGGTGACGTAGTCTTTCACCTGGTTGTACACGCCGCTGTCATAGACGAAAGAGTTAAGCAGATAGCCGGTTACGCTCTGGTACCAGCCCTCGTTTTCCTTGGCGCCAATGAGCGGGATTTCGTCCTTCAGGCCGTTGCCGTTGGGATCCTTGTCGCGGAAGGCCACCAGCACATTGTAGAATTCTTCGGTGGTGGTGGGCATTTGCAGATCCAGCTTGGTAAGCCACTCCTGGTTGAGCCACATCTTCTGGCTGTAGCCGCAGTGATAGCAATCCTGCAGGGAAGGCAGGGAGTAAATGTTGCCGTCCAGTGCGGTGATAGCGCCCTTCACTTCGGGCCGGGCTTCCAGAATGGCCTTGAAATTGGGAGCATAGTTGTCGATGAGGTCATTGAGGGGCAGGAACATATGCTCGGCGGTGCCGTACAGCTCCTCGGTGGCGGTCGAAACCTGCACGCCCAGGATGATATCGGGCAGGTCGCCGCTGGCCAGCATCATGTTCAGCACTTCGGGAGCGGACTCCTGGGGTGCGGTGATCCAATTTATATGAATGCCGGTCTTTTCTTCGAGATAAACGGTGAATTCGTTGGTGCTAAGGTCAATAATGGTGGGAATGGCTGGCGCAAACACATCCAGGGTGATCTTTTCCTTCACGATAGGAAATTCGTTGTTGGGAGCAACGTCTGTAGCCAGAGCGGAGGCCATGCTCAGGAGCACCATCACAACGCACAGAAGGAAAGCCAGTGTTTTTTTCATGGGTTGTTCTCCTTTCATTTTGCCATTTCGTAGGTTTGTCCCCATGTACCCTTGGAAGGACCGGCTATTAAGGTATTTCATCGGGTGTATTCCCTCCTCCAAGTCTTCGTCATCCTTTCAGTGCCCCAACCATCACTCCTTTGATAAAGTACTTCTGTACAAACGGGTACATAATCAGCAGCGGTACCGTGGAGACAACGCTGACTGAATATTTCAACAGGTCTGCCAGGCCTTGCATTCTAAGCAGCACATCCGCGTCCTTGATCATGGAGGTGTCCACGTTTTGCAAAACCAGAATGTTGCGCAATATGATCTGCAGCGGATAATAATTCTCATTGCGCAGGTACAGCATGGCGTTAAAGTACGAGTTCCAGTGGCCAACCCCGTAATACAGGCCCATGACTGCCAGGATGGGCCCGGACAGGGGCACCGCCACTTTTGCCAGGAATTTGAACTCATCGCACCCATCCAGGGTAGCCGCTTCGTGAAGCTCCTCCGGGATGGTGGATTGATAATAGGTGCGGGTCACGATGACGTTCCACACCGACAGCGCGCTGCATAAAAGGAGCGACCAACGGGTATTGAGCAAACTCAAATTGCCCATCAACAGGTACGTAGGAATGAGGCCGCCGGAAAAGAGCATTGTGAACACGAAGATCCCCGTAAATACGTTTCGGCCCACCAGGTTTTTTCGGGAGAGGGCGTAGGCCGCCAGCACCGTGAGAATAAGGTTGATGGCGGTACCGGCTACCATGTAAAACAGGGAGTTCAAAAAGCTCATGACGATGCGGGGGTTTTTGAAGACCGCCTCATAGGCCACCAGCGTGGGGTTCACAGGCCAGAACCATACCCGGCCTGCCGAGACCATCCTCGCATCGCTGAAGGAGGCCGCAAAGATGAAGACCATGGGATAGAGAACCACCAGCATGGCCAGCGTCAAAAACAAGTACAGGAATGTCATGAAAATCCGGTCGCCAGCGGATAGGCGGATCGCTGCCCGCTTCTTTTTCATGCTTGTTACCATAGGCTTGTGTCACCCACCTTTTTGGCCACCAGATTGGCGATCATCAGCAGCGCCAGATTGATGACGGAGTTTAAAAGCCCGATAGCCGTAGACAGGCCGAAGTTGTTGGACTGCATGCCGATCTTGTACACATAGGTGGAGATAATTTCCGATGTGGCGGTGTTCAGGCTGTTTTGCATGAGGAATACCTTCTCAAACCCCACGCTCATGGTGTAACCAAAGCCCATGATCAGAATGATGGTGATGGTGGGCCGTATGCAGGGCAAATCCACATGCCAGATCCGTTGGATCTTGTTGGCGCCGTCAATGGTGGCGGCCTCCTGCAGTTCCTGGTTAATGCCGGCCAGCGCAGCGATATAAATGATGCAGCTGTAGCCGCTGGTCTGCCATACGCCGGACCATACGTATACGGAGCGGAACAGTTCCGGCTTGCCCATGAAGTTGACGGGATTGATGCCCACCAGCCCCATCAGGCGGTTGACGATGCCCACCCGGGTCTCCAGAAGCATCATCATCATGCCTACCAGCACGACCGTGGAAATAAAATACGGAGCGTAGGTCACCATCTGCACGAATTTCTTGTACCGGCGCGCCCGGATCTCGTTGAAGGCGATGGCCAATAAAATCGGGATGGGAAAATTGGCAATAATGGAGAACATGCTCAAAACGAAGGTATTGCGAATAATCTGCCAGCTGATCTTGGAGTTAAAAAACTGCTGAAAATACGAAAACCCGATCCACTGACTTCCCCAGATGCCGGCACGGGGGCTATACCGCTTGAATGCCAGCTGCAGGCCATACATAGGGCCATAGTTGAATATCAGAACCCAAAGCAGCGGAAGCAGCAGGATCACGTACAGCTGCCAGCAACTGAGCACACGTTTCAAAAAACTTTTTCGGTATGTCCTCACGGCTGGCGGCCTCATTGCCCTGGCCAGTGGCGCCATCATGATCCCCTCCCATTTCGTCCAAACGTTTTTTGGCACGCGTTTTCCCGCAGAAGCACCCTACACAGGACGCACGGGTTCTTCCTTCTCACTGGCGCAATCATCTTTCGGGATTGCACCCTTTCCATTTGTGCCTAGGATAAACGTTTTTCCTTTTATGTAAACCAATAATGATATTATATGCATGATTCATCCCGTTGTCAAGTTCTTTTTCATTTGTTCCTGCAATAAACACTTTCCAATTCCCCTACATATGCGCTGAATTATGTTTACATATTTTATCTTTTTTGTACATTATGCACTATAGATAGTGATTTTGCCAATGAAGTGATGAGCAAGCCATTTCAGGCAGTCATTGCGAAAATCGGGGTAAACGTTTAATTAAATGATGGAAAAGTACTTTCCCTTTCTTCCTTTTCCTGATATACTGCCTTTTAGCAAAGGTACACGAACCTTACATACGAGAGGAGCTTTTTATATGCTAAAGGGTATCTCGCCGCTGCTTTCGCCGGAACTTTTGAAAATACTCGCCGAGATGGGCCATGGGGATGAGATCGTCATCGGTGACGGCAACTTCCCTGCTGCCTCCATGGGGACCCGTTGCATCCGCTGTGACGGCCACAAGGTGCCCGAGCTGCTGGACGCCATTTTGCAGCTTTTCCCACTGGACACTTTTGTGGAAAAGCCTGTCACGCTGATGCAGGTTGTGCCCGGCACCGTAGCGGGTGATCCGCCCATCTGGGGCAAATTCCGCGAAGTTGTGGAAAAGCACGCACCGGGAACGAAAATCGACTTCATTGAGCGGTTCGCCTTCTATGATCGCAGCCGCCGTGCCTATGCCACCATCCAGACAGGGGAAGACGCGCTGTACGCCTGCGTGATCCTGAAAAAAGGCGTCATCGGCAAATAAACAGCCCATGAAAGCGGCACGCTCCATTTCGGGGCGTGCCGCTTTTCTCAATATGTAATTGACCACGAATTATTCCTCTCCCCGGATGTGCTTCACCATACGCTTCACCGCTTCCTCAGCCCGGACGGAAACCGCCACCCGGATGGGCTTTTTTTCGGCAAAGCGCCGCTCCACAGTGACGCCCCGTGTGAATTCTCCCCTTGTCTCAATCACAATGTCCTTCATTTCGTAGGTCAGAATGTCATCCCACAAAAGCGCCACAATGGTCAGCGGATCATGCAGCACCGGCAGGAAAGTGAAATTGGCAAAAAACCGCTCCATCTCGCCCTGAAGAAAGCGCATCTCCCTGCTTTCCCCCATCACCAGCGCCTGGGCTTCCTCTTTGCCTAAGCGGCACTTCTCCGTTACGTCAAGACCTACCATGGTGATGTCCGCGCCGCTTTCCAGCACGATGCGCGCCGCCTCCGGGTCGCAGGCGATGTTCCATTCGGGATAAGCCATTAAGATCATGCCGCCCATGATAAAAAGGCGGATATTTGCCGCAATGTCCGGCGCCTGGGCAAGGGCCAATGCGATATTGGTCAGCGGTCCGATGGCCGCCACGCAAAGGCCGGGGTTCTCCCGCGCCGCCCTGATCAGTGCAGGCACCGCATCATTCGGAAGGTGAGGCGTAGGCACATAGTTATTCCACAGGCCAATCAGCGGTTTTTCAGCTCCCAGATGCACCGGAACCTCAGCATGATCATAAGCCTCCATCATGGACCGCACCAAACCTGTGCGCCAGGCATTGCCGATATATACCGTGGAAATTCCAATCACTTGCAGTTCACAAGAATGCAGCGCCATACTGATAGACAACGCATCGTCAATGTCTCCGCCCATGTCCGTGTCGATCCATAGCTTTTGAATCATATTCTTCTCTCCCGGGCCGAAGGATATGGGGAAATTTCATCAGCCTCCGGCAATTTTTTCGAATAGCACCTATTGTATGGTTTTCCGCCGGGCTGTCAAGGGGATGTCCAAAGTTATATGAACCTGCAAAAGCAGAATATTAAAAAACTGGAGGTGAAAAGTGCGGAATCAAAAAAATGACAACGTTTTTCGAAGGGTGTCGACATTCTGTATGTTGATGGCTTTTTTAGATTAGCCCTGTTATAATACAGATGAACATTTGTCGGATAATGTAAAGAGCAGAAAATTTATATTAAGTATGGGAGGTAAATATGCAAGTAGGAGATAAAATATCATTTGGCAGTTATGATTGGCGAGTGCTTGACATACAAAACAATACGGCTTTGATTATAACCGAATGTATTATAGAACAGCGTGCTTACCATGACGCTTATAAAGATATAACATGGGCTGACTGCGCGTTAAGAAAATATCTTAACGGTGATTTTTATAACAAATTCAACGCAACTGAGAAATCAAGAATAATTCCAGTATTAAATAAAAATCCTGACAATCAGTGGTATGGTTCAAAAGGCGGATTAGATACGCAAGACAGTATATTTTTATTAAGCATTGAGGAAGTGTGCAAATATTTCGGTGATAGCAGTTCAAAATTGCAAAACCGGGGAAAAAATCAAAGATATTGGTTTGAAAGAAAAGATGAAAACAATAGTAAGCGAATAGCAAAACTTCTGGGTAAAGAATGGGGCTGGTGGTGGTGGCTTCGGTCGCCCGGCCGCGTTAATGTAAAAGCCGTGTACATCTTTGGGACTGACGGTAATATAGGTATCCAAGGCAACAATATATTGAAAGGCAACATCAGCGATGGCAAATGTACAGGCGGCGTTCGTCCCGCTTTGTGGCTTAAGCTATAATGTTATTTGAATCATAACAAATAAACACTATACCATGTATAAAAAACGCTGAGCTAAGGATTAAACTTCGTAAAGCATTTGCCGAATGGTACGACCACGCAAACAATGAACAGAATGAAAACTGCATTATTTTAGCAATCCGCACCACAAGAGGAACGGTAATTAAAGATCACGGTGCTGTGCGTTACAATATGGACTTTGTGAATAAGATAGAGACTGAAGAAGGAAAAATTAGGTAGGGCATTCAGCCGTATCTAATAAGCATTTTCTTTATACCATGATAGCAGAAGAGCGGACTTACGCCCGCTCTTCTGCTTTAATCCCCTGGACTAAACACTCCAGGATTGAATTCCAGGAGATTTTCAAGGTGTCGCAAATTCGCCTGAGTCCTCATTGCTTTCACCTCGAAGCTATTTTGCGCCAAGCAGATGCTTTTACACATGGAATTTAATTCCAGTCTTATGTGCAAAATTGCGCTTGCATCCGTTTTTGTCCGAATGAATTTAAATTTGCTCCACTTCTACCGGCATGCGCGTCTTGGTCGATTCCATGATGGACAGGATGGCCAGTGAGGTATTGGCTGCATCCCGAAGCGTCAGGGCAAAATCCTTACCGTCGTAGAGCCTGTCCACAAAAGCACGTACGCTTTCAAAGGCAAAACCCTTGGGCTGGCCGAAGATATGGTGCTGCACCAGCACATCCGGCACCTGCACCTTTTCATCGGTGTATTTTTGGATCAGGTTATGGTTGGATGCGTCGATGGCGATCATGCCCTTGGTGCCCAGGATGTTGCACTTGATGTCATTGACGCATGGATTGGCATTGGGGGTGATCCATCCATTTTCCATCTGTGCGATGCCGCCCCGGCAAAATTCCACTGTGGTAAGGTAAGTGTCCACCGTATCCACGCCCATACCGGTCAAAACGCCGCTGCGGCTGACGCTGTAGACACGCCTGACTTCATCCTGAAAGAACCAACGCAGCGTATCCAGGCTATGGCTGCCCAGGAACCACAAAATGGAGGAACTGGCCGCCCAGGGCAGCAGGTCCGTTGCCACCCATTTGATATCGTTCAGGCGGAAATAGCCGCTGTAGACTTCCCCCAGCTCCCCGGCCTCCACCGCCTGATGGGCTACGTTGAATGGCGGACTCCAGCGGTTGTGAAAGTCTACCATGGCCCGTACGCCATTTCCTTCAATGGCTTCCACCATGCGGAAAACATCCTCCCTGGTGGTGGCCAGAGGCTTTTCAATCAGCACATGCTTCTTCGCCTTGGCGCAGGCGATGGCGATGTCCGCGTGCAGGTGGTCGGGGGTAACGATGGCCACCGCATCGCAGGTGCACTTTTTCAGCATCTCATGATAATCCTGGTAAACCTCCGGGATGCCGATCTCGGCGGCGACCTCTTGCGCCTTTGCAAGATTCATGTCGCATATGGCGACGACTTTAGCAAAGGGGTGAGCGCGGTAGATTCGGGCATGGTTGACGCCCCAGGTACCCGCGCCGATAATGGCCATTTTAACTGTGGAATCCATATCCTCACCTTCCTTTTTTATCGATTCTGTATGTAATCTCCACAAGGGCTACCGCCCCCAGATATCCCGCACCGTTCAGGAATTTTGATAAGCAGAGGCGGCTTGCCGCACGGATACCGGTGCTGCCGAACTGGTCGGCCAAACATTCCTTCAAGCCGCTTACCAGAAAATCTCCCGCCTGGCTTAAGCCGCCGCCCAGCAAAATACGCTGAGGGGAGAAAAGGCAGACAAGGCTTGTAAGCCCTGCGCATACTTCCACCAGGTACTCCTGCCATATGCTCTCCATACCGGGATCACCCGCTTTGACAAGGACAATCACATCCTCCGGCGCGCAGCCTCCGGCCATGCGGGAGAGGGCCTTCGCGGAGGCATACTGTTCATAGCAGCCGTTTTGGCCGCAGGCGCATAATTGTCCGCCCACATGGGTGATCATATGGCCCACCTCACCCCCCACATGGCTTCCGCCCCGGTAAAGGCGTCCCCCCAGGAGCAATCCGCAGCCGATGCCCGTCCCCAGCGTAATGTACAGCGCATCCGAAAGCCCCCTGCATGCGCCATAAAGCCATTCAGCAGCCAGTGCCGCCTGGGCATCGTTTTCCAGCACAAAGGGTAGGGAGATCCGCTTTTTCAGCATCGCATGAAAGGGTGCGTCTTTCCAGCGGAGGTTGCTGGCGGTAACGGTCCCGGTATCGCTGTTGATCCGCCCGGCGCAGCCAATGCCCACGGCAGAAAGGGGGTATGCCGCCTTCAGTTCATTTACAAGGGAAGCGATCTGATCCGCCACGTTTTCCGGGCCGCTTAAGTCTGTGGGCAATTGGCCGCTTTTGAGCGTTTCGCCCTCCCGTACCACACCGTATTTGATGGAAGTGCCGCCGATATCAATCCCCAGTATGATCATCATGTCATCCTCTCTTTTCCAACGCATAACAGGGAGGCGGCTTCTATCAGACATTGTTCCCCGGGCCTTAATGGGGCCATGGCCTCTGCCTCCTCCCATCGATCAAGGCTGTTCCTGTATAGTTGATTCAGGATCAATATTCCAAGCAAGGCGCAATAAAAGCACCCGCCTGGCCTTCCTCGCCGGGTGCTTCACTTTTCAAAAAAACCAATTCTTTTGTATGGGAAATCAAAGCGCCTTCCTCCATGGAATCGCAAAGATGATGTTCCATCACATCCCCATAAGCGGGAAGGCCTTTGCCAATCGTATCTTTTTTCATTTGGACTGGGCTTATCGTTGTGCGGGACGTAACTTAAGCAGGGTCATCTTAGCATGGATGGCATGGGCTGTCAATAGCGCAGCTCGCAAAAAAGGCCTTGCGTTTTTTGAAAACCCGGCCTATAATGCCGACTATCCTTATTTGGGAAATTACTAATTGGAACAAGTAAGTGAGGGATGTCCTTGCAGCCGGCCCTGCTCATTCGGAACGGCCTGATCGTGGATGGCACGAAAGCACCGGGTTATCCGGCGGATGTGCTGCTTGCTGACGGAAAGATCGCAGCCATCGGACGGTTAAGTGATATCCCGGGTACCCGGGAGGTTAACGCCCGGGGGCTTGTGGTCTGCCCCGGCTTTATCGATCCCCACCGCCATATCGATGCCGCACTTTTAAGAACCGGGGAGTACGGCGAGGTGGAGCTCCGCCAGGGTATCACCACCGCATTGTGCGGCAATTGCGGCTTTTCCCTGTTCCCCTGCCAAAGTAACCGGCAACAGGAGCTGCTTCGCTTTCTGACACCTATCATGGGCGATATGACGGGCCTTTGCGCTTATGAAAGTTTCGATGATTACCGTGAGGCGGTAGAAAAAAACCATCCTTCCCTGAACGTGGGGTTCATGGTAGGCAGCGGAACCGTGCGCATGGGTCTTTCGGGGTATGTAAGCGGTCCTATTTCCAAGGCGCAGCTTGATGCCTCCTGCCGCCTGATCGAAAAATCGCTCTCCCTGGGCGCGTTCGGGCTTTCCATGGGCCTTATGTATTCCCCGGAAAACTACTATGGCCTTGAGGAGCTCATACAGCTTGCCAAGCCCCTGATCCCTTACGGCGCTCCCCTTGTGACCCACATCCGGGGGGAAGGGACGGGCCTTGCCCGGTCCGTTCAGGAAGTGCTGGAGATTTCCAGAAGTGCCGGCGTGCCTTTGCAGATCAGTCATTTCAAGGCTGCCGGGAAAGCAAGCTGGGGTGAAGTGTTCCAAACAGCCATATCTCTGGTGGAGGAGGCCATCAGGTCCGGCCAGGATGTTGCCTGCGACGCCTACCCCTATGAGGCGGGCTCCACATCGCTGCTTACGCTTTTACCGCCCAAATGGCTGGCCGAAGGAACACAAGCGCTGGCAGAGCGGCTGAAAACGAAGGACGCACGGGAAGAGCTTGCGCATATTCTGGAAAACGAGCAGCCGGACTGGGACAACATCGTAGCCTCCTGTGGGCTTCAATCCATATGGATTTCCTCGGTGAACAAGCCAGAAAACAAGCGCTTTGTAGGCAGGAGCATTGCCGAATCTGCGCAAAGGGAAGGCGTTTTGCCATCGGAGCTGCTCTGCGATCTGGTGGTATCGGAACAGGGGAACGCCGGCATCATCAATTTCATCGTCTCTGAGGTGAATTTGCGCAAGGTGCTTGGTTGGGATCCCATCCACATCATATCCGATTCCGTTCTCCCGCCGGGCAAGCCCCACCCCCGGTATTACGGCGCTTTCCCCAAGATTTTGCGCAAGTACGTACGGGAGGAAAAGCTTCTCACCCTGGAGGAGGCCATTCACCGCATGACCTGGAAAACGGCCGCCCGCTACGGCCTGGCAGGGAAAGGCCTGCTAAAGCCTAAGATGGATGGCGACTTGGTTATTTTCGACCCCGATGCAATCACCGACACGGCAACCTATGAATCTTCGGAGCAGTTGGCCAAGGGTATCCGCATGGTTGTTCTAAACGGCGTACCTGTGGCGGAAAACGACCAGGTTACCCAAAAAGGCCGGGGCAATGTGTTGGTCAGAATAGGCAAAGGAAAAGAGCCGCATGGAAAATGAACCTCCATGCGGCCCTTTTGTGTCTTCCAATCGATATGTTTTGCATCATGCTCTAAGGCCCGCCTGCTGCCCGGCCGGCAGCATTTCGGTTTCCACTCTGATTTTCACGTCCACACTGGTACCTTCCCCTGGAGCGCTGTGTATGGTCAGGCCATACTCCTCCCCATAGAATAGCTGAATGCGGCGGTGTACGTTACGCAGCGCAATGCCTATGGGCCGCCCACCCTGATGAGACGCGGGTTCCTGGTTTAGCAGCGTGCGCCTTATGGCATGAAGCCTTTCCTTAAGGATACCCTGGCCGTTGTCCTGCACCCGCAAAATGGCATCCTGCCCTTCCCGGCGTACAGAGAGCAGCACCTCAATGCCTCCAGAATCCCCCGTACCGTGCTCGCAGCAGTTTTCTAAAAGGGGCTGGAGCACAAACCTGGGGATATTCATGCGCATTAAATCTGCAGGGATATCCGTGCGCACGGAAAAGGTGGCCCCGTACCGTAATTGCATCAGCTTCATGTAGTGGTTGATGTAGGCCATCTCCTCTTCCAGCGTCCACAAGATGCTCCATTCGGAGAAGATGGGCTTTAAAGTTTCCGCCAGTTCCACCAGCATGTCGGACACCTTGTCCGCCCCCAGGAAGGTGGCCTGCCAACGGATGGAAGCGATAGAGTTATATATGAAATGCGGGTTGATCTGCGCCTGAAGATGGCGGATCTCCATCATCATCATAGCCCGCTGTGTTTCCATTTCCCTTCGGTGAAGCTGTGTGATGCTGTTGGACATGAGATTAAACTGTGTGCTGATGAGATCGAATTCCTTGATTTCCGAGTGGATCATCATATGCCCCAGCTGGTTCTTTTCCGACACGGTTTTCAAAGTGGAAACGATCTCCCGGAAGGGCTTTGTAAACTGGTTCGCCCAGGTGGCATACAGAATACAGGCGGCGGCGATGACGATCAACGCAATGCCGATAAAGGAGGTGTACAGGTTCGTCACATCGTTCATATAAACGTTCATAGGAATATATCTGGTCAGAAGCCAGCCGGTGGAGGGAATGCGGTAATAAATCAGCTGATATTCGATGCCATACTTGATATCCATGCTGCCGTAAGCGGACTTGGGATCAATGGAATCCATAAAAAAAGCACGCTGACCTGTATAAGAAACGTCCGCGCCGGAAATCTGCAGCCCGTCCTCGTTGAGCAAAAGCACGCTGCCGTCCGTGACATCCAGGTGCTGGTAGCAGTGGCGCAATGCTGATTCCTTCACGGATACCAGCATATAAACTGTATCCTGATAAGCGCTCCTGGCTGAATAAGAATACACAAATGGCTGGATACCACAGATCATGATCTGACCGGCTTCCTTAAGCTGTTCAACCTTACGCTCAGTGAAAAAAGAATGCCAGTATGCACCTACCCAGTTGATCTTTAAGCCTTCCCGCGGCTCAAACAATGCAGCAAGATCATGTCTTGATTGCGGTACATCATAAAAAAACGACCAGTTGCTGGAAGCGCCGCTGATGCTGCCGTCCTTGCGATAGAACAAAATACCGTTGATATTTTCATACTTGGCCATCGTGCTCCTGATCACGGACAGCATATCCCGCTGCGCCTCGATTTTTGCCACAGCGGTATCGGGAATGCCTTTCAAGTAATCCATCACCTGAGTATTTTGCCGTACCATGACACCGGCCATATACGCATCCCTGAGCAGGGATTCCATTTGCATGGCGGCTACTGAAAATGCGCTGAGGGTAGTCTCCTCATTGTGCTTTTGCAGCGTGCCTACATAATGCATGGACAAAAGCACCGTAAGTAAAAAAGTAACCAACAGCGAAAATACAACGGCGGTTACGATCAGCCTTAAACGAAACGTCTTAAAGAGCCTGCGCCGGGCCATTATCTGCGCCTCCACTGACTGGGGGACAGCCCTGTCTGCTTTTTAAAGAACCTGCTGAAGTACGTAATATCGGAAAAGCCGCACTGCTGTGCCACCTCGTTGACCGGAAGGGACTGGTCTATGAGCAGACTTTTAGATTTGCGTATGCGAAGGTCGGCCACAAACTCAGAAAAGCGCATGCCCGTTTCCTGCTTAAGCAGCGTGGAAAAGTAGCCGGGGCTTACATGGATCGACATGGCCATTCTGGAAAGTGTCAAGTCGTCGGAAAGATGCTCCGTCAAAAAAGATACGGCTTCCCGTATCTTTTCGCTGAAAACAGTGTCCCCCGCGGGGCTTACACAGCCCAATTGGGCGTTCAGGATCGCCATCATGCTTCGGAAGCTGACGGCTTTTTGCAGGTTCTCATGGCAGGCGGACAACATTTGCGATGTGATGGCCGGATTGTTTTTGGCAAGAAAGGAGGTGAAGGCGTATAGGCTATCCAAAACCTCCACCCGGCCCTTGTTAAGGGAGAAGCGGATTTGATCGATCAGGCGGGCTTGTTCCCCCCGAAGGCTTGGGAGCAGATTCCATTTCAGGGCGTTGGCTTTCAATTCCTCCAGCCATGCGGCGATGTCCGGGTCAGCCACCTCGCCAATTGCGTCCATGTGCAAAAGCGACGAGTCCATCAGGTATCCCCGGCTTTGCAGAATATGGGCCCGGTCCAATAAGGACGGCAATGCTTCCCAGCCAGGCAGGGAAGGGCAGTATACAAAGCGAAGCTGCGCGCCGAAATTTGCAGAGGAATAGCCGGCGATATCATTGAGAGCGGAGGGAAGAATGTGCAGAGCCTGCTCCGAAAGTTTGGGCAGCAGCAAAAGGATCATCTGCTGAGCCGACGCGCAAAGGGTGGTCATGGGCTGGGAGAGCCTTTCCAGAAGCATTCTTTGCACGTATTGCCGCACCAGAGGCGTGGCTTCCTTCTCCTGGATGTGGGCGATCAAAAAGCACGGCGGACAGGGGGTTGCATACCCGGCGTTTGAAAGTCCCTGCAAGTATTGCGCCGCGCTCAGTCGCCGGGTCAATGCATAGTCTGTAAGCAGCCCGCCGGCCAGCCTCACCCTTCGCAGCGCCTCCTCCGCCTCCTGATCCTCCTCCGGTTTAGGCAGTTGGGATTTCACTTTCAAAAGGGCTTCCTGGATTTTATCCCGCGTCATGGTGGCCTTGACAAGATATGCGGAAATGTCGTACTGCATCGCTTCATGAAGGGTTTCAAAATCCGCCATGCAGGTAATAACGATGATGGCGCAGCGCTTATCCTCTTGGCGGATCCTTTTGATCAGGCTCAGGCCGTCCAGGGAAGGCATGCGGATGTCCGTGATGACGATGTCCGGACGATGCTGGCGAAAAGATTCAAAGGCACTCTGTCCGTTGGCGCATTCCGCCACCAGGCGCAATTTGAGCTTCTCCCAGTCGATGGAGGTGGATAAGCCGATCCTGACCAGCATTTCGTCCTCAGCAATCAATACGGTATGCATGACCCTTTCTCCCTCCCTATATCCTCTCATTCACGACCTTGCTTCCACGATATGTCATCTATAAAGCAGTATTCTACATAATGAATTGTAGCATATGTTTTGTCACTTTCAACCTTTCCTTTTCCAAATTTGATGGAAGATCTGGTCAAACTTTTGGAGAATCAAACAAATTTGACTTTTTCCACTGTTTGATTGTGCAAGTCTGTGAGAAGCATCGAAGATAACTGCAAGGAATAGTGAAAAACCTCCAACGATTTGTGTATGGTTTTCCGGATTTTTTCCATGTTACAATAGCTTTATAAACCGCACGCATCCGCCAGACAAATGGGATGGGAGGTGCCGGGGCTTATCGTAAAAACAATTGGCGGCGAAGAGGCGTTGGACTTAAGCAAGCTCTTCTATTGCGAATATCGTCCCTTCTTGGCACATTGTTCTTTTTCACCGGTCTATTACATGGGAAATAGCGGCTGTCTGGCCGCTTTCAAAAAAAGGAGGACAAAAACTTTATGAAGCGTGCATGGGTCTTATTTCTGGCGATGGTAATGCTCGTAACCCTGATGCCGGGCCTTCAAGCGGCCTTTGCGGAAGGTGCGGCTCCTACGGTGGTGACCATCGGCTCCGCCAGTCCCTTTGAGGAAGGCTGGCTGGACCAAAACGTCATGCAAATCCTAAAGAAAGACCTGAACATCGAAATCGAATACAACTATTATGACGCCGATAAGATGAGCCTGATGCTGGCCAGCAACGACCTGCCGGACATCGTGATCGGCACCCAGGAAACGCTGCCCACCGTGCTGCAAAACAAGCTGGCGCTGAACCTGGACACGGTGCTGGACCAGGCCCCCAACCTGGACCTTCCCATCTACAAAGCCCGTAATGAATTGGTCCGCACCTTGATGGGCGGCGAAGAAAAGGGCCTGTACGTGCTTGCACCCGGCATGGGTCCGGAGCGCGTCGGCGCCGGCAAGATCCCCGGCCGCGGCTACACCATCCGTTGGGATTGGTACAAGGAAATAGGCTGCCCACCCATCAACAACGATGAAGATTATCTGAACGCCATCAAGGCCATCGCCGCTTTGCACCCCACCACCGAAGACGGGCAGACGGTGTATGGCATCGGCACGTACAACATTTTGAACCAGTTCTTTGTCCGCGGCGCCTACACCAAGGATGTGGCCGTGAACCCCTGGACGTTCAACGGATACCTCTTCTCCGCCGGCGTGGATGACGGCATCCTCTATGACGGATACATGAGCGAAACGCGTTCCGCCTTCTGGAAGGATATGAGGTTCTTCAACGCCCTAAACAGGGAAGGCCTGTTCGACCTGGATTCCTTCACCATGACCATGGACGAGTGGACCGCCAAGATTAAGTCCGGCGTGTATATCGCCGACCTGTACACCTCCCAGACCCTGTATAACGACATGGTGCAAAAAGACGCCGAGACATTGGCCGGCTTTGTGGTGGTGCCCTCCGAAGGTGCCGTGGTGCATGCAAACAAGCTGAACATCACCGGCAACGCCCCCACCAACTTCATGTTCATCCCCGCCAACAGTGAAAACTGGAAAGCCGCTCTGAGCGTGTTCAACTATATCAGCAATCCCGATTACATCCGCACCATATACTCCGGCGTAAAGGGTGAACAGTGGGATTATGACGCGAACAATGTTCCCAAATTCTTCGATGAGACCATCGTAGCCCGTGCCGCCAATGGTGAGGCCTGGCAGAAGACCGGTTTCGGCCGCGGTTGCGTCGCCTGGTGGAACCTTGCCCAGCCTACCGCCTATCATCCCGACGGGTACAGCTATGATCTGATGGAGGAGCCCGAAAACCGTGCCCTGGGCCTGAGCAAGCTGCATCAGGACTATGACGCCTATTATAAAGTGGTCTATCCCGGCCAGGCGCTGGTAGACCTGGTGACCGCCGGCAAGACCATTGACCTGAGCAAAGACTTTGCGCAGACCGTTTCCGTAGGCGTCAATTATATCCCCCTGGATATCAAGCGGATAATGGACGCCTGCAACGACATCGTGTACCGCGCCATGCCCAAGCTCGTCATGGCGGAAGGCGATGAAGAATTTGCCGCTGTGCAGCAAAAGGTATTCCAGGATCTGAAGGATGCCGGCGAGGAACAAGCCTGGGCTTGGTGCAATGAAAACTTCAACAAGGTCCGCGACCAGGTGAAGCCCGTCTTTGATCAAGCCCGGGAACTTTATGTGGAAATGTACCTGAACAAATAATCAACTTAATGCTTGGAAACTTTTGTCCGGCAGGCGGGAAGGGTTTCCCCCATCCCCCTGCCGGGCACGCATGTGAAGGAGTGAAGGACCATGCTGGCAACGGGAAAGACCGCCGGCACATCCCTTTCCCTGGGGCGTCCACGCAAACGAAAAAAGGCGTGGCATTTATTTTACATCGCCCTGCCGCTTATGATCCTGGTGGTGCTGTTCCGGTACGTTCCACTCTTCGGCTGGGCTCTGTCCTTGTTTGAATACCGCCTGGGCACACCCATTTTTGACAACAAGTTTGTGGGCCTGAAATATTTCCAGATGATCTTCCAAAGCAAGGATACCTTGAGGGTAATGATCAACACCATCATCTTTGCCCTGATCTCCTTCGCATCCCTACCGCTTCCCATGCTGCTGGCCATCTTTTTGAACGAACTGCCGGGGCGGAGGTTCCGAAAGCTTTCCCAAACCTTGTCCACCCTGCCCTACTTTATCAGCTGGATCATCGTGTATTCCATTGCGTTTAACCTTTTCGGCAGCGAGGGAATGCTCAATCAGTTAAGGGTCCTGATCGGCCTCAAGCCTTACCGGCTCGGCGTTTTGACCGATTCCGATTCCGTATATTTGTTCCAAGGCTTTTTGACGATATGGAAGACCCTCGGCTGGAACGCCATTATTTATATTGCGGCCCTTACCGGCATCGACCAGGAGCTATATGAGGCCGCAAGGGTAGACGGTGCGGGCCGGCTCCGCTGCGCATTGCACATCACCCTGCCGGGGCTGATGCCTACCTTCCTGGTGCTAATGCTTCTGAACGTTTCCAACTTTGTGAACATCGGGTTTGAGCAGTACTTTGTGTTCAACAATTCCTTTGTGTTTGACAATATCGAGGTCATCGACCTGTACAATTACCGCATGGGCCTGCAATTGTTCGACTATTCCTACGCCACGGCCATCGGCATCCTGAAATCCTTTATCAGCATCGCCATGCTGGTCATCGCCAATACCGCGGCCAAAGCATCCCGGGGCGAAGGTATCGTGTAAGGGAGGAAGAACATTGCAAAAAGTGACAGCATCCCGTAAAATATTCAACGGATTTAACCATCTTCTTTTCATCGCACTGATTCTGTTGTCCGTATATCCCCTGTGGTATATACTTATCACCTCTGTCAGCTTAAGCAGTGAAACGGCCCACTTTTTCCTGCCGGGAGGCTTTACCCTGGAACACTACATTCTGGTGTTCCGCATGCAGGGCGTGCTTCCCGCCGTGGTGATCTCCGTTTTGCGCACGCTGTCGGGCACCTGTTTGACAGTGCTTTCGTGCATGCTTCTGGGCTACCTGTTCTCCAAGCCGGAAATGCCCTTTCGCAAGACAATGTACCGCGCGCTCATCGTCACCATGTACGTGTCCGGCGGGCTGATCCCAAGCTACCTCGTCATACGGGCGTACGGCCTTCAAAATAACTTCCTCGTCTACATACTGCCTATGGCCGTTTCCGCTTATTATGTGGTGCTGATCAAAACCTTTGTGGAGCAGCTGCCCGCCGCAGTGGAGGAATCAGCCAAGCTGGACGGGGCGGGGACGATGACCATCTTCTTCCGTATCATCATGCCCATGTCGTTGCCCATTATCGCTACCATCGCCGTATACGCCGCCGTGGCTCAGTGGAACAGCTGGTTCGACAACCACATTTATGCCTTTACCGAGAAAAGGCTGACCACACTTCAATACCTGCTCTACACCTACCTCAAGGAAGCGGAGATTCTGGCCAGGCAGATTGCCAGCTCCCCCGACGCTTCGGAACATGCGGTTGCAGCCCTGACGCCCAAAAGCGTGCGTATGACCATCACCATGATCACGGTGCTTCCCGTATTGTGCGTCTATCCCTTCCTGCAGCGTTACTTTGTCAAAGGCATCATGATCGGCGCCGTCAAAGGCTAAGGCACCGTCATTAAGGAGGATACAATCATGAAAAAACTGAAAATCGGTTTGGTGGGAGCCGGCAATATCGCGGTAAGCGCACATCTGCCCGCCTATCAAAAGCGGACCGACATCGAACTTAATGCGATCGCCGATCTGAACCTTGATCGTGCCCAGGATGCCGCGAAAAAGTTCGGTGTCCCCCACGCCTACGCCTCTGTGGAAGAAATGCTTCAAGAAGAAGATCTTGACTGTGTGGATATCTGCGTGTGGAACGGTTCCCATGCGCCGGTGGCCATTGCCGCGGCTAAGGCAGGCAAGCATATTCTGTGCGAAAAGCCCATGTCCTTGAATGTGGAAAGCGCCCTGCAAATGGAAAAAGCCATTCGGGCGGCCGGAGTCACCTTCATGGTGGCAGTGCCCCGCCGCTTCCATTCCGAAGTGACGCTGCTCATGGATATGGTGAACCAGGGCAAGCTCGGCAATATCTATTATGCGAAAACCGCCATGATCCGCCGACGCGGCACCCCCATCGGCTGGTTTACCGACACCCGCAAATCGGGTGGCGGCCCCGTGCTGGACATAGGCGTCCACTGCATCGACTGCACCTGGTATCTGATGGGCAGGCCCAAGCCCGTCCGCGTCAGCGCCAGCATATCCCAGTCCATCGGCAACTTTGCAACAAAAGGAGTGGAACGCTGGAAGGCGCTGGACAGCGATGTCACGGCCTTTGACACGGAGGATTCCGCCGCCGGCGCCATCCATTTTGAAAACGGCGCGACCATGCTGTTTGAGGTAAGCTGGGCGCTAAACTGCCCCAATCAGGAATATACGCAAATATGCGGCAGCCTTGGCGGCGCGACGCTGAACCCGCTGACCATCTATACCGAGGAAAGCGGATACCTGACCGACAACAAGCCCACCACCCTCACCGTAAACCGCTATGAAGTGGAGATCGACCACTTTCTCCACTGCGTGCGCACCGGAGAAACGCCCATCCCGTCCTTGGAGGATGGGATTATGGTACAAAGGATGCTGGAGGGCATCTACACCTCCGCCAGGCTGAACAAAGAAGTGGAAATTTGATCCCTTTTCGCGCTTTAACATCTATAGCCAGGGAGGAACGAAATTTATGCGGATCGGCGTAGTAATACCCCTTGCGGCGGATGTGGAAGGCTGCATCCGCCCTATGCGGGAGCTGGGTTTTGCAAGCGGCCAGCTCACGGTGTGGGATATGTCACTGTATACCCCCGAGATGGCAAGAAAAATCAAAAAGGCCTGCCGTGATTTTGAATTCACCGTCACAGCCCTTTGGTGCGGCTGGTCAGGCCCGGTGGTGTGGAAATATCCGGATATGTATGATACACTGGGCCTGGTGCCTGACTATCTTCGCGAGCGGCGCCTGTTCGACCTGATGGCCGGGGCCAGGTTTGCCAAGGAACTGAACATACGGGATGTGGTGACCCACATCGGCTTTTTCCCGGACAATCCCTTTGATTCCCGCCATGTGCAGATCGTGCAGTGTTTGCGTCTGCTGGGAAACGAGCTGAACAAGAGCGGGCAGCGGTTCCTGTTTGAAACAGGCGAAGAACTTCCCGTAACGCTGGTGCAACTAATCGAAGAGATCGGCACCGGGAATATGGGTGTCAACTTCGACCCTGCAAATCTCATGATGAATGGCCGGGCCAACGCCAGCGATGCCATGGACCTTCTGGGACCGTACCTGATGGGCTTCCATGGAAAGGACGGACGTTATCCCCAGGGTAAGGAGCCCAAGGGCAAGGAGCTTCCGCTGGGCAAAGGCCAGGTGGATTACCCCACCCTCATCAAAAAGATAAAGGCCCTTGGCTATGAGGGCGATATCACCATCGAGCGGGAAATTCCCTCCGGTCCGGAGCGCGACCAGGATCTTGTAAACGGCAAAAGGTATCTGGAAACTTTATGGAATGAGGTGTGATATATGATCAATCGTCTTCCTTTAGGCGTTCAGATGTTTACCTTGCGGGATGATTATGCCTTGGATGCGGAAGGCACGCTTAAGAAAATCAAGGCCATGGGCTATGACGGCATTGAGCTTTACGGTGGGGAAAGCAACAACCTGCCCGCGGAAAAGCTTAACGGACTACTGGACAAAATCGGATTGAAGGTGTTCGGCTACCAGCCCAACTGGCCCTTCGTGCAGGAGGATACCATAGAGCGGACGTTTGAATTCTGCCGCAGCATGGGCGTCACCCGCATCGGCGTGGCTTCCGCTCCCATTGAAATGCTACCGCAGCGCGATACCCTGGAAAAAGTCATCTCCCATCTGAACAAAATGAACGACCTGGCCCGCAAGGAAGGGTTCCAGCTTGGCTACCACACCCACAAGACGGATTTTGTGGTGGTGGACGGCAAAACCGCTTGGGACCGCATCTTTGAAAACACGCCGGAGGACTTCACCATGGTACTGGATACCGGCAACGCCATGGCCGGGGAAGCCGATTCCATCGCTCTTTTGAAGAAATTCCCGGGCCGGTCCCCCTGGGTGCATTTGAAGCCCTTCAAGCCTGAAACGCTGGGCGCCACGATGGTCGGCGAGGATGCCTTCAACTGGCCGGAGCTTTTGGAGACCTGCGTGAACGTGGGTAAAACCGATACCATGCTGGTAGAATATTCGAATTATGCCCGCTATCAGCCCATGGAGGCCGCGGCGCTGTGCTGCAAAAAAATCCGTGAGCTGATGAAATAGGGAGGACCTCCATGCGGATTTTTGCCAAGCGGCTGTTTGACGGATGCAAAATCCTGGAAAACCAGACAGTAACGATAGAAGGCAAAAGCATCTCCTCCGTAGAGCCCGGAGTGGGCGGAGACCTTACCGCAGACCTTCTTTCGCCGGGTTTCATTGATGTGCACCATCACGGGGCGTGGGGGTTTGATACCTCCCGCCCTGCCTGGGATAAAGCCGAAGTCTGGACAAGGAAGCTTAACGAAAACGGCGTGGCCGGAGTGCTTTATACCATAGCCACCGGGCCGAAGGACGGTACGCGGCAAGCATTGGCTTTTGCCAGGGAGGCCATGAAAAGGCAAGCGAAAGGCGGGCTTCCCGGCGCGCGCATTCTGGGCGTGCATCTGGAAGGCCCCTTCATCAACGAAAAGCGGTCCGGGGCCATGAACAAAAGCCTGATTCAGCCTCCTTCCATCGAAGCCTTTGAGGAGATCGCCGGAGAATATATCGATATCGTCCGGATTGTCACTTTGGCCCCTGAGGTACCGGGCGCCATGGAGCTTGCGCAATACTTAAGCGCCCATCATATCCGCGTTCAGGCGGGGCATACAGATGCCACCTTTGAGCAAGCGGAAGAATCCTTTGCCGGGGGCGTTAAAGGCATCTGCCACTTTTACAATGCCGCAAGACCCATCCAGCACCGGGACCCCGGCGTGCTCACTGCCGCGCTTTTGCATCCCGAGGTATATTGCGAAATCATCTGTGACATGGTGCATGTGGAACCGGCAGCCATCTGCCTGGCGCTCAAGTGCAAAGGCCCCGGCCGCCTGATGATGATATCCGACTCCGCTCCCACCGCGGGGTTTCCGGATGGAAGCTACTATGTGAACAATCACCCCGTGATCGTGCGGGACGGAAGAAATTACACCGAATCCGGCGGCATCGCAGGCAGCGGAAAGCAAACGGGGCAATGCGCGCAGCTTATACATAATGCAGGTGTTCCAATAGAAGATGTGTTCACCATGGCCGCGGTGACGCCTGCCGGATGGCTTTCCATGGAGGAGCGGCTTGGCACAATCAAGCCCGGCAGCCTCGCCTATTTGACAGCTTTCCACGCGGATTTATCTCCGGCATTTACCCTGACGGATGGAAAAATGATATGTGCCAAATAGCAATCAGAAACGCCCGGTTTAGTGCCGGGCGTTTCTATTTGTATTCACAAGCTAACAAATGCTGTCATATTATACCAATCAAAAACATTATACTATTCCAAAACATAAACGCGTCGATGAATACCAGCACGTAGAATACACGTAAATCCGCCCGCTGTCATCCTGAGCGCAGCGAAGGATCTTTCAGCAGCATGATAATACAAGATCCTTCGCTGCGCTCAGGATGACAGTCTGCAGGAGTGGACTCGCCTTCAGAGCACATCGCCATCGACTAATTAATGTTTTAAATTAGTATTAATCGTTGTCGGCATCCCGTGCCAACATCGCAGGATAAGCGTAGGGCGGGGGCGGGCGTTCGCCGTCCTTTTCCTGGCCTCATGGTACCGCAACTGCGGCGGGAGCGAGCCCCCGCCCTACGCTAATTCCATAGAAGCACTTATGTTTTGAAACAGGCAGGCATCACCCCAAGGGATGAAAATGTGGGCATGGAACGCATTTTAAGCCTTCCCCTTTGAGGGGAAGGTGGCGCGCAGCGCCGGATGAGGTGTATAGCTGCGAATATCTGATCGGTTATTATCACCTCATCAGTCGACTTCGTCGACAGCTTTCCCTCAAGGGGAAGCCTTTGTATACGCTCCACTCGCATCCTGTTTTCAGGGCAGTATTATACGCCAATCAGCCCCACAACCTTTTCCAGAAGCTTTACTGCCAGGGGAAGCAGATCCTCCACCGTAAGCTTCACATCTTTGAGCAGTAAGGCCGGAGTTTTGGAGGCGGAGAGGATTAACCGCTTGTCTGTTTGAGCAAGCGCATCGATCAGCTTCAAAGGATCGGGCACATGCTTTTCTTCCAGCTTCATCGTCATGGTAAACGCCTTGTGGGATACGTGGACAATGCCCAGCTTTCGGCACAGTGCCTTCAAATGGGCAATGTCCAGCAGATTGTTCACTGCTTCCGGCGCTTCGCCGAAGCGGTCAAGCAATTCTTCCTCGATATCCTCCCGACCGGCGCGATCTTCCAGCAGCGAAATGCGCTTGTAGATCTCCATGCGCTGGCGCTCGTCGGGTACGTAGTCCGCCGGCAGGAAGGCGTTCACCTTCAGTTCGATGCGCGTCTCCAGATCAGCCAAGGACGCCTGGTCGCCCCGCACCTCCCTAATGGTTTCCTCGATCAGCTTGCAGTACATGTCGTAGCCCACGGCGCTTAAATGGCCGTGCTGCTCCGGCCCCAGAATGTTGCCAGAGCCCCGTATCTCCAGGTCCCGCATGGCGATGCGGAAGCCTGCGCCGAATTCCGTGAATTCCCGGATGGCAGCCAATCGCTTTTGTGCCGTTTCGCTTACCATCCTGTCGGGGCGCACCGTAAAGTAGGCGTAGGCCTGCCGGTTGCTGCGACCCACCCGCCCGCGAAGCTGGTACAATTGCGAAAGGCCGAAGCGGTCGGCGTCGAATACGATCAATGTGTTGGCCGTGGGAATATCCAGGCCGCTTTCGATGATGGTGGTGCACAGCAGCACGTCATACGTGCCATCATAGAAATCCATCATCACGTCTTCCAGCGCATTTTCCTTCATTTGCCCGTGGGCGATGGCTATCCGCGCTTCCGGTACAAGCTGCTTTAAGCGCGCGTAAAACTGCTCAATGGAACGGACGCGGTTGTACAAAAAGTATACCTGCCCGCCCCTTGCCAGTTCCCGCAAAATCGCATCCCGGATCAGCCCGTCGGCATACTCCAGCACATGGGTCTGCACCGGGAACCGCTCCTCCGGCGGCGTTTCCAAAAGGCTCATATCACGGATGCCCACCATGGACATGTGCAGCGTTCTTGGAATAGGCGTGGCGGAAAGCGTAAGCACGTCCACCGTGGTCTTCATGTTCTTGATGATTTCCTTGTGGCCTACGCCAAAGCGCTGCTCCTCATCCACGATCAAAAGCCCCAGGTCCCGGAAGACCACGTCCTTGTTCAGCAGCCGGTGGGTCCCTACGATAATATCAACCTTACCCTCTTGAAGGCTTGCCAGTATTTCCTTCTGCTCCCTGGCCACACGGAAACGGCTCAATACATCGCAGTTGACAGGAAAGCCCGAAAAGCGCTTGAGGATGGTGTTGTAGTGCTGCTGGGCCAGGATGGTGGTGGGGGCCAGGAAGGCCACCTGCTTGTTGTCCATCACGGCTTTGAAGGCTGCCCGCAAGGCCACCTCCGTTTTGCCGTAACCCACGTCGCCGCATAGAAGCCTGTCCATGTTGATGGGCGATTCCATATCCCGCATGATGTCCTGTATGCTCTGCTGCTGGTCCGGCGTCAGCTCATAAGGGAAGTTATCCTCAAACTGCCGCTGCCAGATGGTGTCCTTGGCAAAGGCATAACCCTTTTGCGCCTGGCGCTTGCCGTAGAGCTTGAGCAAATCGAAAGCCATGGCCCTGATGCCGGCCTTCACCCTGGCCTTCTGCCGCTGCCATTCGCCGCCTCCCAGCTTGTTCAGCTTGGGTGGCTGCCCCTGGGAACCGATGAACCTTTGCACCCTGTCCAGCTGATCGGTGGGCACATACAGCTTGTCGTTGCCCTGGTATTGAATGTACAGATAATCCCTGTAGGTGCCTTCGCTCTGAATCCGGATGGTACCCTGGTAGATGCCCACGCCGTGTGTCTCATGCACCACGTAGTCGCCTGGGTTCAGGTCCGTAAAGGCGGCGATGCGCTCGCCTGTGTTGCGCCTTGTGCGGGCTTTGCGGTAGCCGGCGCCGTAGATGTCGCTGTCGGAGATGATGGCCAGCTTCGCCTCCGGCCACACAAAACCCTTGGAAAGGGTAAGCGGCAGGAGCAATACTTCCCCGATGATCAGGTTGTTTTCCAGTGTTTCGGTAAACAGGCAGGGCACGTTCATTTCCGACAGCGCCTTTTCCAGCCGCTTGCCTCTGGCCGTTCCACCTGTAAGCAGTGCGGTGCAGTATCCCTCCGCCTTCCATTTCAGGCAATCGTCAGAAAGCTCCCGGAGGTTGGATTGGTAGGTGTGGGCGTTGACACCATTCATCTCCACCAGCACGCCCGGTGAAAGCGAACCCATGCCCCGCAAGAAGTCAGACAGCGTGACGGTGGTGCGCCCTTTCAAGTGGTTCAGCACATCGCCGTATTCGAACAAAAGCTCCGCCTGGGCCGCCACAGCTTCGCCCCGCTCCAGGGCTGTCTTGAAATCCTCCTGAAAGTGCAGCGTCCGGCCCTTGATGCGGTCCTGAAACTGGTCCGGCTGATCAATGAGGAGAATGGCCTCCGGCAGCCAAGCCATCAGCGACACCGTCTCGGTACACAGCACATGGATCCAGTTTTGCATCCTGCGGAAGGGATAGCCGCTTTCCAGCCTGTCGGCATCGTCATGGCTTTGGGCCGTCAGCCGCTCCAGCGCCGTACCCGGCTGCATGGGCGCGGGCTTCGCGGCCGGCGCATGCTCTTCAAAAAAGGAAGGCAGGTCATCCTCATCATCTTCCGGCAGCGGCGGCAGCTCCTTGTACAGCCTTGGCGCTTCCTCCGCCACGTCGGCACGCTGCGCAAGGCAGGCCCGCATCCGCTCCGCCGCCTTTTGGCAGTCGATGCCGTCCACCAGCACTTCGGCAGCCGGCGGCAATACAGCTTCCTTCAATTTGAGCATGCTGCGCTGGGTGATGCAGTCAAAGGTGCGGATGGAGTCCACTTCATCGTCAAAAAACTCCATGCGCAATGCGTTGGGCTCGCTGGGCGGATACACGTCTACAATGGCGCCGCGCAAGGCGCACTGCCCCTTGCCCTCCACCATGTTCACCCGCTCGTAACCGTTCCTTACAAGCTTTTCGGTAAGCTTCTGCGGATCAAAGCGCATGCCGGGCACAAGGCGGATGGTGGCATCCCTAAACACCTTGGGGGCCATATGCCGGTTCATCAGCGCTTCGGCCGGGGCACAGAGCACGGCCACATCGCCCTGCAAAACGCGGTGCAGCGTTTCCAGCCGCCGCCACGCGCTTTCATGACTGGAGGCACCACGGCCAAATTCCAGCTCCTGAGCGGGCAGCGCGGCACAGCGGCCGTCCAACAATTGGGAAATATCCTCCGCCGCCCTGTTGGAGTTAAGCTCGTTGTTCAAAACAAGCAGCACCTGCCGTCCGGTGGCAAAGTGGAGGGCGGAGGCTACATAAGCCCGCTGCCCCTCCGACAAGCCGTACACGGAAACAACCTGCTCTTTTTTCACGCCTTCCAGTAGCTTTGCAAAGGAATCGCTCCCCTTGAGCACAGAGAACAATGCTTGCCGCATCTTTTTTGCTGCCCTTCGTATTATTTCCCGTTATACTTGCGCATGGCGGCCTCGACGCCTTCCTTTACGAAGCACAGGGCTGCGTCCGCCGCCGCCATATAGGCATCAAAAGCCGCCTGCCGCTCTTCCTTTGTTAAGTAGTGGGACAGAACCCAGTCGGCCAGTTCCCATCCCTCCGGCCTGTCGCCGATACCAACCCGGATGCGGGGAAAGGCCTCGCTCCCGATTTCACCCACGATGGAGCGCATGCCGTTGTGGGTACCGGGTCCGCCGGAAGGCCTTACTCTAAGCTTGCCGGAGGGCAGGTCCACATCATCAAAAATCACCAGCAGATTTTCCGGCGGTACCTTATACCAGTGCATCAGCGCCTGCACGCTCAAACCGCTCAGGTTCATATACGTCTGAGGCCGGCACAAGGCGATGCGCTGCCCCTCATACGTCCCCTCCCCTACCAAGGCCTGGCACTTGGAGCGATTAACGGGTAGGCTTAATTTCTGGCTTAGGACCTCCACCACGTCAAAACCAACGTTGTGGCGGGTATGCTCATACTTTGAACCCGGGTTCCCCAGCCCCACGATTAAGAACATAAAAAGCAATCCTCCAAAAACGCCTTTTCGAGAAAACAGCGTTTTGCGCCATTTTCTCGATGGTTGCGGTTATCTTACGTTTGATTATAGTTTTCCGGATTCCTTGCGTTTTTCCACCCATCCTTCTTTGATAGTCCCCTTGGCACGGGCTACGTACAGCGCCCCTTCCGGCACATCCTCGGTAACGGTGGAGCCGGCGGCCACATAGGCTTCCCTGCCCACCTTGACGGGCGGCACCAGGTTCACATTGCAGCCGATAAAGGCATCATCCTCTATGGTCGTCCGGTGCTTGTGCTTGCCGTCGTAGTTGGTGAACACCACGCCGCAGCCCAGGTTGATGTTTTTGCCCAGGTCCCCGTCGCCCACGTACGTCAGGTGCGATACCTTGGTGCCGTTGCCGATGTGGCTGTTCTTGACCTCCACAAAGTCGCCGATGCGGCATTTTTCGCCGATGACGCTGTCGGGCCGCAAGTATGCGAACGGCCCCACCGTTGTCCCGGCCCCTACATGGCAATGAAGGAGCACACTGCTTTCCACCGTCACATCATCTGCCAGGATGGCATCATTCAGCCGGCTGTTGGGCAATAGCATGCATCTGGCGCCGATTTTGCTGCCCTGCTGCAAGTGGCAGCCGGGATAGATCACCGTATCCGGGCCAATCACCACGTCCGCGTCGATATATGTGGCACCCGGCACCAGTAGCGTAACACCCTGGGCCATGTGCCAAGCATTGATACGCTCCTGCATGCAGGCAAAAGCATTGGCAAAATCCAGCCTGGTGCGCACTGAGATCAGTTCCTCCCCGTCGGCGGCCACAGGCTCCACCTTTACGCCCTGCTCCGAAATCGCCGTCAGAGCATCAAGCGGTGTGCATTCCGCGTCTTCCCAGGCAGAGAGTACCTTTTGAAGCGTCTGGGCATCAAAGCAGTAGGCGGTGCCGCCCAGCCTAAGGCCCGGTTCCTGTTCCAAATCCTCCCCCTGCCACTGCAGGAAGGATGCCTTCACATCCCCCTCCACCGCCGCCAGCAAAAATTGCAACGTGTCTGGCTGCAGGCAGGGCATGTCGCCCCGCACTACCAGCACCTTGCCCCGGGATGCATTAGATGCGGCCGCCGCAAACCCCAGGGCAAATTCCCTTTCACAATCATAGATGCTCTTAAGCGCCTTCGTATCGCCATGCTCCGGCACCATCAGACAGGTACCGGCCACCGCTTCCAGTGTTTTTATGGCATGAAAGAATACCGGCTTCCCCAAAAGGGAATGGACGGCAATAGGCCTTGCGCCCTCCGGCTCACCCTGCACTGCATCCGGCAGGAGTAAAAGCGGCAAAATGTTCGACATGAAAACTCACCTCATTTTTATCCTACGCAATACGCAAAAAGCTATTCATACAGCCAATCGGCGGGGCGCACCTTGGCCACGATCTCCTCATCCGCCATTTCCTCCAGAATCATCAGCGAGCGTTCCCCGCTGATGCGCTTCTTCTGCGGATTGGCGGTGGCCATCACAAATGCCATGCCCACCACCGTAACGGAAAACTCGTGCATCAAATCCACCATGCCCTTGGCGGTTCCGCCGCCCTTCAAAAAATCGTCTACGATCAGTGCCCGCTGGTTTTCCTTCACCGCCCGGCGGGACAGGGACATGGTCTCGATCCTGCCGGAGGAGCCGGACACATAGTTGATATTCACGGCGGAACCCTCGTACACCTTGCTGGACCGCCTGGCGATCACCAGCGGCACGCCCAACGCTTCGGCCGTCATCAGCGCCACGGGGATGCCCTTGGTCTCCATAGTGAGCACAAAATCGGGTTCTTCCTCATAAAACTTGCCGGCCAGGATTCTGCCCATTTGCCCCACCACATCCGGCATGGACAGGATATCGGAAAAATACAGAAAGCCGCCGGGCAGCACCCGCTCCTTGCAGCACAACTTAATACAAAGCTCCTGAATGCAGCTTAAGGCCTGCTCCTTGTCCATAACGGGACGGTAACGCACGCCCCCCGCCGCACCGGTCACGGTATCCAACTGCCCCAGGCCAAACTCCTTGGCCACCGAACGGAGGATATCGATGTCCTCGCTCATGGTGGATTTGGCCGCCCCAAACAAATCGCAAAAATGGGAAAGCGTAAAAATTTTGTTGGGCGAAGCGGACAATATCTTCATCATGGCCGCCATCCGCTCGTTCCTTCGTATCCGATCCATAGGCACAACACTCCCGCGCCTTAGTTTCAAGCACTTTTACGATTATATCACACGAAGGCGAATATTGCCAGCATTTTTTCGATCGATTGTTCGGGTTTTTTGACGTAAAAAAGGGGTTGTCGCAGGGCGCACCTGCCAGAACCCCAGGGTATGGCGTAAGATTTTGAGGCAATCAATCACCAGTATATGATACGGGAACACTGTCATCCACAATGCTTATGAATGTCTTGCCACGCTGCAATTTCAGTTCATTGCCGTCCTGGTCAAAGAAAACGGTACGCTGATTCATACCGGTACGCACCCAATAGCCCGGTATGTACCGCCCGCCCATAAAAATATCTGCGTTACCGGATCCTATATTGACTGTCACAGGCCGGGCTCCGTCATTGGCATAAAAAGTCAGCTTTGTGCGCTGGATAATGAGATTGGCAAAGGCTGGCTGCTCTTGTGTATTCCTGTCAACATACTTTTCGCCATCCACGCTGCGCAGGTACACATTTTTATTGGAATCATAGGCGAAGGAAGACGAATAATCAGCTCTCTTTTGCTTAATGGAGATATTCGTCGCGCGCTCCCCACTTTTTGGCAGTTCATCCGTGAACAGAAAGGGCCTGGAGGGTGCCTGAAAATCAGCGGGGATCAATGCCTGCATGGCCTTTACATTGGCATCCACATCATGGGGGCTTGGCAGTCCGCTAACGCGAGTATAATACTTCTTCCAGGGCTTGCTGATACCGACGATGCCGCTGAACAGCACGCCCTTTTTGCTGGCCCCTGTTTCTTTGAACAGGGTATTTACATTGGTTCCATCGTTTTCCTGACCGCCATAGAAGATAAATCCTCCATCCCACTCTTCCCGCAATTCTGCTTGCGTAATGCGGGCGGAGCGGATTGGACCGGCGCTTTGCGGAATTTCGTCGCTGAACAAAAAAGTAAGGCCCATATGCCCGTGTTGATGCAATGGTGTTTCATAGATAATATCTGCCTGATCCACACCCCATTGCGCCAAACTTCCCACGCCGCCGGAAGTATTATCAATCTGTGCCAGCATAGGCAGATACTTTCCGGACCACGGCATGCCTGTAACAGGGCTTTGCCCGGCAATTTCGGGATTTGCCGGGAAATTCCCATCCGGCCCCAGTCCCTTGACCTCAATACTTCGTTTCTTTTCATTCTGAATGGTTACCGGCGTTCCTTGCGCATATACAACCTGAACCATGGAAAGGAGGAAAGCAGTTACTGCGACGAAGCATACAATCTTTTTCATGATCAAAATCCTTTCTATAGCAACCGCTCAACGCACATGCAATTCAATTTTTTCCAATTCCATTATTTTTTGCATTATAACACAAGGTTATCAAGAGGAAAACATGTGGGAAGACAAATTTACATCCAATTTACATCCGTCAACGCCTATCCATATGTATTTCGCCCTAGCGTATATATTTTGACAAAAAAGCGGAGAAAGAGCTATCTCTTTCCCCGCTTGCGCAAGCACCATCTTACTCGTAGCCAAGCGTACGCAAATCATCCATCCGGTTGCGCCAGTCAGGCCTCACCTTCACCCAAAGCTCCAGGTTCACGTGCATCCCAAGCAGCTTTTCAATATCCATGCGGGCTTCCTGGCCGATGCGCTGCAGCATGGAGCCGTGCTTGCCGATGATGATGCCCTTGTGGGCGTCCCGCTCGCAATAGATGGTGGCGTGTATCTCCATGAAATTATCGTTGAGCTTATTCATGGCCATCATTTCCACGCCGACGCCATGGGGCACCTCCTCCTTCAGGTGAAGCAGCGCCTTTTCCCGGATGAGTTCGCCGCAGATCAGCCGCTCCGGCTGATCGGTCATCATATCATCGGGGAAGTACTTGGGCCCTTCCGGCAGATAGCCTACCAGCACCTTTTTCAGTTCATCCAGCCCGTCCTCTTTTTTCGCGCTGATGGGCACGATGGCGTCATACCCGGCTTCGGAAAAGGAAGCCATCAATGCCAGCAGGTTTTCCTTGGGGATTATGTCGATCTTGTTGAGCGCCAGCACCTTGGGCACCTTTTTACCGCGCAGGGAAGTGACCACATCCCTGTCCTTTGGCCCCACGGCCGTAGCGTCCACCAGTACCAGCAGCACATCCATGCCTTCCATGGCATCCCTGGCCGACTGCACCATGTATTCCCCCAGCTTCGTCCTGGGGGTATGAATGCCGGGGGTATCCAGAAAAACGATCTGCCAATCCTCCCGTGTCATCACGCCCATGATGCGGTTGCGGGTGGTCTGGGGGCGGTTGGATACGATGGCCACCTTTTCCCCCACAAAGGCGTTCATGAGGGTGGATTTGCCCACGTTGGGCCGCCCGATAATGGCCACAAAGCCGGAATGGAAGCCTTTCTTGTTATCCATGAATACATTGTCTCCTTGCTGTTACTCCCTGGGCAGCTCCTTGGGACCGAAACCGTGGGGCAATAGATCAATAAGCTTTGCGCTGGAAACCTGATTTTCATCCCAGGTTACCAGCACCCGGATATCGGGCGCGAACTCATTGAGCACCTGCCGGCAGGCGCCGCAGGGCCAGGGCGCCGCACTGTTGGCGGCGATGGCAATGGCGGTAAACTCTGTTGCCCCCTCGCTCACCGCCTTGAAGATAGCCGTCCGCTCCGCACAGTTGGTCAGGCCGAAGGAGGCATTTTCCACGTTGCAGCCTGTAAATATTCGGCCGTCGGCGCAGAGCACGCACGCTCCCACCTGAAATTTGGAATATGGCGCATAGGAGCGCTCCATAGCCTTCCTCGCCAGTTGAAGCAGCGCTTCATCTGATATCTGATCCAATTTTTCTTCTCTTCCCATGCTCATCATGTTTAAAGCCTTTTCCTCCATGGCGCGCATCGCCGCCCGCTCTTCTTCTGTGCTATGGTCATACCCCATCAGGTGGCATATACCATGCACCAGCAAATACGCCGCTTCCCGTTCTTCGCTGTGGCCATATTCCGCCGCCTGGGCCTTTACATGATCCACGGAAAGGATTACATCACCCAGGAAGCACACGTCCAGCTCGCTGTCATATTCCTTTTTTAAAAGGTGTCCGGACTGCCCGGCCGTTTTGCCCTGCCTGTAATTCACCGTAGGGAAGGACAAAACATCCGTCGCCACGTCGATGTTTCGCATTTCCCAGTTGATTTTACGGATCTCATGGTCATCTGTCATGAGCACGCCGATGCCGCAGGGAAGTGTTATGCCTTCCGCTATAAGAGCACAATCCGCCGCAGTCTGCATGAGGCTTGGCAAGTGGCGGGGCATATTGCAGGCGTGTATCGTCCAATACAGAGTCAACCCTATTCCTCCAAATCTTCCTTTTCCCCTGGCGCGTTCTCCGCTTCCCCGCCGTCCTCCGGCAAAGAAATGGATGGACTCTCCTCTTTTTCAGGTGCCGGCTCCTCGTTAGGCTCCTTTTCTGCAGGCGGTGCAGGCGCAGGTTCCGGTTCCGTCAGCCGGGCAGGCTCCGGCGGTTCCTTTTTCTGAATTTCCACCGCCGGATATTCGATGCGCTCGTGGAACACGCCAATCAGCACGGTGGTAAAAGCATCGCAAATCTTGTCAATATCCCGCAACGTCAGCGGAGAATCGCTCAGCTGCCCATCCTCCAGCTTGCCCCGCACCAGCTGCTCAATAAATTCCTCAATGCGCTTAGGCGTAGGGTCGGGCATGGAGCGCACGGCAGCTTCGATGGTATCGGCCAGCATGACGATGGCGCTTTCCTTCATGCTGGGACGGGTACCGTCATAGCGGAAATCCTGGATGTCTACCGGATTGCCCCCCGCCTGCTGGAGCGCTTTGTGGTAAAAGTACATCACCGGCGTGTCACCATGATGCTCCATGATGATCTTTTCAATCTCCAAGGGCAGACGATATTTCTTGGCCATTTGAAGTCCGTCCCTGGCGTGGGCGGTGACGATGGCGGAAGAAACGTATGGGTCCGTATGGTCATGGGGGTTATCCCCCATTTGATTTTCCTTAAAATACAGAGGGCGCTTGAGCTTGCCCACGTCATGAAAATAGGAGCCGACCCTGGCCAGAAGGGGATTGGCCCCGATGGCCTCCGCCGCTGCTTCCGACAGGTTGGCCACGATGATGGAATGATGGTAGGTGCCCGGCGCTTCTATTAGCAGCCTGCGCAATAACGGCTGATTGGGGTTGGCAAGCTCCATCAGCTTGCTGGGGGTGGACAAGTTGAATACGATCTCCAAAAGCGGCTGAAAGCCCATGCACAAAAGCGCTGCGATCACTGCACCGCCCATGCTCCACAATGCGTTTATGAAAACGGCCTGTGAATCGTTATTGGTCATCAGGCCGACTGCCATCATGACCACCAGGCTGGACAGCGCCGCATAGATGCCGCACAACAGCGCCTGTGCCCTGTGGGATTTGCCCCTAAGCGCCATCACCGCCACGGTACCGCCCACCACGTTGCTAAGCAGCATGTGGATCATGATGGCGCCGTATTCGTTGTTCCCGCCCGCCGATAAGGCACTGACGATCACCGATAGCGCCAGGTTCCCGGCTATGCCGGCCAGGGGGCCCAGAAGCCCCGTCAAAAGCAGAGCACCCAGGATCACGGGCGACAGGTAGACGCTCACCCGCATGACCTTTACGAACACGATACAGATCGCCAGCGTAAGGCTCAATATCAGCATGAACACGACCATCTTCCGGACATCCTGCATCAGGGAACCGTTCATCAGCGCCAGCAGGAGCAGCGTTAAAAACATGATGGCCACGATCAAAAGCGCAGCGCCAAGATACATGGGCACATCCACGCTGTTGTCATCCAAGAGCCCCAGGGCTCGCAGCATCTCCAACTGGTTGGCGCTTATCCGCTCCCCGGCCACCACAATGTTCTGCCCCTGATTGTACATCACAGGCTCCACAGCCTTGCGCGCGTTTTCCTCGGCGATGGCAGTGGCCTCCTCATCGATGACCATGTTGGGCTGTATAACTCTGCGTAGCAAGGGAGAAATCACGTTTTGCAAAAGGCTGGTATCCGTTTTATAACCCACGATCTGCAGAATAGTTGCGATAGATTCGTTGACCTGCCCCTCGCGGACGGTAGTATTCATAGTGTTGCGCACGGCGGCGGAAACATCGTTGTATGCTTCCTCCAGCTTTTCTGCAGGTGTCTGCAAAAGCGTAGCGATTTGATAATCTGCCAGGGTGATACTTGTCAGCATATCCCTGGCGTAGTCAAGCTCACCCTGCGTATAGCGGCGGGCCGTGGTGCTGACGCCTTCTTCCGGCTGGGGGGTATCGGAAAGCAGTGTCTGGCCGTATTGCTGCACCCGGCGCAACTCTTCGAACACGCTTCTCAGATCGTTCATCACCGTGTCCGTGACGCCATCCTTGGGATGATAGGATGGTTCCACCTGCTTGGCGGCTTCCTCCCTGCGGCGGTTGGTGGTGGCCTCATCCACCACATCCTTGGATGCGGTGATCGTTTGAAAGGCGATGGACCCCACCTTCAGGTTGTAGCGTTCCGGCGCGATGGCGGTGCCGAACAAAACCGCCAAAGCAGCCGTGCCCAGGATGGCCACAAAAACGCATTTGGCCCGATTGGTACTGACTGCTGCCAAAACCCGGGTCAAGCTTATGCGCTCTCCTTTTTTTCGGCCTTTTTGCCGCTTGGCCATCATGGTTACTTCTCCTTCCCCCGCTTTTCATACGCATCGTACGCCTGCACGATGGCTTGTACAAGATCATGGCGTACCACATCGTGGTAGTCAAGCCGCGCAATGCCGATGCCGGGCGTATTTTCAAGCACCTCCAGCGCTTCGATGAGGCCGGAGCGCTTGCCGAAGGGCAGGTCAGTTTGCGTGATATCACCCGTGACCACCACCCGGGAATTGAACCCCATACGGGTCAGAAACATCTTCATCTGCTCGGAGGTGGTATTCTGCGCTTCATCCAGGATGATAAAAGAATCGCTTAGGGTGCGGCCCCGCATGTAAGCCAGGGGAGCCACCTCCACCACGCCCCGCTCCACCAGCTTTTGATAGGAGTCGACGCCCATCAGGTCGTACAACGCGTCATACAGCGGGCGCAGGTAAGGGTCCACCTTCTGGGTAAGGTCGCCGGGCAGAAAGCCCAGCTTTTCCCCTGCCTCCACCGCCGGCCGCGTCAGCACAATGCGCTCGATATCCTTGTTCCTAAGCGCCACCACCGCCAGCGCCATGGCCAGGTATGTTTTCCCCGTGCCGGCAGGGCCTACTGCAAAGGTAAGCACGTTTTCCCGCACCATTCGCACATATTCCCGCTGGCCCAGCGTTTTGCACTTGATCTGCTTTCCCCTGTGGGTAATGGCCACAACATCTTTCAATATTTCATCGATCATGTCCACTTTCCCGTCCCGGGCCAAGGCAATGGCGTAACGGATGCGGGAGCGGTCCACGATCTCATGGTTGCGAAGCATGTCCAACAGTTTCAAAATCACCATTTGGGCAAGTTCCGTCTGGGCGGGATCGCCCGTGATGCATAATTCCGTACCGCGAAGGGAAATGGAAACGCCCGTCTCCGTTTCGATAAGCGCCACGTTTTGATCGTTTGTGCCGAAAAGCGACATATAGTCATCCAGGGTATCCACCGAAAGCATAACCTGCCTGGTTGGGGGCAAAAAACGTTCCTCCATTCTTTCGGATGCAGGCGTTTTTCATGGGGCTACGCCCGCCTCCCAAGGCTTGGGAAGCGCAATGTCCGCCAGGATTTCCGCAATGGCAGTGGCTTCCAGCATCCTTCCTTCTATCATACAATAATCTACCCATTTGTCAACTGGTTCATGACCCGCGCCCAGTTTTTGCGCAAGCGCACGAAGCGCCGCAAGCCCGGCTTCCGCTTTCACATCAGCATCTTCCCTGGGCACGATCGTAAGTGCCACCTCTTCAAACGTTTCACGGCGCAAGAAAACCGGCCACCAAGCTCCGCCGATGGGCCATATTTCCACTGTCC
>JAEZQK010000109.1 GCA_023413135.1 Bacillota bacterium
GTTCAGGAGAACAAAAGAAGGCGTGAGCTTGAAGGACGCGGTGGAAGTGAATTTGAATTGATAGATACAGGGGTATTTGATGAAAACCGCTATTTTGACGTTTTTTTAGAATATGCCAAAAACTCTCCTGAAGATATACTGATAAAGATAAGTGTGGTAAATCGCGGACCAGAAGCTGAAAGTGTTTATATTTTACCTACTCTATGGTTTAGGAATACCTGGTCATGGGGATATTTCTGGGAGTCAAAGCCATCCATAAAATTAATAGAGTCAGATGGAAGCTTTGATATACTCGAAGCAGTTCATAAAAAGCTTGGTTGCAGATGGCTGTATAGTGAAGCAACTGATGAAATTCTGTTTACAGATAATGAAACAAATATGGAGCTTTTCGGTAAGCCGAATGCTAATCCTTACGTCAAAGATGGAATAAACAAATACATAGTTGAAGGGATTAAAGAGGCTGTTAACCCAGCTAAATTTGGAACAAAGGCCTCCTTTAGTTATAGGCTTAACATTAAACCCGGTGAGACAAAAACCATACGACTAAGATTAAGTGACGTGAAAGGCATGGCAAGTCCGTTTGGTTCGGATTTTGAAGAAGTGTTTAGGGTACGAGAGAGTGAAATGAATGAGTTCTATGATTGTGTATGCCCTTCAGATATAACTGAAGATCTTAAAAACATACAAAAGCAGGCATTTGCCGGTTTGCTGTGGTCAAAACAGTTTTACTATTACTCTGTTAAGCAGTGGCTTAATGGAGATCCTGCATGTCCTAAACCGCCAGAAGAAAGAAAAAAAGGCAGAAACAGTGAATGGATGCATGTTCACTGTAAAGATATTATTTCTATGCCAGACAAGTGGGAGTATCCATGGTTTGCAGCATGGGACCTGGCTTTTCATACAATTCCGTTGTGTTTGGTTGATCCTGATTTTGCGAAGCAGCAGCTGCATTTGTTTACTAAGGAATGGTATATGCACCCTAATGGACAAATGCCAGCATATGAGTGGGGTTTTGGGGATGTAAATCCACCTGTAACAGCTTGGGCTGCCTGGGAGGTTTACAAAACGGAAGAAATGCTCTATGGTCATAAAGATATTGACTTTTTAAAACGTATGTTTAATAAGCTTTTGCTGTATTTTACCTGGTGGGTAAACCGAAAAGATACATATGGCAATAACATATTTGAGGGTGGATTTCTAGGGCTTGATAATATTTCGATGTTTGATAGAAGTCAGCCTGATATACCAGATATTTTGATAGAGCAGTCAGATGGAACCGCATGGATGGGAATGTATTGCCTTAATATGATTAAAATTTCATATGAGATTTCAAAGTCAGATCCTTCATATAAGGAGTGGGGAGGTAAATTCTTGCAGCACTTCTTTTATATCGCTGACGCAATGAATCACATAGGTGGAGATGGAGTAAACCTTTGGGATGAAGCAGATAAATTCTATTATGACATAATGAGGATGCCTGGTAGGATAGAAAGAATAAAGGTTCGTTCAATGGTCGGTCTTATACCACTTTTGGCTGTAGAGTCCTTTGAACTTGAAGAATTATTCAAAGATTCCACTGTTGATTTTTCAAGTAGCGCTGACCATCAGGATTTGAAGACACAACTTAACTGGTATGTGAAAAACCGCCCTGACTTAACAAACCATAAGAATGTTTTCATTAAGGGATCTGAAGGTGAATATAATCGTGACTCAAAGGGGGTTTTCCTGTCATTTGTAGAAAAGGAAAGGCTTGTACAAATTTTGGAGAAAATGCTTGATGAAAATGAATTTTTAAGTCCATATGGAATAAGATCGCTTTCAAAATACCATGAGAATAGCCCTGTTAGCATTAATGTTCACGGAAAAGATTACAGTATGAAATATCAACCTGCTGAGTCTACTGCGGGAATGTTTGGTGGGAATTCAAACTGGAGAGGTCCTATATGGTTTCCGTTGAATTATATGATTATTGAAGCATTACATGAATTTTATCATTATTATGGAGACAGTTTCAAGGTTGAATGTCCGACAGGTTCCGGTAAAATGATGAATATGATGGAAGTATCGGAAGAATTGTCAAAACGCCTCATTAGGATATTTCAAAAAGATCCATCCATGAATGGAAGAAGGCCTGTTTATGGAGATACGGAAAAATTTCAAAAAGATCCATCCTGGAGAGATTTGATTCTATTTTACGAGTACTTCCACGGCGATAATGGGGCAGGAATAGGTGCAAGCCATCAAACAGGCTGGACAGGGTTGATTGCTAAGCTGATAGGACAAAACAACTGAAGTTTGAAGGTTTGATAAGTTTTGTATAAATTAGAGGTAAGCATAACGTAGCGGAACGAACTGTCTTGGAGCTTCGGCTTTTGGAATAATCCTGTGCATTTATAGAGCAAGCACTCAAAAATTGCTGGAATATTTGAAAAATGTGGTTGTTCCAGTTATAATGCAAAAATGATAAAATGTAAGTTACAGTACTAGAAATAGTTAAGGAATGAAGAGAAAATACATAACAAAATAATAGTATAGAAATTATATGGGGGGATCGAAATGTTTGATAAAAAGAGTGTAAGGTTGTTTTTTGCAGCTTTAATTACTGCTGTAATTGTGGTTTCCGTTTTGCCTGAAAATATATTTGCTGCCACAAATCCTTGGGATGCCTATTCAAGTTTTATACCTAATGAAACACCTGTAGTCAAAAGGGAGCTAAGAGGAACCTAGATTAGTACTGTAGCAAATCTTGATTGGCCTTCAAGTGACACAAGGAAAATAGCAAATGATGACGAGCGGATACAAAAGAGCAAGGATGAACTTATTGAAATTTTAGATAAAGTAGTTGAGATGAATATGAATGCGGTGTTCTTTCAGGTGGGTCCTGAGGCAGATGCGTTTTACAAATCCGATATTGTACCGTGGTCAAGATATCTAACAGGAACTTTTGGAAAGGATCCTGGATTTGATCCATTAGCTTTTGCAATTGAAGAAGCACATAAACGAAATCTGGAATTTCATGCTTGGTTTAATCCATACAGAGTTACTGTTGATAAAAAGGATGCGACAAGAGCATCACTTGATATTGAAAAAAGTGTTTATAAGGAGCACCCTGAATG
>JAEZQK010000012.1 GCA_023413135.1 Bacillota bacterium
TTGACGAAGGCTGCCGCGTCCTGATCAAAACGCCATAGCGTGCCGCCGAACAAGTCCAGCGAATACAGCTTGCCGCCGCCGGAAAACAGCCAGCCGGCGGCCGGCCTGCTTCCGGATTCCTGCAATGAGGCCCCGGTGGGATCCGTCTTGGAAAAATCCATCAACTGCTTGGGCGCGTCGTCTCCCATGCGATAGGCGTACAGCCCGGAGGACCTTGCAACGTAAAGCGTATCGCCAATGGCCGCCACCTGCTGGCGATAATCCATGCCCCATTGCGTAAGCTTTCCGTCAAAGAGCAGGATGTTGTTCTGCTCTGCCTGCGCCGGTACAGCAGCCAGCAAGACCATGGTAAGCAGCAGCGCCAGCATAATTTTCATCAATTGCCTCATGGATGGTACCTCCGCACATTCTTTGTTTAAGTATACCATTCTTGGGAATTTGTGTCTATTGCTGCAGGCTTGCGGGCTTGTAAAATCTGCTTTGGCCGAATGCCCGGCGTATACCATATGCACACTCTTAACTGGAGGAAAAAGTCAAGCCGATGAAGAAAATGAAAGGATTATGGATCTGTTTAAGCGCAGCCCCTAAAGGTGACGGCTGTGCTATGTGGATGGGAGCCTGATCATGATGAACGCACTGGAATTGTTTGACCCGATCACCGAAAAATGGTTTACGCGCTGTGTCGGCGCGCCGACGCTGGTGCAGCAGGCGGCCTGGCCGCTGATCGCCAACGGGGAGCATACGCTGGTATCCGCCCCCACCGGCACCGGCAAAACGCTGTCTGCTTTTCTGGTGTTCATCGACAGGCTTATGCGGGAAGCGAGAAACGGCACGCTCAGGCAGGAGCTTCAACTGATCTATGTGTCGCCACTAAAATCCCTGGCCGGCGACATCCGGGAAAACCTGCGCCGCCCGCTGGAGGGCATCGCACAGGAAACGCTGCTTCACGATATCTTTGCCAACGTTGCCCTTTTGGATGTGGCTATACGCACAGGGGATACGCTGCAAAGCGAGCGCCAGAGGATGGTGAAAAAGCCGCCGCACATATTGATCACCACGCCGGAATCATTGTTTCTGATGCTGACAAGCAAATCGGGCCAGTCCGTGCTGCGCCCGGCCAAGTGGATCATCATCGACGAACTGCATGCACTGATCGATACCAAGCGCGGCGCGCACCTGATGCTGTCCATCGCCAGGCTGGACAAGCTTTGCGCTGCGCCGCTCCAGCGCATCGGCCTGTCCGCCACCATCGAGCCATTGGACAAGGCCGCGGCGTATCTTTCACCCGATAAGGCTGCCATCGCCGCACCGAAAATGCGCAAGGAAGTCAGCCTCATCATCACCAGCCCCATAAGGGATACGAACGAAATCAAGAAGGATGCCGCCTGGCAGGAGATCGCAAAGTCGGTCTATGAGCATTGCCAGGAGGCCCGCAGCGTCATCGCTTTTGCGGAGGGCCGGGCCTATGCCGAAAAGCTGGCCTATTACGTGAACGAGCTGGGCGGCGAAGGCTTTGCCAGAACCCATCACGGAAGCCTTTCCAAGGAGCAGCGGCTGGAGGTGGAGATGGCGCTGCGCGCAGGCCAATTACGCCTGCTTTGCGCCACGTCCTCCATGGAGCTGGGCATCGATGTGGGGGAGATCGACCAGGTGTTTCAAGTCGGCTGCCCCCGCACCATATCCAGCACCATGCAGCGGCTGGGCCGGGCCGGGCACAACCCCAACAGGGTCAGCACCATGTACATCTTTCCCCGCATGCCGGTGGAGAGCCTGTTCAGCGGCCTTACGGCGGAGGTGGTGCGAAAAGGCGGTGTGGAGCATTCACAGCCGCCCAGGCTGTGCTTGGATGTATTGGCCCAGCACCTTGTTTCCATGGCGGCAGTCGCAGGCTACGGCCTGGAGGAGGTCATGGCTGTCCTGCCCCGGGCCTATCCCTTCCGTGAGGTGACGCTTCAAGACGTGCGGGAGGTGCTGTGCATGCTTGCCGGAGACTACGAGCATGACAGGGATATCCCCGTGCGGCCCAGGGTGCTGTACGACCGCATCCATGATAAGGTGGATCAGGACCCCTACAGCCGCATGCTGGCAGTGTCCGCCGGGGGTACCATCCCCGACAAGGGACTATATGCCGCCAAAACGGAAAGCGGCGTGAAGGTGGGGGAGCTGGACGAGGAATTCGTGTATGAAAGCCGGGTGGGCGACAGGTTCCTTCTTGGTTCCTTTGCCTGGCAGATCGCGCGGATACAAAAGGATACGGTAACGGTTGTACCCGCCGCCGCATCGGGGGCAAGGGTGCCCTTCTGGAAAGGGGATATCAAGGGCCGAAGCATGAAAACGGGCTTTGCCTTCGGAGAAATTTTGCGAAGGTTATCCAGGGCCGGCGAAGCGGGAACACTGATGAACGAACTATACGCCCTGGGGCTGGATGAAGCGGCGGCCCAGGGTGCCGGGGAATTTGTCAAGCGCCAAACCGGTGCCACCGGCACGCTGCCGGACGACCGTACTATTTTGATCGAGCATTACCGGGACGAGGCCGGAAATCCGCAAATGATGGTGCACTCCATCTTTGGCCGGCGCGTGAACGAGCCGCTTGGCATCCTCGTCATGGAAACCGCAAAGCGCCAAACCGGCATGAACATCAATTTCGTGGCCGACGACGACGGCTTTTTGCTCTTCCCCTACGAGGACAGGCTGCTGCCCGAAAGGCTTCTGCAGGCCATTTCCCCCGAGACGGCCGGGGCTGTCCTTCAGGCGGTATTGCCTGTGACGCCGGTATACAACATGGCTTTCCGGTACAATGCGGCCCGTGCGCTGATGATGGGCCTTAAAAACGCCGGGCGCCAGCCGCTGTGGGTGCAGCGGATGCGAAGCGCCCAAATGCTGGATGCGCTTGTTACCAGCGAACATCACCCCCTGGTGCGGGAAACCAAGCGGGAATGCTTGGAGGATTACTGGGATGTTGATGGTGTGGAGCAGATCTTGAACGCCATCCGGTCGGGGGATATAAGGGTGGCGGAGCTGTATCCGGAAACGCCGTCCCCCATGTCGCTGACACTGCGGCGGCAGACGGAAGCCTCCATGGTATACGAATACGCGCCTACGCCATCGGGCGTATATGTTGCGGTGGAGGAAGCGCTGAATAAGGCACAATCCATCTCGCCTGATCCCAAGCAGCTTCATCAAGCAGGGGAGCGGGCGCGCCTGCCCGAAAACGAAATGCAGCTGCACACGCTTTTGATGATCGAAGGCGACCTGATAGCGGGGGAGCTGGATGTGCCCCCCGAATGGCTGGAGACGCTGGAGCAAAGGGAGCAGGCAAAATATATCGAGCCGGGGCTTTGGATCGCGGCGGAGCATGCCGGGGAATACGAGGCCGCGCTTCAAGGCGGGGATAGGGAGGCCCGGGCGCACATCTTAAGAAGGCTTTTGCGCTACCGCGGCCCCCAGGATAAAGAACAGGTCGCCCAGCGCTACAGCTTCCCGGAGGAAGCGGCCCATGAAGTGCTGGCCGGCTTGTGCCAGGGCGGCAGCGCGGTGGAATACCAGGGGCTGTATTATCACGCGCAGTTGTTTGACAAGGCCGTCCGTGAGACGGTGATCATGCGCCGCAAGCAGATCAGGACGCTGCCCCCGGAGCGGTACGCTGCGCTGCTGGTAAGCCGCGTGCAACGGCCGGCCCCGCCCAGGGAGCAGTTGGAATCGGCGCTCAAGGCCCTTTGCGGCGTTGCCTTCCCGCCCAATTGGTG
Source organism: Bacillota bacterium (assembly GCA_023413135.1). Lineage (GTDB taxonomy): Bacteria > Bacillota > Clostridia > Christensenellales > Aristaeellaceae > JAEWAH01. The sequence goes on from JAEZQK010000012.1 coordinate 3,747, forward strand.
GGAAAGCATACTGCTGCCAACACGGGTGAGCGGCTACCGCCCGGAGCTTCTGGATTCGGTGCTTTCGCAAGGCCATCTGTTCTGGCGCATGACTTCGGAGGCGGAGCTTTGCTTTCATTTGTACGAGGATACCGACTGGGACGCCGATGTCATGCAACTGGGCGCATCGCTTGAGGGCCGGGAAAGGCTTCTTTTCGAAACGCTTCAAAAAAGGGGCGCCAGCTTTTCCCACAGCCTGTCCTCCCTTTTAGGCGATGGAGCCGTACAGGATACGCTGCTGAAATTGGCCGAAAAGGGGCTAATCAGGGCGGACAGCTTTGTGCCCATCCGCCAGTGGCTTAGCGGCGAGCAAAACGCCCAGGTAACTGTCAGACGGCGGGTGAATGCCCGCGTGATGGCCGCTACCTCCGGCCGGTGGGAGCTGATGCGCCCGCTCAAAGACCTTTCCATGGAACTTAAGCTGGAGCGGGCATTTGACAGGACCATCCTGCTATGCCGGGAGACGGCCCAAGGGCTTAACTGGGAGGAGGCCGTGAAGCTTTTGCGGCTGTGGGAGTATACCGGCCGCGTGCGGCGGGGGTACTTTATCGAAGGGCTGTCCGGCATGCAGTTTATAAGGGACAGCGATTTCCTGGGGGTCATGCAATCGCTGGAGCAGCCGGCGGATGATATCGTTTGGTTATCGGCGGTGGACCCCATGCAGCCCTTTGGCAAATACCTTGCTCCCATGCCCGACAGGTCGTTTATGAACCTGCCGGGCAATGCGGTGGCGCTGCGCGCAGGCCTCCCGGTGGCGGTGTTTGAGCGCCAGGGAAAGACGCTGCGGGTCTTTGACCATGCCTCGCTGCCTGATGCGCTGAAAGCCTTTGTTCAGGACTACGCGGGGCGCCGCGTCTTCCCGGCCCTTTCCAGGCTTACGCTCAAGGAATACCCGCCGGAAGCGGCAGATGCCCTTTACAGCGCCGGATTCCAAAAGGAAATGCAGGAATATGTGTTATACCGCGGGTATAAATAAATACATCATCCGACAGCACCTGCACCGATTGTAAAAAAATCGGCCGCGCTATTGTGGCGGGCCTGAAATTGCGGTATGCTGTTTGGGCACTTTATCAAGGAGGAATATGCGCATGGAAGAAAACAAAAGGCTCACCATTGAGGAAATGATGGAAGGAAAACAGCAAAAGACCCAGATGGACCGCAGAAGCTGGGTGGGCTTTGTGGAAAGCGACGTCGTGACCTTTATGACCCAGTATGATCTGGAAAAGATGACCATCGACGACGGCCAGGGCAACAAGGCCAAGCTGACCCGCCGCAAGGACAACAGTGTGTTTGTGGAGTGCACGTCGTCCAACGTGCTGTAATATTTGCAGGCAAGTTATACTGCTTCCAAAAATTATCGCGTCGTTGCCGTGGATCTTTTCGCGCTCTACTGCGTCGTCTGCCGCTCAGCGTAGCGCTGCTACGCCTCGCTTAGCCTCCTTGTATTGCACAAAAATCTCTCACGGCCATCGACGCGATAATTTTTTCCATTAGTATTACTGATTTCCTTGCATTTCCGGTTTTGTATATGATAGCATCATAGCGTAAAGGGCTGCCCGGCAGGGTAGCCCTTTTTGTTGGTGCTTATATTATCACAAAATCGAGCAAGGAGGTCGTCCCATGCCTTTGACCGTACCTGAAAAAACAAAGACCTTTGCGATGGAACTAACGGAGAGGGAGCAAAAGAATACCGCCGTCCGGGAAACGGCGGCTATGCCCGCACAGCCCAATGCTCCTTCCTTCAACGCTTCCTTAAAGCCCGTCCAAACGCCCAAGGCCGCGCTGCCCCCGTTAAGCCGGGACTTGGCAGCCGCTTATGCGGCGTCTGAAAAGGACGGGGAATTAAGGCGCAAGCTCCTTCAACGTATTGCGGCCAGCACCCGGGATGCGTCCAGCCCGTATTATTCCCCCTACCTTCAACCCACCAACAGTACGCCGATCAGGGAACTGAGCCGGCTGGGGGTTGATACAACAAAGATCGGCAAGGATTTCTTCGGCAGATACGCATGGCTGAAACCGTATGCCCGAACCACGATGAACGGCGTGCCCCTGGCCACCATTAGCGACAGCAACCCTACAGAGGCAGCGGCGTATTATTACACCAAGCTGCGGGACGTGGAAGAGCAGACCGAAAAGGCGGAGGCGGAGCTTGCAAATTTGAACCGGGAGATCGGCTACTGGGCCAAACGCGGGGACAGAAACTATTCAGACGGGGAGATATTGAACCGCGTCGACTGGAAAAAGTACCCCACCCTGCTCCGGATGCAACAAGGCAAGGAAGGGGGGAAGCCTATCCTCCTCAACCGAAGCGTGGAGTTCAACGAGGATACGGTATACGGCATGCTTTGGGCCGCGCGCAACGGGGAGAGCAGCGGGAGTCATACAGTGGACGCCATGCAGTATGCCCTGGGCAAGGGGAATCAGTATAAGGCCGATCCGGATGTGAAGGCCAGGCTGGACCCGGCCAGCAAAGCGTACAATCCCTATGCTCTTGGCAGCACGGTGGATGACGCGGCGGAATACTTTGACGTCAGCACGTTCAATCAGGGCTGGTTGGATAAGAACCGCGGCATATTGAGTTCCGATGATGAAAAATCAAAACGGATGTACCGGAAGGTATACGATGCGGAGCAGTTCACCCGGCAGGCGGAAGCGGAGCTTGATGATCTCAATAAAGAGATCGAAGCCCGCTTTGATTGGTATGCCACAGCGGAAACGGTTGCCCCCGGCGCTGTTTTGCAGGATATCCTGAAAGAATATCCCGCCCTGCGCGGGATGGATGAGGGCCGCTTGGGCGGTGATCTTGCGATGCTTACCCGGCCCTTGGCGTACCGGTATGAGGATATCGCCGCCAAGGTCAACGAAAAGGCTTATATACTGAACAAGCGCAAGGGCAGCACAAAGAACGGTGCGGACCTTACCGCCGCTTCTCAAAATGAAAAGAAAGCGGTGATCGCGGCGGAAGGGAACGCGCTGCAAAACACCGTTGCCCCCAAAAGCCTGACCGCCCGCAAGAGCGATTTGGGATAAGGGGGCTGCCGTTGCCTGGAACAAACATACATGGTTCAGGCCGGAGGATATGGACAGATACAACGACATCCTGAACGTGCTGCAAAAGGGTCCGGCCGCCGGCATGGATGCCCTTGCCGCCAACGAAGTCGCCGTTGCCATGGCGGCAGGCATGATCGTGGACGCCGCCAAAGCGGAAACCGGCGGCACGGCCATCAATCCGGAGGAAAAGGCTAGGTATGAGCAGATGGCGCATACGGTGCTCGGCATGAACAAGGATTTCATTTCCCAAATCGCATCCTTTTTCAATGACGCGGTGAATGCACAAAACACAAACGCTGATGGCACAGGCATAACCATGGCGTTGTCCACTGTCGCAAGGATGGACGGCGCGGCGCTTAGGCAGGTTTTGGAAGCTTTTGTGTCCGAAGATGAGCTTGACCTTTTCACGGCGCAGACCTTGTTCCGGCTGATGCAGCTTCGGGAGGCCATGGCGGGGAAGGCATCCGGGGCGGAGGACATAGTGGGGAACGTCTTGGTTCAAGCCACATCCAATGCATTGAAAAGCACCGGCGTTGATATAGGCAATCCCGATTTGGATGATGCGGTGACGATTGCCGCATCCACTTCCCACAACCTGGATATTGCCCGGGATCGGTGGGGCATGGCCGGCGTCCATTACATCGGCAACCTGATACAGTCAGGCCGTGGGGCGGAAGCGGCGCTGATTATTTCCCTTCCCAGCCATGCCAAGGCGGTGATTGTGGCGGAAGAGAATATGCGCACCGTGGCGCTGAACCAGGACGCCATCCTTGCCCAGGCAAACGCCGTTGCCCAGGACATGCAGAATCCGTACCTCATGCAAAATGCCACCAAACGGGCGGGGCAGCAGGCTTTGCTTGCGCTGAAGGCTGAATTGACGGATGGGGGAGCGCTGGGAGACCGGTCCGGCTTGGAGCAGGGTGTAAAAACGGCTGAACGGATATTGGATCAGTCGAAATCTGACTTGAACCGTGCCATCCAAAGAGAACAGGGCGCGCGTAACGCAATGGCCGCTGCCCAGGCGCGTTTTAAACAGAACATGGCCGACACGGGCGCCACGGATGGGGTGATAGCCGCCGTTTATAGCTTTCAAAAAGCTACTGATGCACGCAGGAAGGCGCAACAGGCGGTTACACGCAGCCAACAGGCGCTGACAGACGCCCGGCAGAAGCTGAACGGTGCTCAGAAGCAGGATATGGCAAACGTGGAGGCTCAAGCCAGAGAGAAGCTGGGGGAGATGCGCCTTAAGCTGGCAGAAGAACGGGCCAGGCGGAAGGAACAAGTTGGGGGGCAAAGCAATGCCCATCGGAGATGGGACGGGCTAACGCCTCTGCAAAGTGTGGATTTGGCCTCTGAACGGGCACCACTTCTTGCGAAAAGCAATGAAAGCGGTATAATTAAGGAAGGCAGGCAACAATTGGAACCCGATGCCGAAATGACCCTGCAGGGCCCGGAGAATGGGCCTATCCGAGCGCTGGCCTCGGCGGGAGCGGTGACGGATACGGGGTATGCAAATGGAGCTTCTCCATACAATGAACCAGGCGCTTACCAGGAACAGCAAAAGAAATCGGACAGCGCAAACGGGGTTCCTGATGAAGAAGTTTTTCTAAAGGATACAAATATTGACCTTAGAGATTATGTGCCCACGGTACCATCAGTTATTGAGCCAATACCTAAATTCGAAATTCAGTTTTCGGACAAGGGTAATTATCTTTTAAATAAGGGTGTTTATCCAGATGTAAATGAATACACGTTGATGCCCTTAAATTACCTCAAGCAGGTCCAGGCACGAATGATCCAAGAGGGATTCACGTATGCGGGAGGAGGTTTGGATAGAACAGGGAAGAAAACAGAATGTGTTGGCATGACAAGGCTTCCAGCGATACTTTGGTATTCGTCTTCTATGTATTTCCGGTTGCAAGACGAGAATATCATTGAAACAGAAGTTAGCAATCTTTATGAAAACGCTGCTTACAAAGGGTTATGGAATGATAAATTATTGTTAAAATTCGACGGCATGCAATTGGTGGATGGCAAAAAATCGCATATCGCCACTTATTATACTGATTTTTCCGTTGAGTATAACGGCGACCCAAAACTTGATCTGAGTGAGTATAAACGAGCGGATGTGAAATATGAGTATGACGAAGCAGGCAAAATAGTAAAAACAATTATAACTTATTACGATGTAGTTGTTGATATCACCGGCAAGCGTTATGGAAAGAATCCGACAGATGAAAAGGTTAAAGAGGTTGATAGCTATAACAATCCATCGGATGGAAAAAATAGAAAAGAGATCAGGATTCGGGACTACGACACGGCAAAGGAATATTTTACATACTGGTGCGCTTTGGATTATGTGGATTATGGCGATCAAAAAGATCCTGACAGCAACCGTCTAACACCAAACAAGGACATTCCATTGAAAAAGGAGAAGCGCAAATGAAAAAGTTTCTTTTGATCTTGTTCACGATGGCCTGCATATGCAATGCCGCAGTAGCGGAAGGCAGCATAAGCAGGCATATTTCCATGGGCTATGGGAATGTAGTGGCCATTCAGGCGGATGGTACAGTGAAGGCTTTGGATAAAAGATGTGATACATCCGCATGGGAGAATGTGATACAGGTTTACGCCGGGTCCAATCATGTGCTTGGGTTGAAGGCAGATGGAACCGTATATGCTACAGGAGATAACAAATATGGCCAGTGCAATGTTGAAAAATGGATGGATATTGTAATGGTCGCAGCCGGGAATAAGAGCAGCTATGGACTAAAAAAGGACGGCACCATCGTTTCAACAACACGCCGTACAACCAAGAAAAGCGGGGCATGGAAGAAGTGGGCAAATATAGTATGGATCGATGTATCGGATGAAGACGATAGCCTTTATGCCATTGACCGGGATGGAAAACTGTATAGTCTTGAGATGGATCTGAGCCGGTTTCATGATGCTGTACAGGTTTACCGGATAATAGATGAAATCGATGTGCTGTTGAAAGATGGAACGGTTGAATATGTGACATGCTATGATGATTATGAGAAAATTTCGAAACACTACGAGGATGAGTGGACGGACGTGCGCGAGCTTGACAGTGTTAACTCTTGTATTGTAGCTCTTCGGGGTAATGGAGAGGTTGACTCGACATCTGCAGTACCCAATTATGCAGGATGGCAGGATGTTGTGGAAATTGAATATTTCCTTGGCGTAAGAAGTGATGGAACCATTCTTTGCTCCTGGCTTTTCAGTGATATTTATACCCCTGAGGAAATGAGTGAGCTGGCCACCTGGAAGGTTATGGTGGACCCTAATACCCTACCGGCAACTGCCGTCCCGACGGCTGCCCCTTAAATGGGATAGGACCGACCATCATACAAATTTATCCCGGAGGAAACGCGCATGAAAAGCTTTGTATTTTTTTACTGTGTACCTGTCTTGTCGGCTTCCAGGTGCCCGCCTCCGCCCGAAGTGCACAGGGTAAGCATATTGCTGAAGGAGGTTTGCATATTGCGGCAATTCAAGCGGATGGCTCGGTGAAAGCAGCAGGCGACAATACCTGCGGCCAATGCAACACATCTGAATGGAAGAATGTTGTGGCGGTGGCGGCAGGCATCGATTATACCTTGGGGCTGAAAAGTGACGGTACTGTATATGCCACAGGCAATAATGAGCTTGGGCAATGCAATGTGGAAGAATGGGAAGACATTGTGATGATCGCTGCTTCCGAAGAGCGCAGCTATGGCTTTACCAGGGACGGAATAGTGATGTGCACGTATGATAGTTCTTCATTTGAAAAAGCAGAAAGAGAAAGCTTGAAGGACATCGTCTGGATGGATGGGCTCGTATGGTACAACACAGGCTTTATCGACAAAGACGGGATACCGCATGTGGTGTTGGCAAATCTCGGTTGGGCCAAGGATGCCGTGCAGGTATACGAAAAATCTGATAGATGCGTTTACATTTTGAAAAGCGACGGCACGGTTCAATATATCAAATTTAACGAAAGGGATCAAACGCCCAAGGAAATGGACCGGGAAAAGTGGTCGGATATCGTTGAGCTCGATTACAGCTTTCATGCATTGATCGGCTTGAAACAAAATGGGACAGTGATTGGTTTCCTCTCTTTTGAAGGTTGGGAGGATATAGTTGAAATTGAGGGAGGATTCGGGGTAAGGTCAGACGGTTCTATCATCATGAAGGCAGAATTGGTGAATATGTATCCCCCCGAGCAGCAGGCCGAAATCAGCACCTGGAAGGCGATGGTGGACCCGGACACTCTGCCGGTATCAACAAAATAATCATCCGTTCCGTATGCAGCCGCTTAAAGCACAATTCCGCCATGGAGGAAACACGCATGAAGAAGCTTCTTGTCCTGATGCTGCTTGCCCTTCTTCTCCTTCCGGCGCTTGCCGCCCACGCCTTTGCCCAGCCAAGGCAGGGCAAGCATATCGCCGAGGGATTAGATTTTATCGTGGCCGTGCAGTCGGATGGCACGGTGAAAGCTATAGGCGAAAATTCATATGGCCAGTGTGATACCGGTGCATGGCGGGATGTAGTTGCCGTATCTGCCGGTTATAACCATACCCTTGGGTTGAAAAAGGATGGCACCGTGTACGCTGCCGGTGACAACAGCGATGGCCAGTGCAACGTACAGGGGTGGAAGGATATCGTCATGGTGGCGGCATCTTTTCGATACAGCTTCGGCCTGACACGGGAAGGAAAGGTGCTCAGTACTATCAACAGGCCATCCAGGTACAAATCGGAAGTGGAAAGCTGGCAGGATATTGCCTGGACAGACGGCCTTGTGTTTCACCTGCCGTGCGCAGTGGATGTAAGCGGTGTGCCGCATGTAGCGGGCGTTAATGTAAGCGGATTGCAGGATGTTCGGCAGTTGTACGATACGGAAGACCATCTGTATGTGCTCAAGAACGACGGCACGGTTCAATTCACCACCTGTATCGAAGATGAACCCGGCGTTTATGCCGAAGACCCGGTATGGAAGGAGATGGACAGAAACATCTTTGCCGGCGTCATCGAGCTTGAAAGCGAAGGCTGGGAACTTGGTGCGCTTACGGGGGACGGCAAGGTTATCGCAAACGGCAGCCTGCGCAAGGAAGCGGAAGGCTGGACAAAGATCGCGGAAATAGAAGGCGGGTTTGGCGTCCGTGCTGACGGCTCAGTGATCTTTGACATGGAAGTGACAAGGGACTATAGTTGGGAGCAGTTGGAACAGGTCTTAGACTGGAAGGTTATGGTGGACCCTGACCGGTTAAAGGCGCTGAAAGTGGATGACATGGCCAGGGATAACCCGGCTCTCCCGAGGGATGAGTTGACAACCGCCGGCGGCATTGCGCTCAAGGCACAAGCCGTGGGTTTTGAACCAGGCAGCAAGTATGCCGTTTACACGGGGCCGGGCAGAGAATATTTGCGAGCAGGTAACGGTACGGCGTTGGTGAGCACCGGGGAAAAGCTGCTACTCTACGGCGCGGACCACGGTTGGGTGCTGATCCAGTATGCCGTTTCCAAGGACAAGCTGTGCTTTGGCTATATCCCGCTCATAACCCTGCCGAAAAGATACATGGATATGAGGCTGCTGCCGCCCGTCAACCTCAAAGGCCAAGCGGAGGCTGCTAGCGTATTGCGGGATACGTTTCTGACCGACGACCCCAACGCTTCCCGGGAAGCGCTTTTGTCCCTGAAGGCTGGCCAAAAGGGCGTGCTGCTGCTGGGCACGCTTAATAATGCCTGGGCCTACGTACAGGCGGCATATGATAAAGGCACGCCGCTTCGGGGTTTCGTTCCGGCCTCGGATATTGCCGGCACGGGCCAGGCAGCCTTGCAGTCATACACGGTTCCCAAGGGCGTAGTGAAGCTTTACCGGGAAGGGTCCAAATCCCCTGGCTGGTACAACTCAGCGGAAATGTACGATGTGATCCCCCAAAACGCAAGAGCCGTTGTGCTGCCTGCTTCGGCAGAAGAGCTTGGGGCGCTTATAGGCCTTGCTCAGCTTAGGAGCATACAGGCGCCGCCGGATCACGCAAGCTTTAAAAGCATAGACGGTGTCCTATTTTCCAAGGATGGGAAGCGGCTTTTGCTGTATCCCGCGGGGAAAGGAGACAAGGAATACAGGATTCCTGAAGGGACGGAACAAATCGTCATAGACTGCGGGCTTCAATACGCCACGTCCCTTGAGACCCTTTATCTTCCCGCTTCGCTGAACATAATGCCAGGGGAAGAAGCGCTGGCTAACGTTCACAATTTTGTTGTTTCCCGGGATCATCCCGATTTTGCCGACATCGACGGCGTGCTTTTCAACAAGAAGTTGGATACGCTGATCTTGTATCCCCATGGACGCACTCAGACAGAATACGCCCTTCCGGAAGGAACAGCCCGTTTTGTGGCCAACGGCCCTTTTACCATGGCAGATGATCTCAAAGCCCTGGTGCTGCCCTCTACTTTTGATTCTTTTGACCCCTTCTTCTCTTTCCCGACACTGGAACGCATCCAGGTTTCCGAACAAAATCCCCTGTTCCGTTCCATAGACGGCGTGCTGTTTTCCAAGGATGGAACAAAGCTTCTCTTTTATCCCTTCGCCCGGCTGGGGGATACCTATACTGTGCCGCCTGGCACCAGAGAGGTTAGCTTTGGTGCCTTTCATCAAGGCACCAGGTATATCAGGCATGTGATCCTGCCGGACGGCCTTCAGGTGATTGATGGCGGCGCGTTTGAAAACTGCGAAACCCTTCAAAGCGTATATATTCCCGATGGCGTTAAAGTGATTGGGACCAGCGCGTTTGAAAACTGCTCCCATTTGACGACGGTGAATATTCCATCGTCGCTGGCCATCATTGAAGTAGGCGCTTTCCGCTGGTCGGGGCTTTCCGGTACGCTGAAAATCCCGGAAGGGGTGATCTCAATTCAGGATGAGGTTTTTGTTGGCGTGCATGGCCTTACCGATCTGTACTTGCCCGCTTCCCTTCAGTACATGGATATTTGGGCGAATCTGATTCTCAACGCGCACAGCGATCCAAGCGATGTTACCATCCATGCCCCGGCGGGGAGCTATGCCGCGAAAATTGCCCAGGAGGCATGGTACGATTTGGTGATTGAGGAGCGGTAAAAGAAAAAAGCAGCGGCAGGCTGTTGGCGCCTGTCGGCTGCTATACTTGCACTTTGTTTACATCTCGGGAGCGCTAACAACATCGTCATATCTACCGCCTTCCGTATGGATCCTTCAGCGGAGCGGCATGAAAAGTGGGCGACTTGAGAATAGATGATCGCCATGCTATCAGACTTCCCGCATCAAATCTCCACAACCATCCCGTCAAAAGCCGAGATCCAGCCCCGTAATTGGGCTTCCTTTTCCATGTCGGCCTGGGTCGCGCCACCGCCGTGGGAGAAGTGGCTCAAAATCACCGTGGCATCCTTTTTCAGCGCGCCGCTTTCCATCAGGCGGCCGGCCACCTTTTCGCAGCCGGGGATGTGCATATGATGCTCGCCGGCGCCCTTGTAGGCTCCGGTGCAGTCCAGGGATACGGCATCCAGCATGCGTCCGGCCAGAAAATCAAACACATCGTCTGTAAAAATTCCGGTGTCGTGTGCGTACAGCAGTTGTTTTCCCTTACGCGAAAGCAGATAGATGTATCCGCCGCCGGCCTCCGGGGCGTGATGGGCCGGCAGCGCGGTGAGGGTGGTTTCCCCATCCAGCGCCATGGGCGCATAAGGCCTGATTATGGTAAGATTGACACCGCTTCCCGAGAATCCTTTTTCCATGGCGGCTTCCGCCTGCCTGGCTACCGTCTCGTTGCAGATCAGGTTTAGGGGCGCGACTTCTGTCAAGGCAAAGGGAGATCGGCGCAGATTCAAAGGGTCTGGCGCGAAATGGTCCCCGTGGGCGTGAGTCACCACCAGGTGTTTTATGGCGCGGGGCTCCATGCCCAAAGAGGTGATGTGATAGAAAAAGTCCGGGGAAAGGTCAAACTGGATATCCCTGTCCACCGTGGTCAGATGCCTGGAACGGATCTCCCTGCCGCCCTCTTTCCTGGCGTTTTCGCAGATTGTACAGGAGCAGTACAGGGCGGGTATCGCCTCCGCCGCGCCCGTGCCATAATAGGTTAAAATCATAAAGCCCTTCTCCTCTCGTAAGTGATCATCACCCGGCAAAGGATATTCTCCTCGTACCACATCTTAAAATTGGTGCCCCACAGGTTGTTGTAAAGGGCCAAATAAAGCCTGTCCCACCGGTCAGGTTTGGAAAAGTCCAGGAGATCAGGTTTGCCGACAGCCAAAAGCGGAGTGTCCAGCGGTTCAAGAAGCCAACTGTCCCCGCCGGGCGCATCCATGCGGATGCGCTGCACCGCGTGGCAGCGCTCGTTTCCGCCCTCTGTCACATGTTCGGGGGAAACCCAGGTGCCTACCTTTTCAAGCTGCAATTTGGCCGATGACGGAAATGCCAGGGGCAGGAACAGCGCCTCCGGCTTGCGGTTGGCGGGCTTGTCCCTGAGCCATACAGTCAGGAGCAGCTTCCCTTGCGCAAGGGGGCGGAGGGAAGCTTCAAAGGTTGCGGGGCAGCCGGCGAGCACTCCTAAAGATAAGGGATACGTGCCCTTCCAGCAAAGCGCCCCGCCGCCTGCATGCAGCGCCGCGTCCATTTCCGGCCTATGGGTTACGCTGATAAAAGGCGCGTCGCTGAATTCCAGGCCTGGCTTGCAGTTGTCCGGCACAGCCCAGTTTTTGTTTGTATCCATATCGCAGAGAAACTGTCCGGCAAGGGTTTGATAGGAACACTGCCCCACTTCCTGATATTCCGCCGCGCCGATGGAAAGCTGGAAATCAGCGCTGCCATCGGGCGAGAGCGCAATGCTTCCGTCCGGCTGATACAGGAGTCTGATCCCACTTAACCGCGCCTCTTTAACGGGGCCTTGGGGAAGCGGTATTTCAGCATCAACAGGCGCATACGGCGTTTCGCCTTCAGGGTGCGAAATCACCGCCAGGGCCTTTTCCTTCAATGGCTCCGGCAAAAGATTTGCCGCCCGGGTCAAGTACTGCCTCTGCTCCTCATGGGAGGACTCGAAGAAGGAATAAGACCGGGTGTCCCAGGTTACGGAAGACGGATGCTGTTGATGGAATTCCTCTTTCGCAAAGGCAAAAAAGTCTTCACAGCCGGGTACCTGCCCATAGGCATCTTCCAGCCGGTCGCGCTTTCTCGCTTTGTCAAAATCGCTCCTGTTCCAGTTTTTGAAATCGGTCAGATACTTTTTTGCATCCAGGCCCCAGGTATGCTCGCAGACCAGCAGCAGCTCCTCCAGAAAGGCAGAGCGGGCATCGCGCCCATCCTCCAGCGTAAGATTATGTCTTGCCCAGGTGCCGTCCTTCATCCAGGCGCTGTCCAGGCGTACAAGCGCCCGGAGCGCCGCTACCTTTTTGGGATCGGTGCCTGTGCCGTGGATCCAGGTATCGCCGATTTCTTCCGTAATGACGGGAAGCTTTTCCCGGACGCGCCGTAAACCGGCGGCGAAGGCATCCAGGGTGGAAGCGCATATCTCGGCGCCGGGATATTTCTTGCGGAGCTCGTCAAACTCATGCTGCAAGTGCTCCATGGAGGGAGGCCCCATGTTGTCCTGGCTGTGCATGAAGTAAAGCGCCTCATCATGGCCCTGAACTTCGGTGACGCCGCCGTAGCTTCGGCAGTAATTGACGATGATGGATTGGCCTGAGCTGTTTTGCCACACAAACAGCGGCGGCACCTTGGGCATGCGCGCAACGCTGTTGATGCCAATGTGCAGGTACTCGATGCCGCTTTCCGCCATGGGCGCGACGATACCGATGGTATGGCCCGGCACATCCGACATTTTGGCCGCGATGGTTTTCCGGCCATACGTTTTGTCCAGCCGGGCCGTAATGTTCAGCCCGGTCTTAAGCAGCGTCCCGTCACACAATTCCGAGTGGGTGGTGAAGGGCAGGGCGTGATAGGTGATATAGCCCTTGCGTATGGCCGCATCCAGCGCGTCCCGCTTTTCCTTTGGGTAGGTCCGCAGCGCCAGGTCGATCAGGTAAGAGCCCACCGTCCAAACGAATAGGGGCGGGCGGTCCGTCCGGTTGACAGACGACGCGCATTCCATGGCCGCGGGAATATATGTATGGAGATAATGCGCCACAACGGACTGGGAAAGGTCTGTAAAGCCAATGTCCAGATGCGTTTTGAATACCACGTGCACTTTTTGAATGCTCACAGGAATTCCCTCGATTTCTTTGCCAAAGCAATAAGGCGGTTCTTTCGAATCAATGTGCCAAAGTATAACATGACATGTCCCGGCGTGTAAATATCCTTATGCCCAGGCCGTCAAAATAGTGCCTATTTTGACGGTGTTGCACTTTTTGCCTGTTCACTTCGTTCACGGTCGGCAAAAAGTGTAAGGAAAGCTTGCTCCGCAAGCGACCCGCGCACCCGGCAAAGCCGGGCGACACGATTACAATTGAAGGGGTTCCACCCCTTCAATGCATCCCCAAAGATTTGCTTGACTTTGTTGATGGTCCCTATGTCAGCTGTTTATATGTAATCTGCGCCACAGCTTACAAAATTCATGGAAATCGTATACGGCGCCCTCGTGAAGTGGAGCTATGCTGGAAATGGTTGCCGCCGGACCCTCGCTACATACTGCACATAAGATGGCTGACTGTCCGCCCCGCGGCACAAAAGTATATACACCCGGTTCGATTGCATATGGGCAGGGAAATGGAATCCTGTTATATTATGTGCATAAAGAACATTCCAATGTTCGTTTTGTGTGCAGTATGAAGTGTGCAACCGGCCGCAGAGATGAAAGTGCTCCTGGAGGCGCCGGTTGGCCGGATAGGCCGCTGGTATGATAATATATACCATTTAGGCCTTCCGTATATGACAGGCGGTTTCAAAAACCTACATATGCATAGGAGGAAGACCATGAAAAAGCACGTATCCCTGTTGCTCGCCGTCATGATGATGCTGACGGCACTGGCCGCCATACCCGCGGCGTCGGCCAGCCCCGACACCACACAAAAGGAAGCCCCTATCTTTAGCGAGCAGGTTGCCGCGGGCAAGCTGCCGCCGCTTGAGGAACGCTTGCCGGTGGCAGCCGACGTGATGGTGGAGCCCGATGTGGTATCCCTGGGCCAATATGGCGGCAGCATCACAATGCAATCCAACGACAACGGCCGCTGGAGCGCCTGGGGCTACATCAGCGAGCAGAGCATGTTCCGCTTCAAGCAGGACGGCTCCGGCGAAGTGGAACCCAACGTCTGCAAGGAATTTTTTCCCAACGAGGATTCCACGGTGTGGACCATCAAGCTGCGCGAAGGAATGAAATGGTCCGACGGCCATCCCTTCACCGCCGATGACGTGATCTTCTATTACAACCATATGTCCACCCCGGCTTTGAATGAAGACCGTACCGCGGTGGCTGCCGATGCGCCGGGATACTACAGCGCATACACCTCCAAGCCCTACAACTGCTACCAGGTAACGAAAGACGGCAAGAAGAGCTGGGCCGAATTTAAAAAGGTAAGCGACTATGAGTTCACCGTGACCTTTGTTAATCCCAAGCCCTCCTTCGCCCAGGATGTGGCGGTGGACAACAAGTGGATGTTCCTGCCCAAGCATTTCTATGTAAACTACGTAGCCCGCAAGGATGGCGTGGCGGATGATGCCACCTTCCCCCTAATCACCCAAGAGCAGGCCCTCAGCAATGCCAACAAGGATTTCGGCAAGCAGTGGGATTCCTATTCCACCATGAGCAAGGCCATCGGCTACTATCACTGGGATTACGCCATCGTTCCCCAGTTGCGCAGCTTCATCGCCGTGAAGGATAACTGGAACGTTGTGGGCGAGACCTATGAGCTGGTCCGCAACCCCTACTTCTGGAAGACCGACAGCGAAGGCCGTCAACTGCCTTACCTGGACAGTGTGAAGTACAAAATCATCAACGAACAGGATCAGATCACCCTGGCTGCCAGCGCCGGCGAGTTTGATATCATCGATCCCCTTGATTTCGCCGTGGTCGCCACTGCTTTGAAGGATACCCACACTTTGAGGCCCTGGGCTTCCGCAGGCTGGTCAACCGATGAAAACATCCAGCTGAACCTGACTGTGAAAGACCTTGACAAGCGTGCCCTGTTCCAGGACAAGCGCTTCCGCGAGGCGCTGAGCATCTGCGTGGACCGCAACCTGCTCAACGAAACGCTGCGCAACGGCGTCTCCCGCCCCTGGCAGGCATCCGTGGGCGAAGGCCTGATTGGATATGATGCCGAATGGTCCGCCAAATGGACGGAATACGATGTTGCCAAGGCCAATACCCTGATGGACGAGATCACCGAGCCCTGGGATTTAAAAGATGGAACCTACCGCAAGATGAAGGGCACCGACAAGGATGTTGAGATCATTCTCACAATCAAGGATCCGTCCCTGTACGGCGACTTTGTATCCCTTCTGCAGTCCGCTTACAAGGCCATCGGAGTGAAGCTCAGCGACAAGGTGGATGCCGATTCCCGCACCACCATGCTCTCCAACGATGTGGAAGCTTCCATTGAAGTGACCAGCGTTTCCACCCCCGCCCTTAGGCCCGACTCCATCGTACCCATGCGGAACGTGGCCTTCTGGCACTCCGCCTTCGGCAAGTGGTATGAGGATGGCAAGAGCGAAGCCAACGGCGGCGTTGCGCCCACCGGCGATGTTTTGAAGCTGGTCGAAGCCTATGACCGCATGAAGGCCGCCGCCGGCCCCGACCGCGACAAGATCGTTGCGGAGTGCGTACAGGAGATCTACAACCTGCACAAGGAAAACGTATGGCTCATCGGCTACCTGGCGCCGCTGCCTTCCCGCAACCTGGTGGGCAACAAGCTCCATAACTTCAAGGAAGGCCTGCTGAGCGTGGATGAGTTCCGCTTCCTGGGCCTGGGCCGTCCGGAACAGTGGTGGATTGAGCAATAATGTTTTTTGAGGAAATGATGAGGTCGTTTTCTCAGGGATGTTCCCAGTGTCATACACGGACCATGCGACCAGCAATGGCCGCATGGTTCGTGTGTTACACGCAGTTTGGAGGGGGGCACAAGGATGGAAAAAGGGAGATACATCTTAAAGCGCTTGATGCTGGCGGCCATTACCCTGCTGCTGATCACGTTTGTGGTGTTTTTCGTGATCCAATTACCGCCAGGGGATTATGTGGACACGCTGGTCGCCAAGGCGATTTCCGAGGGCGAGCGGGTAACGGAGGCGGAGATACAGATCCTGAAGGAAACGTATGGCGTCAACCGGCCTTTTATGGTGCAGTATTTTGCCTGGCTGGGCGGCATCCTGACGGGGGACTGGGGCACTTCGTTCTACTATAGTCAGGACATTCTCGTAAAAATTGGCGAGACGCTTGGCATCACCTTGACCCTTTCCATTTGCACCATGGTCTTTACATACCTTTTGTCCATCCCCATTGCCATCTATTCGGCCAAGCACCAATATTCCATCGGAGATTACCTGTTCACCTTCATCGGTTTTATCGGCATGGCTATCCCCAACTTTCTATTTGCTATTTTATTGATGTATGCTTCCTATAAGCTTTTCGGCGACCCGCTGATGGGTCTGCCCGAATATGGCATTACCTCCTTTGCGACATTTCTGGAATGGGGGAAACGAATGCTGATCCCCATACTCGTCATCGGCACCAGCGGCACCTGCGGCCTGATACGTTCCATCCGGGCGCAGATGCTGGATGAACAGGGCCAGCCTTATGTGCTGGCTATCCGGGCCAAGGGCGTCAGCGAAGGCGCCATCACCTTAAAATACCAGATGCGGGCCGTTTTAAATCCCATCGTCAGCGGCCTTGGCGGCATGATTTCCGGCATCTTCAACGGCAGCACCATCACAGCCATCGTTTTGATGCTGCCCACATTGGGGCCGGTGCTTTTGAAAGCTTTGCAAACACAGGATATTTACCTTTCGGGCGGCATTTTGCTGATTTCGGCGATACTGGTCGTCATCGGCAACCTGATTTCCGATCTGCTCCTTGCGGTGCTCGATCCGCGCATCAAGCTGTTGGAGGAGAGGCAAAAATGAGTCTGAACGACGCAGCCGTGTCGCACGCGGAGGCTGCCCTGACCGATAAAGAGCGGCGGGCGCTGGAAAAGAAAAGAAGGAAACAGGAGAAATATTATCTATCCTCCCAATGGAAGCTGATGGGCCGGAAGCTCCTCCGGCATAAGCTGGCGGTGATCAGCTTTGTGGTGCTTGGGGTTTTGTACTTGGGTGCCCTCTTTGCCCCTTTCCTTTCGCCCAAGGGCCTGGAGGATTATTCCGGAACCTACTCCAACGCGCCGCCCACTAAAATTCATTTCTATCACAACGGAGAATACCTGGGTCCCTTCGTGTACCGGTTTACGGTGGAACGGGACATGTTCGAAAATAAGATTTTCAAGGAAGATACGTCCCAGCCCTATCCTTTGAAATTCTTCGTGAAGGGCGCTTCCTATAAGCTGCTGGGCTTTATCCCAAGCGACATCCATTTGTTTGATGTGGACAATACCGGCCTTCCCAAGGGAAAGGATCCCACGCAGGTGCTTTTGTTCGGCGGGGATAAGCTGGGCCGCGATCTTTATTCCCGCGTGCTCCTGGGCAGCCAGATATCCCTTACCGTGCCGCTGCTCGGGACGCTGATCTCCTTTGT
The DNA here is from genome assembly GCA_023413135.1 of Bacillota bacterium. Classification (GTDB taxonomy): domain Bacteria; phylum Bacillota; class Clostridia; order Christensenellales; family Aristaeellaceae; genus JAEWAH01. The sequence continues at coordinate 21,521 of JAEZQK010000012.1, forward strand.
GCTGGCGGTAATCATCGGCAGCATATCGGGCTACTATGGCGGCATTGTGGACATCATCATCCAGCGGATCATTGAGGTGCTGTCCTCTTTCCCCACGCTGCCACTATGGATGGCCCTTTCCGCCGCCATACCGGCGGGCATCCCGGTACAGCAGGTATTTTTGTTCATCACCATCATCATGAGCTTGCTCAGTTGGCCGGGCCTTGCCCGCACCGTACGTTCCAAGTTCCTGTCGCTGAAAAAAGAGGATTTCATCATGGCGGCCAGGCTGTCCGGCGTGTCGGACGCGGCCATCATCCGCCGCCATCTGGTGCCGGGCTTCATGAGCTACCTGATCGTAAGCCTCACATTAGGGGTACCCCACATGATCCTGGGCGAAACCTCCATGAGCTTCCTTGGGCTTGGCATGCGGGCGCCGGCCACCAGTTGGGGCGTGCTTTTGCAGGAGTGCCAGAGCATCGGCAACATTGCCAACTGCCCCTGGAAGCTGATCCCGCTTTTGTTTGTGGGCCTGGCGGTGCTGGCGTTCAACTTCCTTGGCGACGGCCTTCGGGATGCCGCCGACCCGTATAAGTGAGGTGTGAGGATGATGAAGGAAACGGGGCAGACGGTGCTCACGGTATCGGACCTTCAAATCAGCATCAAGCTGGATGAGGGCCTCCTCACGCCGGTCAGGGGTGTGGATTTTACGCTGCATGCCAACGAAACGCTGGGGCTGGTGGGCGAATCCGGGTGCGGAAAAAGCCTGACGTGCAAGGCGGTACTTGGCATCAACAGCAAAAACTGCAAAACCACGGGCAAGATCGCGTTTACGGATGAAAAAGGGAAGACACGCGATCTTTTGACCATGAAGTTTGGCGGCAGGGAAATACGGGACATCCGGGGCAAGAGCATTGCCATGATCTTTCAGGAGCCAATGAGCGCCTTTTCGCCCCTATATACGGTGGGCGGGCAATTGGCTGAGAGCGCACGCATCCATCTAAATAAAAGCAAAATGGAAGCCAGAAAACTTGTGCTGGACGCCATGAAAAAAGTGGGGATCGCCAATCCGGAAAAGCGGTTTGACCAGCATCCCCATGAATTTTCCGGCGGCATGCTGCAACGGGCCTTGATCGCCATGGCTCTAATATGCAGCCCCCGCATTTTGATTGCCGACGAGCCCACCACGGCGCTGGATGTAACCATCCAGGCGCAGATACTGGACCTGCTCAAGCAACTGCAAAAGGATTATGGAATGTCCATCCTGTACATCACCCACGACCTGGGCACCGTGGCGCAGTTGTGCGACCGGGTGGCGGTGATGTATCTGGGACGCATCATTGAGGCAGGGCCAACGACGGAAATTTTCAAAAACCCCGTTCACCCCTATACCAGGGGGCTGATCGGCTCGGTGCACAAGATCGGCGGGGGAAAGGAACGGCTCTTTTCCATCAAGGGCCATGTGCCCCTGGCCATGAATCTCATCGACCGGTGCTCCTTTTACGACAGGTGCGCGTATAAGGACACGGAAGTTTGCTCCGCCAGGGAGCCCCGGCTTGCCCGGGTGGGCGAGAACCACTACGCAGCTTGCTATAAGCCCTGGGAAGAGAAAAGAGCCGCAAACGGGGAGGAGGAAGCGCAATGCCTGATGCAATCCTGAAGGTGGAAGGGCTGAATATGGTGTTTTCCTCCGGCAAGGCCCATGTGAAGGCTGTAAACAACGTCAGCTTCACCGTGAACGCGGGGGAAACGGTGGGCATCGTAGGCGAATCGGGCTGCGGCAAGACGACCCTTGGCCGCTGCATCGTGCACGCCTACAATGCCACTTCCGGCAAGGTGCTGTATAAGGCTGCGGACGGGGTGGAATACGACCTGCAGCATATTACAAAAAAGCAATTGAAGTTAATCCGCAAGGAAGTGCAAATGATCTTTCAGGACCCCTATTCCTCTTTGGACCCCAGGATGACGGTGTATGACATCATCTCCGAGCCCTTGCGGGCCAACTTCCCCGGCATGCCCAAAAAGGAAATGGAAGAACGGGTGACATCCATGGCTGCCAAGGTAGGGCTGAATCCCAGCTACTTAAAGCGCTACCCCCACGCCTTCTCCGGCGGGCAGCGCCAGCGCATCGGCATCGCCAGGGCGCTGGTACTTTATCCCCGGCTGATCGTTTGCGACGAGGCGGTATCGGCGCTGGATGTTTCCGTTCAGGCGCAGGTGGTGAACCTTTTAGAAGACTTGCAGGAGGAAATGAACCTCACCTACATTTTCATCAGCCATGACCTGTCTGTGGTGGAGCACATTTCCGACAAGGTGGGTGTGATGTATCTTGGCAAGATCGTGGAATACGCCTCCACGGAGCAGTTATTTCAAAAACCCCTGCATCCCTATACCGAGGCGCTGCTTTCCGCCGTGCCGGTGGCCGACCCTACCGTAACCATGCAGCGCATTCCCCTGGAAGGGGAGATCCCCAACCCCGCCAATGCACCATCCGGCTGTTATTTCCATACCAGGTGCCGGTACTGCATTCAGCCTTGCAAGGAGCGTGAAACGGAGCTTGCGCAAGCGGATGGCCAAAGGTTCGTGGCCTGCCACCGGAGCGGGGAGCTTTCCTTGAAGGGCATTACAACCTCCGCCACGGCGTGAGTGCAGGAAGAAAATGAGCCGCATGGGATGACAGGCTGCGGCGGATAGGATACAATGGGAATGGATAGAGAACTGATTGTGTTTATAGACTGCGGCGATACGATTGTGGATGAATCCACGCAAATATTTGCGGACAACGGTGATGTACTGAAAGCGGACTTTATTCCCGGTGCGGGGGAAATGCTCTTGCAGCTGTATAATGAAGGATACCGTCTGGCCCTGGTGGCCGACGGAAGAGCGGCTTCTTTCCGCAATATCTTTCGGGAATTTGAGCTTTCTCATATATTCGAAACTTGGATTATCTCTGAAGAGGTGGGCGTCTGCAAGCCTGACGGGCGCATGTTTCAAACGGCCATGAAACAGATGAAGCTGACGCAAGGCGATACCGACCGTATTGTGATGATCGGCAACAACCTGAAAAGGGATGTGCTGGGCGCCAACAGGATGGGGATCACCTCTATTCTTTTAAGCTTCAGCCCCCGGTACGTGATGCAGCCGGCGGCAGAGGAAGAAATGCCGGATTATGTGGTGGCCACCCCCGGTGAGATACCGGAACTCATTCACCAGTTGGAGCTGCAAATCAAAAACCGGCGCATCCGTGCTGCTTCAAATGCCGGGAGCGTGGCATTTTGACCATTATAGGAGGCGGCTTACATGGACGATGCGCCTATCAAAAACGGGACGATTCATATCAGCAGCAAGTCGCACCTGAACCTTACGTTCAATTTGTACCAGTGCGGCAGCAATGAAATTCCCCCAGGGGGTATTTTGTCCATCAAGGCTACCGATACCTTTACCCTTGTGTATGTAAACCGGGGCTCCGCTCTTTTGGAGTCCAACAGCCTTGCCTATAAGCTGAGTGCGTCAAACGGCTTTTTCTCCTTTCCCGACCTTTCGTACGAACTGGAAAACGCGGACGCCGAGCCCCTTTTGGTCACCTGGCTCTGCTTTTCCGGGTACACGGTGGAAAACTATCTGAACCGTGCAAACATCACCCGCACAAAACCGGTGTTTTCCGATGGCGAAGGGATGGTGGGGGAGAAGTTCCAAAGGCTGTATCTGGCGGCCCACAAGCTGCCCAACCGCTACTGCCGCATGATGTCCACCCTGTATGATATTTTCAGCTATCTGCTGGATGTGAATCCCACCAAGCAGAGCGACAGCTATGTGGACAACGCCGACTTTTTTGCTGTCAAGGCGGTGGATTTCATTGAGCACAATTACACCCGCAACATCTCCGTGGAGGATATCGCCAACGCCCTGGGCATCTCCAAAAAGCACTTGTACGTGATCTTCAACAACACATTGAAGATATCGCCCAAGCAGTATTTGATCTATTACAGGATCGATAAGGCTTGCATGCGGCTGCAGCTAAGTTCCCAGTCGGTGCTGGAAATTTCAGAATCGGTGGGGTATACCAACCAGTTTTATTTCGCCAAGGAATTCAAGCGCCTTACGGGAATGACGCCCAGCGAGTACAGGAAAAATCCCCAGCCCAGGGATCTGTTCAGCTATCGCACCTTTGTGCCCACTCTCAAGGAACATACTTCGGATCGTTCCCTGGACCTGCCTATGGACGAAGTCATTCTGTCGGTATATGCGCCACCTCTGCCGGTAAAGTGAGGAGAAAATGAACACACATCTTTTGTGGTACCGGCAGCCTGCCGGGCATCCGGGAGCACTGCCTGTCAGCGAGCTTGGTAATCAAGGGCAGCCTTCCGTGTGGGAAACGCAGGCGCTGCCCATCGGCAATGGATTTATGGGCGGCATGGTCTATGGCACCGTGCCCACGGAGCGTATCCAGTTCAACGAAAAGACGCTGTGGAGCGGCGGACCGGGGTCCAAGGAAGGGTATCATTCCGGCAACCGACCGGGCGCGGCGGAGCATCTTGCGCAGATTCGCGAGCTGCTCTTAAATGGCGATAAGGCAGGCGCCATGCGTTTGGCCAACGGGCACCTTACCGGGGAGCAGAACGGCTTTGGCTGCTATCAAAACTTCGGAGAGTTGCTTTTGCATTTTCCGGGCCATAATGAATTTGGTGAGTATATGCGCTGCCTCGATTTGGACGCGGCGCTTTCTTCCGTTCATTACCGGGCAAGGGATGTCGGTTTGGTGCGGGAGGCCTTTTGCAGCTATCCAGACCGGGTGATGGCTGTGCGCATCATGGCCGAGACGCCGGGAACCTTCACCATGGAGGCGGAGCTTTCCCCCGGGCAGCCGGATGCAAATACCGCTGTTTCAGGAAGCGTGATTTTAATGAACGGCCGGGTCCCGGACAACGGCCTGCAGTATGAAGCGCAGCTGGCCGTGGCCTTCCATGACGGGCTGATTTCCAGGGCGGAGCGGGGTATCAAAATCCAAGATGCCCGTGAGGTCGTTCTTTTGCTGGGCCTGGGTACCGATTATGAAAATGTATATCCCCATTACCGGGGAGAACATCCCCACAAGGAGATTTCCGAACGCATTTCCCGCGCAACAGCCCTTGGCTGGCAGGCACTTTTGCAGCGCCATCAGGAAGATCACCGGGAGTTGTACCACAGGGCTGAAATAACGCTCTCGGAAGAGGCTTCAATAGATTGCCCTACGGACGAGCTTTTAGGACGCTACCGCAAAGCGCCGAATCACGGGCTGGAAACATTGTTGTTCCACTATGGAAGATATCTGCTCATCGCCTCTTCCCGGCCCGGCACATTGCCCGCCAACCTGCAGGGCGTGTGGAATGAGTCCAACGAGCCGGCCTGGTGCGGGGATTACCACTTTAACATCAACATCCAAATGAATTACTGGCCTGCGGAGGTGGCAGCGCTGACCGAATGCAGCGACTGCCTGGTAGACTATGTGCAAAGCCTGGTGGAACCGGGGAAGGTTACTGTGAAAGCCCATTTTGGATCGGAACGTGGCTGGGCTGTAAATACCATGAACAACCCATTTGGGTTTACCGCCCCCGGCTGGGCGTATACCTGGGGCTGGGCGCCCAACAGCAACGCCTTCATCGCTATGAACCTGTGGGAGAAGTATTTGTTCAACCGGAAGGCGGAGGACCTTCAAAAGATATATCCTCTGCTCAAAGGGGCGGCATGGTTCTGGCTTGATTTTCTGTCTGTGGATCAGGATGGAACGCTGGTATCCTCCCCGTCCTTTTCGCCGGAGCATGGCGACTGCGAGATCGGGTGCGCCATGGACCAGCAGCTTGCATTCTTCCTCTTTTCCGCAACGGCGGAGGCTGCCCGGCTGCTGGATATGGACATGGAGCTGCAGGATGAATTAAAATCTGCGCTGATGAAGCTTTCACCGCCGCTGCGCATAGGCCGGTGGGGCCAACTGCAGGAATGGAAAGAGGACATTGATGACCCCAAGGATACCCACCGGCATGTGTCCCATTTGGTGGCGCTGTATCCGGGGTGTTTGATCAACTCCGATACACCTGAATACATGCAGGCGGCCCGGGTGACGCTCCTTGGCCGCGGCGATGAATCCACCGGTTGGAGCCGGGCCTGGAAAATGTGCTTGTGGGCAAGGCTTCAGGATGGGGATCACGCCTACAAACTTTTGCAGGGGCAGATGAGAACCTGCACCTATCCGAACCTTTTGGGCACCCATCCGCCCTTCCAGATCGACGGTAATTTCGGATACGTGGCCGGGGTCTGTGAAATGCTGCTGCAAAGCCACGGTGACGTGATCGAATTGCTGCCCGCGCTGCCTTCCGACTGGAGAGATGGCTCTTTCCGGGGGCTTATAGCAAGGGGAGGGTTCCGAGCGGATGCAAGCTGGGCGCAGGGAAGGCTTGTGAGAGCCAGCCTTTATTCCATTTGCGGCAATGATTGTGCACTCAAGCTTGGCACAGGCGGCGGAAGGCTGCGCATTTTGGATGAAATGGGTAACGCAGTGGAAGCCGTGGAGGAGGGGCAAGTATACCGATTTTCCACCAAGGCCGGAAGTCCATATACCGTTGAGATCATTGCGGATAAGGGTTAGTGCCCGCCGATGGAAACGAACCAAGCCCCACCCGCTGTCATCCTGAGGCGCGAAGCGGCGAAGGATCTTGTACTTTCATGCAGAAGCAAGATCCTTCGGGCACGGCCCTCAGGATGACAGCGGGCGGGGCTTGGTTTTGCCTGATGGGCAGGTATGGATGATATACGGGATATGCGTAGGCAAGGTTTTGCCCATTTTCGTGATACTATCCTCCATGTCGCCACCAGTTATGCACCGTTGACGGTGTAGGGCGGGGGCTTGCTCCCGCCGTCAAAAGGCATATTTGCAAGCCGCATGGCACCGGTACTTGCGGCGAACGCCCGCCCCCGTCCTACTGGTTGCATGCGGATTGATCCGATTCCTCCAAGGATACGGACATCAACGCAATAATGATTTGGAATGGTATTACGTGTATTCTATTCCCTTTGAAGTTTTTCAGGGATGGGTGCGGGAAGCCGCTTTTTTCAAAAAGCGGCTTCCCGCTATTTTTATAACCGTATCCCCTTACAGCCCGGTCTTTTCCCGGATGTAGTGGCGGGCTTTGACTGCATATTCGAATGGATTAGCCTTGGCGGGGTCCTGCTCGGCCTCCACTACAACCCAGCCTTCGTAACGTTCCTTCTCCAGTACCTCAAAGATGGGAGCAAAGTCCACATCCCCGTCCCCCGGCACGGTGAATACGCCGGCGCGAACGGCGGTTAAAAAGCTCCAGCCTTCCTTTTCCGCCTTCACACGGATGCTCTGGCGCACATCCTTCAAATGCACGTGGCGGATGCGGTACACGTACTTTTTCAGGATGGGCAGGGGATCGATACCCGCAAAGGTCAGGTGGCCGGAGTCAAACAGCAGATACACAAGGTCGGGATCGGTCATGGACATGAGGGTATCGATTTCCTCTGCCGTTTGAATGCCGGTGCCCATGTGGTGGTGGATCGTGAGCGTCATGCCCGCATCACGGGCCAGGCGGCCCAGCTTGTTGTACCCTTGCGTGACTACTTTCCATTGCTCCTTGGTGTATACGGGCTTATCCGGCCCGAAGATATTAAGTGGCTTGCCCTGGATGGAGTTGCCTTGCTCGCTGGCGCCGACGATCTTGGCCCCCAGGGCATTGAGCCGGTCCCGGTGCGCGATGAATGCTTCCTCCGTCACATTTGAAGGCTCGGAAGTAAACAGGCTGGAAAACCAGGCGTTGCAGATTTGCAGCCCGCGCACGTCCAGGTAGTGCTTCAAAACTGCCGGGTCCTTGGGATATTTGTTGCCGATCTCGCTGCCGGTGAACCCGGCCAGCGCCATTTCGCTGATGCATTGCTCAAAGGTGTTTTCGCCCCCCAGATCGGGCAGATCATCGTTGGTCCAGCCGATGGGCGCAATGGCTAGCTTGACTCTCAATGGGTCCAGCATAGGTGATACCCCTTTCGTCCTTCCCTTATATGTCTCTTACTTTTTTGACTTGCTCCTGCATGGCCGCGTAAGCCGCCTGCACTCTTTCCTGGGTGGATACTTCCGCCACGCCCACACGCCACCAGCCTTCAAAGCCGGGGGTCATGCTGCCGGGAAGCACCTTGATGTCGTACAGGACAGGCTTCTCTTGGTTTTTTGCGTCCTTTAGCGCGGCGCGAAGCTCCTGCACCGTCCGTACGGTATAAGCTTTCAAGCCATAGGCTTCGGCGCTTTTGGCAAAATCCATCTGCATGACAGGACCGTTCAGCTCGCCAGTCTTTGCATCCCGGTACCGGAACACCGTGCCGAAGGTGTCGTTGCCCTGGTTGTTTTGCAGGTTTTCAATGCAGCCCCAGCCGGCGTTGTCGAACAGGCAGAAGTGGACTTTGACGCCCTCCTGCAGCGCGGTGACCATTTCGCTGTGGGCCATCAGGTATGTGCCGTCGCCAAAGAAGGCGTACACCTCCTTGCCGGGGCAGGCCAGCTTGACGCCTACCGCGCCGTTGATTTCGTATCCCATGTTAGAGAAACCGTATTCCATGTGGTATGTGCCGGGATCGCCGGACCGCCACAGCCGCTGCATGTCGCCGGGCAGGCTGCCGGCGGAGCCTACCGCGATATCGGAAGGCGCTATGAAGCGGTTGATTTCCCCCAGTGCGCGGGTTTGGGAAAGGCCCTCAGGCAGGTCCTGATCATAGAAGCCGTCCACGATATCATCCCAGTCGGCTTTGGCCTTTGCAATATCTTGGCCGTAGGCTGTCTGGTAGCCGGAAAGAGCCTTCGTTAAGGCCGTTAATGCTTCCCTGGCGTCGGCAATGATGGGCTCGCCGTTCATTTTCACCGCGTCAAAGGGGCAGATGTTGATGGACAACACCCGGGCATTTTCCGGAAAGAGCCATTTGGAACATGTGGTGAAGTCGGTGAGGCGGGTACCTACGGCAATGATTAGATCCGCCGTTTTGGCGATCACATTGGCAGCCTTTCCGCCGGTAACGCCGATGCCGCCCAGGTTGAGACGATGGTTCCAGGGCAGCACGCCCTTGCCCGCCTGGGTTTCGCCAAAGGGAATATTGGACTGTTCGCAGAAGGCTTTCAAGGCCTCTCCGGCCTCGCTGTAGCGCACGCCGCCGCCGCAAATAACCAAGGGGCGTTTGGCGCTTTTGATCAAGCCAAGCACCCGGCCAAGCTGTGCCGCGGTGAGGGGCCGCCGGTCCATGTGCCAGACGCGGCGCTTGAAGAATTCCACAGGATAATCGTAGGCCTCGCCCTCCACATCCTGGGGCATGGCCAGGCATACCGCGCCTGTATCCGCCGGGTCGGTGAGTACCCGCATGGCATGAATAGCGGCGGTCATGAGCTGCTCCGGCCGCTGGATGCGGTCCCAATAGCGGCACACGCCACGGAATGCATCAGTAACGGTGTTAGCAAAGCTGTCGAAAAACTCCGCCTGCTGCAAAACCGGGTCGGGCTGGCGGCTGGCGAAGGTATCGCCGGGCAAAAGCAGCAGGGGAATGCGGTTGGCTGTGGCGCAGCCGGCGGCGGTGACCATGTTCATGGCGCCGGGGCCGATGCTGGAAACGCAGGGAATGATCTCCCGGCGGTTCTTCTGCTTGGCAAAGGCCATGGCGGCAAGGGCCATGTTCTGCTCGTTCTTGCCCTGCAAAAAGCGGATGCCGTGGCCGCCCTGGGAAAGTGCCTGGCCTACGCCTACCACACAGCCGTGGCCGAACACGCCGAAAATGCTATTCACAAACTTGGTTTCTACGCCGTCCAGTTCCACATATTGCTGATCCAAAAAGCGCACAAGGGCTTGAGCCATGGTCAAACGGATGCGTTCCATTCAGCCATCCTTCCTTTCGGGCCAGTATTTCGCGTCCTTCTCCTGCACCCACAGGTGCTCAGGAACAAAGGTTGGGGTAATGTAGGGCGCACCGTCCAAGTGCCGGATCA
>JAEZQK010000124.1 GCA_023413135.1 Bacillota bacterium
TGTTTCTCGTGCCCGCCAGCCTATCGAAAGCTTTTTCAACTGGCTCCATGAGAAGACCGGCATTCAGGCCGCCTCCAAGGTTCGCTCCTTCAAGGGTTTGCTCTTGCATCTCTTTGGCAGACTCGCCACTGCTTTATGCTTGCTCGCTTTCCATTTTTAACCCTTGATTCGCATTATCAATCGCCCGTATGTTGCGGTCAGTATATGTCACTTGGCGGGCGATTGATAATCGCCCCTACGGCTTTACATGAATGGGTATTACTTCCCTGGCAGAGAAGCCAACATGCATACGGCGTCGTAGGCCGAATATTTTCGCCCCAAATGAATCGTTTCGTTACAAAGCCGCTGCTATTCATAAGCCAAGTAACATCGTCTGTCATCCTGAGGGCTCTGCCCGAAGGATCTTTTACCGCAAAAACGCTCCAAAAACAAAATCCTTCGGGTAGAGCCCTCAGGATGACAGATGGCGAAGGGGTGGGGCAAAGGAGGGACGAACGCATAGCGATACTAGCCCTCGATTGCCGCCATCTCCACTGCTATGCTTTTTCTGTAGATGAAAAGCCACAAAACAAAATTTCTGCTTGACAGAAAAAGCTGCATGTGATTTAATACACCCATAAACCGCAGATGTGGAGATCAAACCGCAGGCGCGCTTACAGAGAGCCGGGGCAGGTGGAAGCCCGGTAGAAGGCGGGGCGGCAAATGGACCACGGAGGGCACGGGGAAAGGCGAGAGCCGAGTATTCCGTGACGCAGCTCCAGCGTGAAAGGGAGAGGGGTGTGTCGGCACTCCAACGAGCCGGGCGGCTTAGCCGCCAAACAAGGTGGTACCGCAGATGTTTCGCATCTGTCCTTGATCAAGGACAGGTGTTTTTTTATTAGGCGGATGCGTACCCGGCCCTGGCAGCGATTTTCCGACATTGCAACTGATACCAATTCAAAACCTTAACGCATCGTCGCTGTGGATCTTTTTGCGTATTACTGCGTCGTCCTCCGCTCCACGTAGCGCTGCTACGCGTCGCTCCGACTCCTTGTACTACACAAAAATCTCTCACAGCTTTGGATGCATTAATGTTTTTCATTGGTATGTCGGGTACCCTAAAAAGAATGATCGGAAGGAGAATCACCATGAAAAAAATTCTCGCCCTCGCCGCCGCTCTGGTACTCGTACTATTCACAACCTCCTGCGCCCTTGCCGAAGAACCGCTCAAGGTGGCCATCGTCCAGCTGGTGGAAAACGGCGCTTTCAAAGACATGCGGGAAGGCTTTATCGCCCGCATGCAGGAACTTGGCTATACGGAGGATAAAGTGGTCTTCCTGGAGAAAAATGCATCTGGCGATATGAGCAGCCTGTACACCATTGCCCAGGGCGTGGTGGATGAAAAGGTGGACCTGATCGTTGCCATCGCTACCCCCGCTGCCCAGGCCGTGGTGAACCTTCAAAGCGATATCCCGGTATTCTTCATCTCCGTGGCCAACCCCATTGGGGCCGGTGTCATCGCCGATATGCAAAAGCCCGACAAGAACGCCACCGGCGCATCCAACGCCATCCCTATCAGTGAAAACTTCAAGCTGGCCGCGAAGCTGACGCCAGACGTCAAGAATTACGGACTCATCTACTGCACCAGCCAGGTGAACTCCGTTACCACCATTGATAATGCCAAAGCATATCTTGATGCCAACGGCTACACCTACAAGGAAGCCGTGGTCACCGCCAGCACCGAGGTGTACGAGGCGGCGCTGTCCCTGGTGGACCAGGGCGTGGACGGTTTCTTCATCCCCAACGACAGCGTGATCCAGGATGCCATGGAAGTCATTTCCCAGGTGGCAAAGGACGCAAAGATTCCGGTATACGGTTCCTCCGCCGTAATGGTGAATTCCGGCGCCTTTGCCACCATTTCAATTAGCGACCCGGAGATCGGCGCCATCGTGGCCGATATGGCGCACAAGCATCTGACGGGAACGCCTATTGCCCAGATCCCCGCCGTGGTGGTGGATAAGTTCACCACCGTCATCAACAAGACCACTGCCGATTTAATCGGCGTGACCGTGCCGCAGGAAGTGCTGGACAGCTCTGTGGTCGTGGAATAAAGATGTTTCCGAAAGGAGGATTGCCTTGAACCAACTGATGGGAGCCGTCCACCAGGGACTGTTATATGCCGTGCTGGCGGTGGGCGTTTACGTTGCGTTCCGCATCCTCAACACCCCTGATCTGACAACCGACGGAAGCTTCACTTTGGGGATGGCCGTATCGGCGGTATTGACCGCCGCCGGCCATCCCCTCCCCGGCCTTTTGGCCGCGCTTCTTTGCGGCATGCTGGCGGGATCTGTCACCGGGCTTTTGCAGACCAAAGCCGGCATCTATCCCATACTGGCCGGCATCCTGGTCATGAGCGGGCTATATTCCGTGAACCTGTTTATTCTGGGCGGCACGCCGAACCTGGCGCTGCCCAGAACGCTGTTCAAGGATGCTTACGCACTTTTTCCCGGCATCGCCAAGGAAGGCCGGGACCTTGTAGCCGCCGGGGTGGCGCTTTTGTTCGCGGCCGTATGCGTTACGCTTTTGATCTGGTTTTTCAAGACCCATTTGGGCCTTTGCATCCGGGCCACGGGCAACAATGAGGATATGGTTCGCTCCTCTTCCATCAACGCAGGGCTGATGAAGGTACTTGCGCTCTCCCTGGCCAATGGCCTGGTGGCACTTTCGGGGGCCATGGTGGCGCAGCTTCAGGGCTATGCGGATGTGAACGCCGGCATCGGCATGGTAGTGGTGGGCATCGCCTCGGTGATCATCGGTGAAGTCATCTTTGGCAAAAGAGGCGTTACCGTGGGCCTCATATCCTGCGTGGCCGGCTCGTTTTTGTACCGGCTGATCCTTGCTTTTGCTTTCCGTTCCAGCATTTTGCCGGCCTACGCATTCCGGCTGATCGCCGCCGTCATTGTGGGCGCTGCGCTGGCCATCCCCCATATCCGCAAGAACATCCGCCGGAGCCTTCGCAAAAGGGAGGGGACGCAAAATGCTGGACATTGAAAACCTGTCCCTGGTCTTTTCCAAGGGTACGGTGAACGAGCACAAGGCGCTGGATAACCTTTCTCTGCACCTTGACCGCGGGGAATTCGTGACGGTGCTTGGCTCCAATGGGGCGGGGAAATCCTCGCTGTTCAACGCCATCTGCGGAACGCATGACCCGGAGGCAGGGCGGATTAAGCTGGATGGCAATGACATTACCTGGATGAGGGAGTACCGGCGGGCCCATATCATCGGCAGGCTGTTTCAGGACCCCATGAAGGGTACCGCGCCGGATATGACCATTGAGGAAAACCTGGCACTGGCGCATGCCAGAGGTTCCAGGGGACCATTTTCCAGGGCCGTGCGCAAAAGCGACCAGGCCATTTTCCGCGACAAGCTGGCGGAGTTTCACATGGGGCTTGAAAACCGCATGAAAACCAAGGTGGGTCTATTATCCGGCGGGCAGCGGCAGGCCATGACGCTACTCATGGCTACGGTGGCCGCACCCAAGCTGCTTTTACTGGATGAGCATACCGCGGCACTGGATCCGAACACCGCGGAGACGGTGCTCAATATCACCAGGGACATCGTGGCCCGGCAGGGGATCACCACCATGATGATCACCCACAACATGGTTTCCGCGCTTTCCCTTGGGACCCGCACCATCATGATGGATGCCGGCCGGATCATTTTGGATATCAAGGGCCAGGAACGGGAGAATATGACGCTGGATGAGCTGCTGGAGCGGTACGCCAAATCAAGCGGCGCACGCTTGAATACCGACCGGGTGCTATTGTCCATGAAGAAGTAATATCACCTTGAAAATAGATATGCTACCTTACCAGAAAGAGGGAACTATTTGTCATTCTACCTCGTTTTATCCTCTGGGAGGTATTGGCATGAAAAGAGCTTTTTGTTTGGTGCTTATTCTTTTGTTGTTGCCATATTCTGTTTCAATGGCTGCATCCTATCCATTTGAACTGACGGAAGCAATCATAAACTCCGTGTTTAGCGATCCGAAATGGGATGTATACCACCCTGTGCAATATTCAATGAATGCCGTTGACAATGGTTCCGGGGTGGTTGTCATGGGGAATGAGGATGGGCATAACATCCTTTGTGTGCTGCAGCCATCTTCGGAGGGCTGGGAAATCGCAGTTGAGAATGACGGGGTTGTGCCGGATGCCGTGTTTCTGGACAGCGATTCCCGTCCGGATTTGATGCGGATGGATGATGAGACCGGGACAAGATACAGCTTCACTGTATCTCCGTATCGAAATAAAGAGGGTGGGTATGGAGTAACGTTTTCCAGGGGCTTTAGCGGCGAATGGCGGATACATGGATTCAGCTTCGAGCCCAGTTTTTCAGGAGATGCGGCGAGGCTTGGCTATACACAGTTCGGCATGTATGAAGGCAACGATCTCCCCGAAGGAAAACTGCATATCTACGCGGCGAAGAATATCGGTGCAGGCGCCGAGCCGGAAGTTGACCGCCGGATCATTAACAAGGATGAAACCGGCCTTACGTTTACATTATCTGAATTTGTGCTGGAGGAGTATATCACGGCGCTTCTCTCACAGTATTGCGATGAAAATGCAATAAAGGAAATGCTCGCTTACCCTGTCACCGATGAGGAAATGGCGGCTGATCGCAGGGCGCTATATGACAAGAATGGAAATGTAAACATTTTGTTTGAAGCTTTTCTATGGGAGCATGGTTATTACTTGACATGGGATCTACAAGATTGGATTGTATTCGAGAATACACTTTCTGAGTTAATACAGGAGAAGGCGGACCTAAGATCTGATATATCCAAGCTTTCACAAAGCGGTTACCGTATGCCAAATGATGATGAACTATCCTATGATGAGGCACTTGATACAGTGGCGCAGATCATTGCGAATCATCAAACGGAATCTGGCAATCAGGATACAAATAGACTGACCCCGCGAGCCGTCCTGCTGGGGTCGCCGCCGGACGGGTTGCCTCCCATGTGGAAGGTTGCGTACTTTTCTAAAAACTATAAGGAAGGCTTTGTTGCACAGTTCGATGCAAAAACCGGTGAGGAAACCGATTTCTTTGAATGGGATGGTTCTATCCTGGCAACGTTTGTCCCTTTCATCTATACGGAAGAAGGTGAAATGGCAAAAAGGTTGGAAGAGATGCGGGCATTCACAATATACTATTACTATAATCCCGATGGGGGCAAATACTATCACGAAGCCTCTGAATGCACAAGTGTCAGCAGCAGGTTTCTGCCCATGAAGCGTTTTCTTAGAATAGAGATAACGCAAACGCCTTATGCTTCCTTGGCACCATGTCCTTATTGTGTTCATGACTAACATGAAAGGTCATGACGGCACCATTTTCACGTTTATACCTACGAATCGCAATGAGCCCTCGGGTCATAAGCCTGCGGGCTTTGTTGTTTTATGAGAAGCCGCAAATGTGGTGACGGGATGGGCTGTTGTATTGAAAAACCATAGTATTTATGCGGCTTCCGTGGTTGCGGACAATAAAAAATACAAAAAAATCCTTGACAACAGTCATTTCATCTGTATAATACACGTATAATTATTCACAAATCCGGAATGATTATGCTTCTTGGAGGGAGCCGCATGGCGAAGGTATTTATTGATGGCCAGGAGGGCACCACGGGGCTGAATATTGCCCGGCGGCTAAATGGCCGGGAAGACATCCAACTGATACCGATTGAGGACGCGCTGCGCAAGGACGCGTGGGAGCGAAAATGCAAAATGCAGGAGGCGGATGTAGTCATCCTGTGTTTGCCAGACGAGGCAGCCAAGGAAGCGGTACTTCTTACGGAGGGGCTTTGTGTACGCATCCTGGACGCCTCCACCGCCCACAGGACACAAAACGGCTGGGCGTATGGGTTTCCCGAATTGTCCAAGGAACACAGGGAAGCTGTTCAAAAGGGGAGCAGGGTTTCCGTGCCCGGATGTCATGCCAGCGGGTTTGCGGCGCTTGTTTATCCTCTTGTCAAGGTGGGGGTGCTGCCAAATGATTATCCCATCGTGTGCCATTCGGTAACGGGGTATTCCGGCGGTGGCAAGAAGATGATCGCAGAGTACGAAGCGCCGGAACGCGATCCAGCGCTTCATAGCCCCCGGCAGTACGCGCTGACCCAAGCCCACAAGCACCTGCCTGAAATGCAAAAGACATGCGGTCTAGCTTATGCACCTATATTTGATCCCATCGTGGCGGATTTTTACGGGGGCATGGCGGTATCGGTGCCGCTGCATGCAAGGCTCCTTCATGAAAAAACCACCCGAAGGGTGTTGTATGATCTGTATTCCGCCCATTATCAGGGCGAAAAGCTGGTTCGGGTGCTGCCCCTTGAGGCGGGCGCTGAAATGGGCGGCTTCCTGGCCGCGAACACATTGGCCGGGAAAGATTATATGGAAATTTTGATCTGCGGAAACGACGATAGGCCGCTGCCTATCGCAAGGTTTGATAACCTGGGCAAAGGTGCTTCCGGAGCGGCGGTGCAGTGCCTGAACCTGATGCTTGGGGCCGAGGAATACGCAAACCTAAACTGCTAGGAGGAAAGGGATATGAAGATTATTTCCGGCGGCGTATGTGCCGCCCAGGGGTTTTTGGCAGGCGGCATTCATTGCGGAATCCGCAAAAACAAAACGAAAAAGGACTTATCTTTGATTATAAGTCAAACGAGGGCGGCGGCGGCCAGCATTTATACGACCAATCTGGTCAAGGGCGCGCCGATTTATGTGACAAAGGAGAACATTGCGGATGGCTATGGCCAGGCCATCATCTGCAACAGCGGAAATGCCAACACCTGCAACGCGGATGGTATCGACATCGCCAAGGGCATGTGTGACTTGGTGGCAAAGCATTTGCCCATTTCCGCGGGCGATGTGATCGTGGCCTCCACCGGCGTGATCGGCCAGCCCTTATCCCTTAAACCCATGGAGGAGCATATGGCCGCCCTGGTGCAAACCTTAAGCGCCCATGGGGAAGGCGCCGCGGCGGAGGCCATTATGACCACCGACACCATCAAAAAGGAAGCGGCTGTTTCCTTTGAAATCGGGGGCAAGACCTGCCGCCTGGGGGGCATGGCCAAGGGATCGGGGATGATCCACCCCAACATGGCTACCATGCTGGTGTTTTTGACCACCGACGCGGCCATTTCACCGAAAATGCTTCAAAAGGCGCTGGTCCTCGATACGCAGGATACCTTCCACATGGTCAGCGTGGATGGGGATACCTCCACCAATGATATGGTGAGCATCCTGGCCAATGGCCAGGCGGGCAATGACCTGATCGACGGGGAAGGGGAAGCATTTGAGGCTTTTTGCAAAGCCCTGAACGCCGTTACCGCAACGCTGTGCAAGGCCATCGCCAAGGATGGCGAAGGGGCCACAAAGCTGCTCACATGCACTGCAGCCGGGGCCGCAGACAAGGAAACGGCAAGGGTCGTCGCCAAGTCCGTAATCTGCTCCAGCCTGCTTAAGTCCGCCATGTTTGGCGCGGATGCCAACTGGGGCCGGGTGCTGTGCGCCATCGGTTATAGCGGGGCTACGGTGGATGTCACAAAAATCGACGTGGCTTTTTCCTCAGCGGCGGGGCATGTGGCCGTATGCAAAAACGGCGCCGGTATCCCCTTCAGCGAGGAAACGGCCAAGGAAGTGCTCTGCAAGGATGAGATCAATATCCTGGTCGATTTGAATGATGGCGGCGAATCCGCCACCGCCTGGGGCTGCGATCTGACGTACGATTACGTGAAAATCAACGGCGATTACCGCACGTAAGGAGACTTATTATGCATCTTGACAACGCCCAGCGGGCGCAGGTATTGATTGAAGCATTGCCCTATATTCAGCGTTACAATGGCAAGATCATCGTGGTCAAGTACGGCGGAAATGCCATGATCAATGACGGTTTGAAGCTTAACGTAATGAAGGACATCGTCATGCTGTCCTTGATCGGCATCAAGGTGGTATTGGTGCACGGCGGCGGGCCGGAAATCTCCCAAACGCTTGCCAAGATGGGCAAAAAGAGCGAGTTTGTGGACGGCCTCCGTGTTACCGATGAAGAGACGGCCGATGTGGTGCAGATGGTTCTGGCGGGGAAGATCAACAAGACGTTGGTGGCGCAACTGGTGAACATCGGCGGCAAGGCCATCGGCCTGTGCGGCATGGACGGCGGTTTGATCGAGGCGAAGATGCTGGATGAACGGCTGGGTTATGTGGGGGAAATTACGAACGTCAATACCCAGCCCATCCTGGATTTGCTGGACATGGGGTACATTCCCGTCATCTCCACCGTGGGGTATGATAAGGAAGGCCATGTGTACAACATAAACGCCGACACCGCCGCCGCCCGCATCGCTGGCACGCTGAAGGCCGAAAGCATGATCTCCATGACCGATACCGTGGGGCTGCTCACGGACAAGGATGATCCATCCACCCTCATCCCCAAGGTGAATGTCAGCGAAGCGCCGCAGCTGGAGCGGGAAGGCGTCATCTCCGGCGGCATGATCCCCAAAGTGGAGTGCTGCATCGAGGCGATCAGGCGTGGCGTTAAAAAGGTATTTATCATCGACGGACGCGTGCCCCATGCCATATTGATTGAAGTATTAACCGACGAGGGCGTCGGCACCATGTTCGTATAGGAGGCCTTATGAACATACGGGAAGTGGATCAAACCTATGTGGCCAATACCTATGGCCGCTTTAACCTGACGCTTGTGGAAGGGAAAGGGTCGCTTTTAAAGGACGATGCGGGCAAAACTTACATCGACTTGGGCACAGGCATCGCCGTCAACATATTTGGCGTGGCGGATGAAGCCTGGCAGCAGGCGGTTTTGGAGCAGATGTCAAAGTTGCCCCATGCCTGCAACCTGTACTATACCGCGCCCCAGGCGGAGCTGGCGAAGCTGCTTTGCCAAATGACTGGCATGAAAAAGGTGTTCTTCGGCAATTCCGGGGCGGAAGCCAACGAGTGCGCCATCAAGGTGGCCCGCAAGTTTGCCTATGATACCAAAGCCGAGGAAAGCCCTGTGATTGTGACGCTGTCGGGCAGCTTCCATGGCCGTACCGTCACCACGTTATCCGCCACGGGGCAGGAGGGTTTCCACCGGTATTTCGGGCCTTTCACCCCAGGGTTTGTGCATGTGGATCCGGATGATTTTGTTCAAATGGCATCTGCTCTTGAAAATCCCAAGGTTTGCGCCGTGATGCTGGAAATGGTGCAGGGGGAGGGCGGAATCCACGTTCTTGGCAAAGACTACGTGCAGAAGGTGGCCGCGCTGTGCAAGGATAAGGGCGTACTGCTTTTGGTGGATGAAGTTCAAACCGGCAACGGCAGGACAGGGGAATTGTACGCCTACATGCATTACGGCATATCTCCGGACGTGGTGTCCACCGCCAAGGGCTTGGGCGGCGGGCTGCCCATAGGCGCCTGCCTGATGAACGAAAAGACAGCCGGGGTTCTTTCCTCCGGCACCCATGGCTCCACCTTCGGGGGCAATCCCGTGTGCGCCGCCGGGGCCTTGAGCATTGTGAAGCGGCTGGACGACGCGCTTTTGAAGAGCGTCCGGGAAAAGGGAAAATATATCGCAGAAGCGCTTCAAAATGCGCCCGGCGTGAAGAGCGTCAGCGGCCTTGGCCTGATGCTGGGGATCGAAACGGAAAAGCCGGCCAAGGAAGTGGTGGCCGCCTGCCAATTAAAAGACGTGCTGGTCCTGACCGCCAAGCAGAAGGTGCGGCTGCTGCCCGCCCTGAATATTCCCATGGATTTGCTCATACAAGGCATTGAGATATTGAAGGAGGCGATTCACCCATGAATCATTTGTTGAAGCTGTCCGATCTTAGCGCCGAGGAGATTCTGGACATCCTGAACCTGGCGGACCAATTGAAATATGAAAAGACCCACGGCATTGCCCACAAATACCTGCAGGACAAGACGCTGGGCATGATTTTTCAAAAGGCCTCCACCCGCACCAGGGTATCCTTTGAGGTGGGCATGTTTGAGCTGGGGGGATACGCGCTTTTCCTTTCCTCCAACGATCTTCAAATTGGCCGGGGCGAGCCTGTGCAGGATACGGCCAGGGTGCTTTCCCGGTATCTGGATGGTATCATGATCCGCACCTATAAGCAGCAGGAGGTGGAGGATCTGGCCAAGTACGGCTCCATCCCAGTCATCAACGGCCTCACAGACCATGAGCATCCCTGCCAGATGCTGGCGGATTTGATGACCATTAGGGAACTGAAAAAAAGCTTCCGGGGCTTGAAGCTTACTTTTGTGGGGGACGGCAACAACATGGCCAACTCCTTCATCGTGGGCGGCGTAAAGCTTGGCATGCAGGTTACGGTCGCCTGCCCTGAAGGCTATGATCCGGATGCAGGCATCATGAAGTGGGCAACGGAAACGGGGCTGTTCACCCTGACCCGGGATGTTCTCACAGCGTGCAAAGACGCCGATGTGGTGTATACCGACGTGTGGGCCTCCATGGGCATGGAAAAGGAAGCCGCTGCCCGGAAGGCCGCCTTTGCCGGATATCAGGTAAACGACGCGGCCATGGCCGTGGCCAAGAAGGATGCAATCGTGCTCCATTGCCTGCCCGCCCACCGGGAGGAAGAGATAACCGATAAGGTGCTGGAAGAGCATGCGGCAGAAATCTTCCAACAGGCGGAGAACCGCTTGCACGCCCAAAAGGCGGTCTTGGTGAAGCTGCTGGGGAAATGATGTACGCTTTTTAAACGTGAATGCATTTATGAGCAAGAGCTCTGAAAGCGAGTCCAACTCTGCAATCTGTCATCCTGAGCGTAGCGAAGGATCTTGACGTAAGATGAAAAATCAGGATCCTTCACGTCGTTCAGGATGACAGCATGCGGAGCTTGCTTGTATTCTAAATGCCAGTGTTCATCAGTGCATATACGCGGCAGCACGTTGATCATCAATGATTGATACACAATATAAAGCAAAAACCGGATCGCGATGTTTTATCGGCGATCCGGTTTTCCAATGAATTCTTTAAACCTTTTCTCTGACCCACACTTCCATTTCATTCTCTCCCCGGTTGGCCCACAGGAAGTAAGGGATATAGGTCAATACTGTTTTTTCTTCCTTCCAGGCTGGCTCGTCGGTGTACAGATCTTCGCAGGTTTTTAAGGCACGGATGCCTTCCGCACGGATCACCGGCGTGCCATTTAAAAGCTCCGGATCAAAACCCGGCGTGAGCTGCGCGGAACTTGGCAGGGACAGGCAGTGAAGCCCGGCGCCGTTGTCGCGCTCCTCCAGGCAGTAGACCAGCGGGCCGCGCATAATGGCCACCTTGCCCATATCCTCCCGCACGTTCACGTTGGCATAGCAGCGGCGGGGCGGCATATCCATATGAAGCAGGATCTCTTCATTCTCTGCAAAGGGTCCAGTCACCGCCATGTATCCGTTTTCCACAGGAGGCTCAATCGGCTTTCCGTTGCGCAGTACACGATGCTTTTTGCACCAGCCGGGCAGGCGCAGCTTCAGGTCATACGCGCCGGGCCCGGGCAGGATGCGTACCTGCTCCTCAAAGGGATATTCGGTCTTCATGGCGATGTGAACAGGCTTGCCGGCGACGGTGAGGGAAGCTTCCCCTTCCATGTACAGGTGCGCATACACCTGGTTCCCGGCGATGGCATACTGGTAGGAACCGATGGAGGATAACAGCCTTGCCAGGTTTGGCGGGCAGCAGGCGCAGCCGAACCAGGCCGGCCTCTGGGGCAGCACATGCTTCTTGCCCGGATCCTTGTGGCTGGCTTCCGGATAAACGGAGAGGGGGTTAACGTAGAAGAAAGCTTTTTGATCCAGCCGCATGCCCGCCATGCAGGTGTTGTACAGCGTCTGCTCCATCACGTCGCCATAGACGCCCATCTGTTCCCCGCGCAAAAGCCGCTGGCAGAAGAAGATCAGGGCGATGGAGGCGCAGGTTTCCGCATAGACCGTATCATTGGGCAGGTCGTAGTCGAAGGTGAAGGCCTCCCCGTGATGGGTGGAGCCTACGCCCCCCGTAATGTACATGCGCTTTTTTATTATGTTTTCAAACAGCGTTTTGCATGCGTTCCACAGAGTCTCATCCTGCGTACGCAGCGCCACATCCGTCATGCCGGCAGTCAGGTACAGTGCCCGGACGGCATGGCCTTCCATGGCCTTTTGCTCCCGAACAGGCAAATGGGTCTGGGCATACTTGAGGCCGTGTCCGTCCAATGCAAAGCCTTCCGTCCAGCCTGCGCGCTTCTTTTCCTCTACAAAATAATTGGGCGTTTGGCCGCGCTGGTTGATAAAATAAGCGGCCAGGCGCAAAAAACGCTCCTCGCCCGTAACATCGTACAGCTTGCACAGCGCCAGCTCGATTTCCTCATGGCCGGGATAGCCGGGCAGCTTTCCCTCTTCGGTGCCGAAGATGGATTCGATGTGGAGGATGTTGCGGATCATCACGTCAAGCAGCCGGCGTTTGCCGGTGGTATTATAGTAGGCCACCGCCGCCTCCAGCATGTGCCCGGCGCAATACAATTCGTGATTGTCCCGAAGATTGGTCCAGCGCTTCTCAATGCCGTTTATCTGGTAATAGGTATTCAGATAGCCGTCGGGCAGCTGCGCCTTTTCGATCAGGTCTATGGCTTCCTCCGCCTTTGATTCCAAATCCGGGTCCGGGGCGATATGCAATTGGTAGGCCACCGCCTCCAGCCACTTGGCCAGGTCGCTGTCCTGGAACACAAAGCCATAATGACTGCCGCTTGTAAGCTTGGCCGCTATACGGAAGTTTTCGATACAATGGGATTTTTCCACTCCCGGCACCGCGTCGCTTAACACTTCCCACTGGAAGGGGAGCATCTTCTTGCGCACGTTTTCCAGGATTCCACCCATCCATTTTCCGCTTATTTTGACCTCGGCCGGAGTTGGTATTCCGGTAAGCCGTGTGACCGATGACATGTAACTGCCTCCCTGATGCGCTTGGGACGGGCGTCTTATAACGCCACGCCCAAAACGCATTTTTATAACTTCATTATGCCAGATTTAATGGTTTAACACAATAGATAAAACGATTAAACCATATCGTATGCAAAATTGATTTACAAAACAGCCACATCGCAGTATGATACTATGGAAACAAAAACCGGAAGGAGCCTAACGCGGACGGTAAAAAGGACTGTTTTGCGAAGACTGCCCTTCCCATAATAGATGGAGGCGGAAAAATGGAGAACCTGGGATATTATAATGGAAAAATCGGCCTGCTTCAGGACATGATGGTACCCATGAACGACCGGGTCAGCTTCTTCGGCGACGGCGTATACGATGCCACCTACGCTGTGAATCACATTATCTACGACTTGAAAGAGCACATCGACCGCTTTTATAACAGTGCCGCTCTGATTGAGATCCCTCTTGTTATGAGCAAGGAAGAAATGTCCGAATTGCTTTGCGATTTGGTGAAGAAAGTCGACAGCAAGGAGAGCATCGTTTACTGGCAGGTGACACGCGGCACCGGCATCCGCAACCATGCCTTCTCCGGCGCATCAACCGGACCCAACCTGTGGGTGACCATACGCCACAACCCTATGAAGAATGTCTATCAGAAGTATAAGCTGATCACCGTGCCGGATACGCGCTATTTCCACTGCAATATCAAGACCCTGAATCTCCTGCCCAATGTGATGGCCTCCCAGCGTGCGGCAGAGGCCGGCTGCGACGAGGCGGTATTCCACCGCGACGGCCTGGTTACCGAGTGCGCCCACAGCAACATCCACATTCTCAAGGATGGCGTGTTCCGCACCGCACCGCTCAGCAATTTGATCCTGCCCGGCATCACCAGGATGGTGTTGATCGGCTTGGCCAAGGAACACAATATTCCCGTGATTGAAAAAGCCTTTACCCTGGATGAGCTGATGGACGCCGACGAAGTGATTTACACCAGCGCCGGTGCGTTGTGCTGCCCGGTAAGCCTCATTGACGGTAAGCCGGTGGGCGGGCGTGCACCCGAGCTTTTGAAAACGCTGCAGGATGCTTCCATGGCCCGATTGCACGCCGCCACAAGCCCTGTGGCAACACCCGCATAATGATGTAATTTTTGAGGTCTTTATCATGAACCAACAGCAGTTGACCCGATTAAGTGTTGGCCAGAACTTGGACGACCTGATGAATTTGGATCCCCGCGGTTACGGCGTGTGCCGCATCCTGTACAAGGGTGCACGGGAAAAATGCAAAGTCCCCCTGACTATGAACGCGGCGCTTCATTTAAAGAAAGTATTGCAGCCCGGCAGCCTCGTTTATATATTTACGGGCTTTGTGCTGCCCACCCATCAAAAGCCGGAGACGGACGGCATCGTCAGTTCCGTTCTGCTGGCCCGTGCCCTGGCCCGTGGCTTTTCGGCAGTACCGGTGCTCATCTGCCCGGAGGATTGCATGGCGGCCGCCAGAAACATGGCTCCCGTGGCGGGGCTGCACGCCTACGACACCATTGAGGAAGCGTCAAATTATCCCGCGGCGGTGGCCTTGATTCCCTTCACCAAGGATGTGCAGGCGGCGCAAAGTCAGGCGGAGGAACTGCTGGATAAATACAATCCAGTGGCCGGCATCAGCATCGAGCATCCCGGCGCCAACAGCATGGGCGTATACCATAACGCCACCGGCAAAAACGTGACGGCGCTGGAGGATAAGTCCGACGTACTGTTTGAACTGATGCTCAAGCGGAAGATCCTGACCATCGCCATCGGCGACCTTGGCAACGAAATGGGCCTGGGCTCGCTTGCGGAGCACATCAAAAAGCATATACCCTACGCCGCGCCAGGCGGGTGTGCCTGCGGCTGCGGCGGAGGCATTTGCGTGCATACCAGTGCCAACCATGTGATCACAGCCACGGTGTCCGACTGGGGCTGCTACGGCCTGATGGCTGCGCTGGCGTTCCTTTTAAAGGACATGACCGTGATGCATGACGGGGACATGGAACGGGAAATGCTGCTGGCCGCCACCCGCAACGGCATGGTGGATATGAACGGCTGGCTTATTCCCGCCATCGACGGATTCGAACTGAAAATGCAGGTGCTGCTGGTGGAATTGATGCGGGAATGCATCAGCTATCCCGTGAAGCTGGAGCAAAGCTGTAAAACCTGGTTCGACAAGGTGCTGGAAAAAGGCTTTTACCAGAAGGAAAACGGCACGGTGGAACTGTAATGCCAGGGGAGGAAGCCATGGACGGATATGTATTTCTGCCCGTGGGGGACTGTGCGCTGACGGTGGAATTTGGCCGGGAAATCAGCGAGGAAATAAACGTCAAGGTGCGTTCGCTGGCCATGGCACTGAAAAGTGCCGCCATTCCCGGCATTTTGGAGTGGGTGCCCACCTACCGTTCCCTTCTTGTGTGCTACGATCCCGCGAAAATTTCCTGCCGCCGCCTGATGGCTTCGCTTCGCCGCCTGATAGACAAGGCGGGGCAGGCCGCGCAGGCAGGCTTTCGTATATGGCAGATCCCTGTTTGCTACGGCGGCGAATACGGGGAAGACCTTCACTTTGTGGCCCAGAACGCCGGGATCTCCCCGGAAGAAGTAATCAGACTCCACAGCAATACGGAATACCGCATTTATATGCTGGGCTTTTTGCCCGGCTTTGCGTACCTTGGCGGGCTGGATAAACGCATTCACACCCCGCGCTTGAAAATGCCGCGTACACGCATTCCGCCGGGCTCGGTGGGCATCGGCGGCGAGCAGACGGGGATTTATCCCATCGCCTCTCCCGGCGGCTGGCAGCTGATCGGCAGGACACCGGTGAAGCCATACGATCCGAAACAATCTTTGCCGATCTTGTTTGAAGCCGGGGATTTTTTGAAGTTCGTTCCCATCGGTGAAGGCACGTTCCGGGAAATATCCGCCCAGGTGGAATTAGGGACCTATAAATACCGCCTGGCCCAGGAGGGATGGTTATGAGCATCATCCTCTTGTCGCCGGGGCCTTTGACGACCATTCAGGATGCGGGCCGCGCTGGATACCAGCAGTACGGCTTTGCCCCCGGCGGCGCGCTGGATAAGCGCGCCATGACCATGGCCAATCTGCTTGTGGGCAACGAGCCGGGGGAAGCGGTGCTGGAAATGACGCTGCTGGGTGCGGAAATGGAATTCACCCAGGACAATATCATTGCCATTACCGGAACCTTATGTGAACCTACCCGGAACAGCGAGCCTGTACCCATGTATGGTGCCCTCAAAATGCGGGCGGGGGATACGCTTTCGCTGGGAGCCGTGAAGGAAGGCTGCCGCATCTATGTGGCTTTTGCGGGCGGGCTGAATGTACCAAATGTCATGGGCAGCAAATCCACCCAGATCAAGTATGGTTTGGGCGGATTTCATGGCCGGGCACTGAAGGCGGGGGATTCCATTCCTTTTGCGAATCCCCGCCGGGATATCCCAAACCTTGAAAAGCGGGTCCTGCCGGTTCCTGATAGGCAGACCGGCGTGCAGACGCTGCGGGTGGTATTGGGGCCACAGGCCGGTACATCCTTCACCAAGGAAGCCATTGAAACATTCTTAAAAGAAGAATACGCGGTCACCAATGAATCCGACCGCATGGGCTACCGGCTGGAGGGGAAGGCGCTTTCCTTTGTAAATGGCGCGGATATCATATCCGACGCCATCGCCCTGGGCAGCGTGCAGGTGCCCGCAAGCGGCAAGCCCATCGTGCTTCTTTGCGACAGGCAAACGGTAGGGGGATACGCCAAAATCGCCACGGTGATCTCCGTGGATATCCCCGTGATCGCCCAGTGCAAAATGGGGGACAAGGTACGGTTTCAGGCAATCTCCGTTGCCGCCGCCCAACGGCTGTACAGAAAGCAGGAAAAGCAGTACAGTGCCTGGCGGAAGATGCTGGATGGATGACTAAGGGGGGGAATTGTTATGGATTATGGCCATATGTCGCCCAAGGATGTTCGTCATTTAATCAGGGAGGGAAAGATCACCGGGCCCACCTCAGGCATGTGCTTTGGGTATGCCCAGGCGAACCTGGTATCCTTGCCCAGGGCGCTGGCGTATGATTTTTTGCTGTTCACCCAGCGCAACCCCAAAGCCTGCCCGGTGCTGGAGGTCAGCGACGCAGGCTCAAAGGCGCTACCGTACCTTGCGCCGGATGCTGATATCGCGCTGGATATTCCCAGATACCGCGTCTATGAAAACGGCGTGATGACGGGGGAATACTTGAAGGCCGATCATCTCTGGCGGGAAGATTTGGTAAGCTTCCTGATCGGGTGCAGCTTCTCCTTTGAAGACGCGTTGCTGGAGGCAGGCGTGCCTGTGCGCCATATCGAGGAAGGCCGCAACGTGCCCATGTACAATACGTCCATACCGCTTACGCCTGCCGGCGTGTTTCATGGAAACATGGTGGTGAGCATGCGGCCTGTGCCCCGGGAGCTTGTGGTCCGGGCGGTGACGGTGACCGCCGCGATGCCAAGGGTGCACGGCGCGCCGGTCCATATCGGCGATCCCCAAGCCATCGGCATTGCGGATATTGGCAAGCCCGATTACGGCGACAGCGTTACCATCCATCCCAATGAAGTGCCCGTTTTCTGGCCCTGTGGCGTCACGCCCCAGGCGGTGGTGATGCGGGTGAAGCCGGAATTTGTGATCACCCATGCGCCGGGGCACATGTTCATTACCGATATCAAGAATGCTCACTTGAAGGAGTAGGAGGCGGAAAAAATGTACCGTGTGGATCTGAATTGCGATCTGGGGGAGAGCTTCGGCGCCTATGTGATGGGGATGGACGACAAGGTGATTCCTTTTATCACGTCCGCCAACGTGGCCTGCGGCTATCACGCCTCCGATCCCGTGGTAATGGAAAAGACCGTTGGCTTATGCAAAACGCATAACGTGTCAGTCGGTGCGCATCCCGGCTTTCCCGACCTGATGGGATTTGGCCGGCGGGAGATGCGCTTGACGCCCGCGGAAGCCAAAGCCTATATGCTGTATCAGATCGGTGCGCTGGACGGTTTTTGCCGCGCGGCGGGCTTGAAGCTAAACCATGTAAAGCCCCACGGTGCGCTGTACAACATGGCTGCCAGGGATACGGCCCTGGCCCGGGCCATCTGCCAGGCCATCCGGGAGTATGACAGAACCTTGGTGCTCTTGGCGCTGGCGGGCAGCGAAATGGTGCGTACGGCCCAGGAGATGGGGCTTCCCGTAGCCCAGGAGGTGTTCGCCGACAGGGGATACGAGGAGGATGGCTCCCTGGTATCCCGTCAAAAGCCTGGCGCCATGATCACCGATGGGGAGGAAGCCATTGCCCGTGTGGTGCGCATGGTGACCGAAGGCAAGGTGAGGGCGGTGACGGGCCGGGATATTCCCGTTCGGGCTGACTCCGTTTGCATCCATGGCGACGGGGAACATGCGCTGGCCTTCGCGCAGAGGATACGCGAGGCACTCACATCCTCCGGCGTGCGGCTCATGCCTTTGCAGGAGCTGGCGGAATAGAAAACCATGACTTGGTCTGTCCGTCTCACTCACTGTTTTTTGGATTGCCTATCCTCCGGAGCATACGCTCCGGGGATTTTTTCATTTTGTTACACATAAGCGCAAGAGGGCAGATTATTGTGTCGTTTTTCAGATGTAATGCGAAAAATGACAAGAACGGAAATTCATTATTCAAAACTTGTATACAATAGGCTGAAATGGTTGTCTAGGAATGTTTTCCTCGTGTATTTTTGCATGTTTCAAATTGACATCCTGCATTATATCCCATATAATAAAACCAATTCCATTCTCTGGGATACAGGCTGCCATATAGCTGTGGGAAATTTCCCGGCAGGCGCTTTCATTGTTTCTTAAGGGGGCTGTTTTATGATCTTGTTCGAAGACGTTCATGTCAGGTTTGGTCCCCTGCATGTGTTGAAGGGCATCAATCTGGAAATACCCGACGGTTCCAAAACGGTGATCATCGGGCCCAGCGGCAGCGGCAAGAGCACGCTGCTGCGCACCATCAACCTGTTTGAAAAGCCCAGCCATGGCAGGGTGATGGTAAACGGAAAGGATATGTGCCACCTTAGAGGCCGGCAGCTGTACAGGGCCCGCCAGGGCATCGGCATGGTGTTTCAAAACTTCAACCTCTATCCGCACAAGACCGTGCTGGAGAACCTGACCATGGCGCCCGTGGCTCTGAAGGGCGAAAGCAAAAGGGCTGTGATGGAACGGGCGCTTGGGCACTTGCGGGATGTGAATATCGTTGAGAAGAAGGATGCCTATCCAAGCCAGCTGTCCGGCGGGCAGCAGCAGCGGGTGGCCATTGCCAGGGCACTGACCATGAATCCGGAGATTCTGCTGTTTGACGAGCCCACATCGGCACTGGACCCGGAAATGATCAAGGAAGTGCTGGACATCATGGAGCGGGTAGCGAAACAAAACATCACCATGCTGTTTGTGACCCACGAAATGAATTTTGCCGAACATATTGCCGATCGGGTTCTGTTCCTGGACGAAGGCAATATATTGGAAGATGGCACACCGGATCAGGTGTTTCATCGCCCGTTAAGCGAGCGTACCAGCTCGTTCCTGGGCAAGATACTGCATTAAATGAGGGGGAGGGAACCTACATGAAAAAGATTCTGGCGGTATTCCTTACGCTTACACTTTTGCTGATGGTCACCGCTGCTTTGGCCGAGGCGTCCGTGGGTGCGGAAGATCCTGCCATCAAGGCGATCCTGTCCCGCGGTAAGCTGATGGTTGGCGTAAAGGCCGACGTGCCCAAGTTCGGTTATCAGGAACTGGGGGCAGATTTTGAAGGCCTGGAAATCGACCTGGCCAAAGCCTTGGCGAAGAAGCTGCTGGGCGATGAAAACGCGGTGGGTTTCACCGCCGTTACCGCCGCTACCCGCGGCCCGCTGCTGGATACCGGCGAACTCGATGCCATCATCGCCACCTTCACCATCAAGCCTGACCGCATCCTGCAGTATGAGTTCTCCAAGCCGTATTTTGTGGATGCCATCGGCCTGCTGGTGAAAAAGGATTCCGGTATTGCAGGCTTTGCCGATCTGAACGGCAAGAACATCGGCGTGGCCCAGTCCGCCACCACCAAGGCTGCGCTGGAAGCCGCCGGTGCCGAAAAGGGATATACCCTGAATTTCCTGGAGTTCCCCAGCTATCCCGACATCAAGGCCGCGCTGGACAGTGGACGCATCGACTGCTTCTCCGTGGACAAGGCGATTTTGATGGGCTATGTGGATGATACCGTGACGCTGCTGCCCGATTCATTCGCCAGCCAGCCCTACGGCGTGGCCGTCAAGAAGGGCAATACCGAGCTGATGGGCGTCATCGATGGGCTGATCGCCGACCTGCGGGCTTCCGGTGAGCTGAATGCGCTTGTTGCCAAGTGGGAACTTGTTCCCGTGGACTGGACGGTTGTGGACAGCTACGACGTGCTGTGGGAAGAGGCCGCCGCGCTGGCAGCCGCTACCCCGACTCCGGCGCCGTAAGCAATCGCTGATAACATGAATTGGATACAGGCAAGTTTCCGCCATCGACTGGTGGCGGAAACTTTACCTGTCCTTAAGCAAGATAGCGGATGGATGTGTGGCCCATGCAAAGCGGACCCTTTTCCATAAGAAATTGGGAAACTCTTTTTTCAGACTGGCAGTTTTTTGCCCGGGGATTTGCAAGAACATTGCTGATTTCGGGCCTGGGGCTTTTGTTTACCCTGATCATAGGCATTGCTTTGGGAATGATCTTGTGCAGCAAGCAAAAGGTGCTCATTGCCATCATTAAGGCGTATATGTCCATTTTTCAGAATACACCGCTGGTAATGCAGGTTTTTATTTACTATAATGTGCTGCCGAGGATCGGCATCATGTGGGATACCGTTTCCATCGGTGTTATCGGCCTGGCGCTGTATACCGGTGCGTATGCCACGGACATCGTGGCCAGCGCCATCCATGCCGTGCCCTTTGGTCAGATGGAGGCGGCCTCCAGCCAGGGCTTCAGCTTCCTGGGCAGCATGTTCAGGGTAGTGCTGCCCCAGGCGGTCAAAATAGGCCTGCCGCCCATGACCAACCAGGCGGTGAACCTGATCAAGAATTCCTCCGTTATGGCCGTTATCGCCGGCGGGGAGTTGATGTACGCGGCAAATTCCTGGGGCTTTGACAAGCTGATCTACGGCCCCACCTTTGTTTTGACCGGTGTTTTGTATTTGGTCATTTGCCTGCCCATTTCTCTATTGGCCCGAAAGCTGGAGAAAAGGAGCATGAGCAATGGATAACGCCTGGATGAATGCCATTGAAAAAGTATTTACAGTCAAAATCCTGTCGTTTTTGGGACAGGGGCTTTTGAATACCTTATATATCGCCGCCGCGACCATTGCGCTGAGCTTTGTGTTCGGCACTGTCCTCGGGCTTTTGCGGCAAAGCAAGATGCCGGTGTTCAGCCAGCTGGCAGCCTTTTATGTGGAGACGGTGAGAAATATTCCCCTGACGCTTTTTATCATCAGCATGCGGTTTATGACAAAGCTTCCGCCCCTGGAAAGCGGAATCGTCGCCATGACCGTCTTTACCTCCGCCATCGTGGCGGAAATCGTGCGGGGCGGTCTCAACAGTGTGGGCAAGGGCCAGTGGGAGGCCGCCTATTCCCAAGGCTTCAGCTGGGTAGGCAGCCTCTGGTACGTGATTGTGCCCCAGTCGGTGCGGCGTATCCGTTCCCCCCTGGTGTCCCAGTTTGTGACCACCATCAAGGATACCTCCTTTTGCGCGGTGGTAGGCACCTATGAGCTTTCCTTTACCAGCAAAATCGCTGCCGCCCACCGCAGCATGGTGATGGCGGAGGATATCATCGTCATCTATATGACGGTCACGGTCATGTATTATCTCATCAACCTTGTTTTCGCTACCATTGCACGCCACACGCGGGAAAGCGCCGCAAAAGGGTTGGTAAGATAATGGTATATATCGTTTTAAAGCACAAATGCATCAATGAACACTTGCGCATAGAATACACACAGACTCCGCCGACTGTCATCCTGAGGAACGGAGAGACGAAGGATCTTATTGCAGCACAAAATTAATTGGATCCTTCACTTCGTTCGGCATGACAGCCTGCGAGGTTGGAAACCGACCATTCAAATGAACATTGAACACTGAACAATGAACAATGAACAGTATAAGTTGGAGCCCCTGGAAAGGCTTCTGTCGCATTTTGCGCACAGGGGCCTTTCTTTGCGCATTGGTACGACAGGGAAGCAGGATTGTGCTGAGTATACTGTTCCCAAACACAGCGTTATACATATGGAG
The DNA here is from genome assembly GCA_023413135.1 of Bacillota bacterium. GTDB lineage: Bacteria > Bacillota > Clostridia > Christensenellales > Aristaeellaceae > JAEWAH01. Next base: position 22,278 of record JAEZQK010000124.1, read on the forward strand.
GAACAGCATGAGCGGCGGAGCGCAGGCGGCGGAATTTGCGGAAAAACGGAAGCGGCTCAGCTTGCTGGCCCGGTGGATGGCCAAAGGAAAATTGCAATTGGAAAGCTGGATACAGGCGGCTTGGAAGCCTGCGTTGATGGCAGCCATCACTTTCTTTTTGTCGTTTTCCCAGTGCTTTAGGGTGCCCTCGCCCTTTGCGGTTGCATGGATTATCGCGCTGGGCGCCTGCGGCTGCCCTCTGTGGTGGCCGGCCGTGGGCTGTGCGGCCGCCATCGGCATGCGCTTGATATGGCACATCCCGCTGGATATCTGGCAGTATGCGGGCTGCGGGGCGCTGCTTTTGACAAGCCGCTTATGGAAGGAAAGAGGGGAGCTGCTGCTGTCGCTTATGGCTATGCTGGCGCTTCTGCCGCGATTCTTATCCGTGCTTAATGACGGCGTACCGGGTGAACTGCTGCTGGGCGGTGCCGGGCTGTTCATGGGTGCGGTGGCTGCTCCCGCTTTCCGGCAAACCATGCGTGTGCTTGTGAGCAACCGGCATACGCTTTCCCTGGATGACAAGCTGTGCTGCCTGCTGCTTTTTATGGTTCTGCTTACGGGCATGGGCTATCTTGAATTGTTTGGCGTCAATCTGGGCCAGTTTATGGCCGTTGCCGTTGTATCCTGTTTGTCGTTTGTTGCCGGGAGCGCCGTTGCGGTCTGCACGGGGCTTCTTTCCGGCGCAGCGCTGGCCTTTGGTGGGCAAAACGCCATGGTCATGGCGCAATTGGCTCTGGGTGGGCTGCTGGCGGGGTTGGTCATCGGCAGGGGAAAGCGCTGGGAGGTATGCGCACTGTTTGTGCTGGCAGACCTGCTGGCCATTTTCCTGATTCAAACGGATCCTCCGGCACTGCAAACGGGCGCTATGATAGCGGGCAGCTTTTTGTTTTTGCTGACGGGGGAAGGGCTGCTTTTCCGCATCAAGGCGCTTTTGGCGGCGGCCCAGCCGGTACGTTCCGGTATGGAAAACGCTTTTGCATCCGAGCAGATGCGCCGTTGGGAAGACGCCATGGACAGGATGGCCCAGGCGCTGCCGGTTACGGGCATGCAGGAAGAGACGCCGGAAACGGAGCAATTGGCGGCAATTTTTTGCAAAAACTGCGCGGAGACAAAAAACTGCTGGAATGAGCGGTTCATACAGACAAAAGCCATGCTCCAGGCTATTTTGGAACAGGCGGAGATGGGGGAGGAAACGCTGGAAAAGGCCATCACCGGGCTCCGGGGCTGCGGATGCATCCGCCTGCATGGCTTGAGGGAGGCAACGGAGCAGGTGCTCAAGGAAAAGCGGCATCGGCGGGCGCAGGAAGCCAGGGCGCGGTATGAGCGGGACATGATCCGTACCCATCTGACGGCCATGGCGCAGGCGGTCAGCCGTATGGCGGAGACGGTCACCGGTGAAACGGTGGGCGATGCAAAGGCGGCATTTGACATATCAAGAGTCATACGGGAAATAGGCTTTCCCGGCAAGCTGATTTATGCAAGACAGGTTGGCGGTCATCTGCAGATAGGGATCGAGGGGGATGGTCTGTCGTTTGTGAGGTTGCAGCCGGAAAGGCTGATCCGGGCAATGAAGGAAAAAGTGCAAATCGTTATGCAGGAAGTTTCCTGCGAGCGGGGCAAGCTTTTGCTGGAGGAAGTGCCGCCCTTTGATCTGCGCGTTGGCAGCGCTACAGTCAGCGTCAGCGAACCGGAAGGCCGGGAGCAGCCTGTGAGCGGTGATGCGACGATTCGGGAGGTTTTTCCCGGCGGGCTGTGCCTGTTTGGTCTGTCGGACGGTATGGGCCATGGAGAGCATGCCAGGCGGGAAAGCCAAAAAACCCTGGAACTGCTGTCGCTTTGCATGGCGGCCGGATATACCAAGGAGCAGGCCATTACGGCTGTGAACGGGATGATGCTTTCCGCCACCGGGGGCGACAGGTTCGCCACGGTGGATATTTGCCTGATGGATTTGTGGACCGGCGAAACACAAATGGAAAAGCTGGGGGCCTGCACATCCTATCTGATGAGAGGCGAGCATGTGAAGGCCATCGCCGGCGCCGCGCTGCCGCTGGGCATCCTGGAACAGGTCATGCCGATCCATCAGCGCATGCGGCTGCATGACGGGGACATCCTGGTGCTGTTAAGCGACGGTGTGCAGGATGCGTATCCCGACGGGGCGGCGCTGGAGAGGGCCATCGCCCGCAATGCGTATAAAGATCCGCAACGCATGGCGGATGCGCTTTTGCGCAGCGCGTTGCTCTCCGCCGGCGGCATACCCAAGGATGATATGACCGTACTGGTGGTGGCGGTTCTTTGTTCAAAGGCAACAGTGGAAGATGGTGATGATGTACAAACCATGGCGGATGCCGTATAATTAAGCTGAAATTGGAGGGAGCAGAAAATGGCGCAGCGCGCAGCACGTAACTTTTCAGATACAAATGCACAGCCTTTTTGTTTGGAAGGCGGGGCACACGGCATCTTGCTGCTGCACGGCTTTACGGGCAGCGCCGGACACATGCGCCCGATCGGGGAGGAGCTTAACCGCCAGGGCTTCACGGTTCTTGGCATCCAGCTGCCGGGCCATGGCACGCGCATGGAGGATATGCAAAACGTGCATTGGCAGGATTGGCTGCAATCCGCCAAGGAAGGCTTCTTAAAGCTCAAGGGACGGTGCGATACGGTCAGCGTGGCAGGCCTGTCCATGGGGGGCGTATTGACGCTGCTGCTGGCGCAGCAGATGCGCGTAAACGCCGCCATCGTGATGTCTACGCCCATGGCATTGAAAACCAGGCTGGCATCCCTGGCCCCGATTGCATCGCGCTTTACGCCCCTCACCTATTGGAAGGGCGATGAACAGCGGGAGAAGCTGCTGGACCAGCGGTACGATTACGGCTATCCCGGCTTTCCCACGGCCAGAATCGGCGATCTGATGCATCTGATCCGCCTGGCCCGGCGGAACCTGTTTGCCGTCACCTGTCCCACGCTGGTGGTTCAATCGCGGGCGGATAATGCCGTTCATCCAAACAGCGCGGATATCATTTTGCAGGGCATCCGCAGTGAGAAGAAAGCAGTATTGTGGCTTGATGATATGCCGCATGTGGTGACCATCTCCCGGGAATACCAGCGCATCGCCAAGGCTATTGGGGAATTTTTGCAGTCGGCCCAGGCCGCGCGGCTGCCGGAGGAAGAAAAGTTTGCAAAGACGGTTGACAAAGGTGCCGAAATATAGTATTATCATCCTTGCCGCTGTTAGCGGCACGTCGCGGGGTAGAGCAGTTTGGTAGCTCGTCGGGCTCATAACCCGGAGGTCGAGGGTTCAAGTCCCTCCCCCGCAACCAATATGGCTACGTAGCTCAGCTGGCCAGAGCATTCGGTTCATACCCGAAGTGTCGTAGATTCGAATTCTACCGTAGCCACCATAAGAACCCTTGAAAGCGTTAAGTTTTCAAGGGTTGAATTATTATATGCAGGTAATTAAATGTGATAAGTGCAACAAATTTGCGACTTTTTCGAAAATAGCCCTTTTTTTCATCCATTAACACATAGAACTGTCCCCTGTGCAATTAAGAGGGCGCTGGACGCGTATGAAGGCTTTCCTTCGCTGTATCGGAAGGAAACCGTATCGGTGGAGGGCATTGAATGGCTGCCAGGCGAGGCGGAGCCGCCTTCCGGTGAAACCAAAGCGGACGCGATGATCTACATTATGAATTATGGGAGCATTGTTCCGCCCGGCCAGAATTACCTTGATTGCATCATGGACGGCTATCGGGCATTCGGCTTTCATCTCCGCTATCTGTCGGAGGCGGTCAGGCGGACGGAAAGAATGGAAATTGTTTAGCATTCGCTTGAGCAGCCTTTTCTCAGAGTGGAAATGGTTCTCTACACAAATTACCCTCCGTCGTTTTGAAAACGGCGGAGGGTATTATCACTTGTAAATGTGAGCAGTGATCAATTGCTTGCGGTTATAGAACTGCTTGTCCCGCTTCGGCTATCGGACTCACCGGCGTCTTCTGCGTAAAATCCCGCTGTGGCTCGATATACATTTCCAGCAGTGCCAGCGTAGCTTATGCTATATGTATAGGTTGAGCCATTGAGTTTATATTTGTCGGTTATACTTTTCACAGTGACCCATGATGCGCCACGTTGCTCTTGAATTCGTATATAGCTAAAGCCAAGCTTATCGGCTGTTGTGCGGGTCATAATGCTTGCGTCAGCATAAATGGTAGTTCCGTTCTTTCTTATCGCAATATCGTAGTTCATGATCAGCGTACTGGAAAAGGGCTGAACATTAGTAGCGAGGGCTCCGGCTGTAAAACACACACAGATCAGGCAGAGTACGAAACTGATTATGATTTTCTTCATTTGATTGTACCTCCATCCATTGTATTGAGTAGATCAACAAGCTCTTGTCTATCAAGATTCCCGCCGATTTGGACAAAATACGGCGGTGAAACCCAAATGGCCTCGACATAGTCGATATTGGTGAAAAGGTAGCAGCTTGTCCCAGATATTGTATAGACTTCATAGTTGCCATCCTTTTCAATAGCCTTTGATACCATCGCTTCTGCATTGTCAACCTTTTGGATTGCGATATGAAGTTGTTCCATTTCCCCTGCCATATATAAACCGAGTAAGTTACTGAATGTGCCGCTTGCGTCGCTATCTACATTCGACAAAATATATTGATCCGGCAGCTGGGGGAGAGCTAGGTCAAACTGCAACTCCTTTATCTTTTCGTCAAATGCATCACCTTTACCCACGCCATGATACTGCTGAGGCCTTATCGGGTCTGATGTGTTCACAGGAGACTGTACGTCAATTTCAATACGTACTTGCTCATCTTCCCAATGGAACACATAGTTCCATACGGGATATCCTAAGGCATAAGCAATGGCTGTTCCAAGAAGCATGATCCCCATGAGAACAAGCAAGTAAACCATGACAGGCCGTAAACGTCCAGACCTTCTTCTTTGTCCTGCAACATTTTTTCGCGATGCTCTTTCTCTGCTCACCTCCCTTACTGCTTTCAGAATTTTTGCCTTCGATTCTTTTGCGCCACTCATTTCCCCTTTCTCATACTCAGGATACAGGTAAAGTAGACACTCATGAATGAGGGATGCATCCATTTCCTCTGCGGGAAGATCTAACTGTTCATCCATGATGCGTTCGATATCTTGGCTGGTAAGCTCCTCATGATTAAGAAAGCTTTCCAGCGTTTCTTTATACTGCATCTCCCTATTATCTTTCATCTATCTTTCACTCCTACATGGATATATTGCATTTGGGACTGAAAATGTTACAAGTGGAAAAAATTATTTTTTAGCTTTTGCTTTAGCCGTGCGATTTTAACGCGAAGCGTTCCTTCAGGTATGTTCAGTTCCGATGCCAATTGTGAAGAACCGCGAGTATAATATCTTAAAAGAAGGCTCGCGCTTTCTTCGCCGAGCTTTTCTCGAAGTGTATCTTCCATATCCCATGTTAAAGCTTTATCCTCGATTTGACCGCGCTGATTCTTTGCTTCAGCATCCTTTCGTTGATGAGCCTGCATCTCATCGTCCAACGACATCGTTCGTATTTGCTTTGCTTTCATAGATTCTTTGCGTAAACGGCTGTGTACTATTTTTTTCAAAGTATCAACCAACCAACCTGTAATATTTGGATGGTTTTGAAGAGCCGTGCTCTTCGTCCATAAGAGTATATAGACCTCTTGTAAATCATCGGCCAACTGGTCCGTATCCATTCCGTATCTCTTTAGTACACGTAACCCTGTAGCGTATAATATATCGTGACTGTCATTAATAATATTTTCAACCCATAAATCGCTATCTTGCATTGCATCCTCCTTTGATGACAAGAACGTATCGAATGCATATTGTCATTATAGCATCAGATAAATGCAATAAATGTAAAATGAAATATTTTTTTCAGATACTGTAACAAACAGGTGACAAATTACAATATATACAGTGAACGGGTAAAATACGATACTCAAGAATGGAGGAGGTGGTAAATGCGCAGGAAGAATAGCCACACTCTGCAACTTGGTCGTACCTGTATGGCATCGCAGCCATGTAAGTATTCCTTCCATGCATGTCATGATACTGACAGTGATTGCTCTGCAATCGTTGCTTAGTATAGATACACAAACAAGGAAGCAATTCGTATCGGAAAGGTGTGTGAAACCGATGAGCAATTGATTCCGCTTGCTTCGCTATAGGCAAGCAAAAATCCTTGCAAAACGAGTTGGAGAGCACACAGCCTTTGAGCTGTGAGGTTCTGCAAGGACAATAAAATTATAGCATGCTTCTCACGATTGTTCAATCACAACATACTTGTGAGGCCAAAGAAGGAGAGTACTCAAATGAAGAAGTATTTTTCTCTGGTTCTATGCTTGCTGCTGATCTGCTTGTTCGCAAGCTCTGCGATGGCAGCCGTGAAATTTTCTTGTGACAGTGACACTACGACCTTCTCAAGGTGGAGCGCGAACACCACAGCCGACGGATCAGACTGGTATCTTTCTGATTGGACGACTTCGAACTTGTCGGATACCAAACAAGCAGGATTCAAGGTATACAACGCGCCCGGAGTGTATGCCAGTCATACATACTACTACAAAACCACATCCACAGCATCTCATACTTATCTGGATACTATCTCCAATGGGGATAATGTCTATGCTGCTGGCATGCGGTATAAAGGTACTGGAAACATAACAGTTGCTGGAATGTTTAACCCGTAATACCTAAAGAATGCGCAAGCCTCACCTGCTTGAAAGCAAGTGAGGCTTGCGCTGAAAGGGCGTGTGACAATGAAAAAAAATGTTTGCTATTTGCTTGTTTTTCTCATCATCACTGTTTTTTGTACTACCGCGTTTAGTGAAACAATTGTGACCTATGGGGGAACCTTTTCGTCAAATGACGCTGGGTATAAGGCATTTCTGGAGGAGCATCCCAACGTTTCTATGACTTGGCCTGATAAGGTTTACACTTCCACTTCTGCGTTCACGACCGCGCTGCTGACCCGGCAATACAACTGTGATTTGTTCACCTGGGGGACCAGACAAGTTGACTGGTCCATTCTGATGGACAAAGGCTATTGTCTTAACCTGTCTGACAGCCAAGTTTTGACTGATGCCGTCAACCGAATGTATCCTAATATGGCTGAGTTAGCCATGCATGACGGGCTTTTATACGCCGTTCCAAATGATATGAACTTCATTTTTATGCAGATTGAAGAGGATACTTGGTTCGAGACCGGACTGACGCTGGACGATGTTCCCCAATCCTTTCCTGAATTCTTGGACTTTCTGGAACACTGGTGCGACCGTATTGAGGATGCACCCGAACCCATGATTCGAATCCTGAGTGGATGGGAATCCAACTATGCAGAGTCCTCGTATGTCGCTTGGCTCACAAAACTACTTATTAATGAAGCTATCATGCAAATGCAATATGCCGGTGAAGCGCTTCACTTTGACAGCCCGGAACTATTGGCGCTATTGGAGCGCTGTGATACAGTGGGCAGGCGAATTTATCAGCTTGAATCCCCAAATGGCGAGCTAAGCCTTTTTGATGAATCCTCCAGAGGTATCTGGCCTACGAACTATGCGAACGTTGTTTTCCTGCGCCAGAATAGCACGCAGCCGAAGCTCATCAAATCAGTCGTCAATATGTGGGCCACCTGTTCTTATACGGATAATCCGGAACTGTGCTTGGAATTGCTTGAAAAGGTTGTAGCTGGTCCCGGTGATCCAAATTCGCTCAGTGACATGTTCCTCTACCGCGATGCACAGGCGCGAATCAATCCGAATTACGAAACCGATTTGGCACGCTGGACGGATGAGCTCAACGCTGTTATTGCGCTGCTACAAAAACCGGATCTCGACGGGGAGGGCAAGTCCAGGCTGGAAGAACAGCGGATCAGATATGAAGGAGCTGTGGATCGTACCGAGCAAAACAAGTGGCTCATGACTCCAGAGCAGTTGGCAGACTATCAAGCTGCCGCTGATAGGCTTTACTTTCCTATCCCCAGTATTTTCGATGAGTCAAATTCACAGGGTACAATGGAGAACCTGTACAACCAGTTTAGCAGTCATCATCTAACCGCTGAACAACTTTTGAAGGAACTTAATCGCACTGCACAGATGATTCGGCTTGAGGATTAAGGGATAACTCCTACACAGTAGCGACCATGCTTATTCTTCAATGAGGTATTGAATCATGCGGAGAATTGCTTGTTTCATTCTCAGTATCATAATCAACTTGGGTGGTCTGCAATTTAGCCGAGGCGAGTCCATATTGCCGACAGATAGCAATATCGCTTGGTTGATGGGATTGTATAGCTTTGACTTGCCTGATAGCGTTATCAAAGCTATGCAGGCTTCCTTTCGCCCTCAGACATTTGATTGTGGATCAGTACAGGTCACACTTCAAGAAGTCCTCTATGACGGCGTATGGCTATACACCTCTGCTTTTGTCACGCCAACTGATCCTGAGACGACATTGATCATGCCAGGAAGCGCAAACATGGGTGATTTTGTCGCAGGTGGCTATCAAGAGAACCTGCGCAGCGATCAGCGTAGTTTTCAAGTAGCCGCAATGCAGGATAAGAAAGACCTTATCATTGTTTATATCCTTCCTGTGGAGTTCGAGCAAGCAGCATACTTTTTTTTGGATCATCGTCAAGACGCCGGAAATCAATCAACTGTATTCAGCGGCGCTCCTGTGGGCTGGATGGATGAAGCACTGACTATCCATTTATCCATACGGCTTGAACTTGTTGATCCATCGACTGGCACATATATGCCCATAGATACTTATGAGTTTCCTGCTGATGTTCAGCGCGTTGGCCCGATAAACAGCAGAGAATATTATACGGATCAAGAGGCTCTCCCCTTTGATTTCCTGAGCTTAATCCAAACACCACTGTCTGTGTATGCATTCCCTACATGGAAAAGCGAGGTGGCAGAGAGCAGTTATCGTTTTACGTTATTGGACAACGATTTTATCCGCGTTACACGTGGTGCGCCACCGGACTCCAACACCTATATTTTGTTAGAACTACCGGATGAGCTTAATGTTCTGATTAACATGCATGATGAACGTACTCAGGAGATAATGGTTCCTTTTTCTGCTACTGACGTAGAAGGAATAGACTCTCCGCATATCGATTGAGAGAGGAGAAGTTTCCATGGCTTCAAAAAGACAGTTACGCGTTTTGGCTACAGCACTTCTGCTCGTCCTTTTGATCGGTCTGACAACTGGAGCATTCTTTGCCTGTCAGCAGATCATGTCAAAAGGCTACTGCGTTGATCTGTCTGATCATGAAGTGATTCGCGGCAAGTTGCAAAAGATGCATCCTTTCATAGCCACGCAAGTGATTGACAGTGCTGATCTATCGGAATTAAAGCATACATCCAAACTGTAAAATGGCTGTTCAATTATGGTTTTAGCATTATGAGAGAAGAGGAGCTAGGATGTATAAAGAAGAGTTTCTGGATTTCTTTTTGACATATAGGAACTTCTTTTACTACAAGGCGCTTAGCCGCATGAAAAATCAAATGGATGCCGAGGATGCTTTAAAAGAAGCATTCATAAGGGCCTGGAATAATTGTGAATACTTGGAAAACGAAGATTCATTACCAATATGGCTTATGCGCATTGTGATAAACGAATGCAATAATATTTATCGTAAACGAAGGCGCATAAAAGAGATATTTGTTGGGAATGATCATTTTCAAAATTTCGTAGTTTCAAATGGCGAAAACCATGTCATCCGAATGGATTTTCGTGAAGTCTGGAACACATTGGATGAACGTTACCGCATCCCTATTCAGATGATATTCTTCTACGGTCTTACATCGGAGGAAACTGCCGCAAGATTGCATATGACCCGCAACGCTGTCAGCGGCATGGTACGCCGAGGCAAGGAAAGGCTGCGATCTGCCATGTAGCCGTATAGAATTTGGGATATATTTCGTATTGGACGGCGTGTGGGACGGTCCGCTCTCACACGCCATTATTCGATAGAATACAAAAGAGGAGACGCATCCCCATGCAGGAGGCTTTACCCCAGGATCAAGCCATTGAACTGGCGGCCTATCAAAACATACCTGAATCAAGGCGTACCTATGATATTGTTTCAAAAGTTGCCTTTTTGATCGGCGCTAAGCAAACGCTGTTTGAACGGGAACCATGGCAACGCTTATGGTATGACCGGCTCCAAAGCATCCCGGAAGCCAGGGTCATACGTTCTTTATGTAAAATCAGAACAGGATTGCTTAAGCACTATCAGGATATCGACTATAATATGCGATATCAGATCAGGAACCTGGATAAGATGACGAACCTTTTTGATATGGAGGATTTCGTGTTTCTTAACGCGCAGGGGATTTTTGTCCTTAAGGTCAATTATAGGATAAACGCCTATATTGCAGATATCAACCGCCTCATTGCCCAGCATATACATGCCTGCCGGGATGTGTTCCCCATCTGGCTCAAATGGGAATATATCAGAGACTTGTTCCTTATGCCCGGTGGAATCAGGGAAGCATGTATCATCAGCGAACTAAACTGGTTTAAGGAGCATATCACTAGTTATCCTTACCGTTTATACCTGTATTGGAGACTCATGGACAAAGGCAATATCCTTCTCAATGATGGGAAGTTCGTCCAGCTTCTGTATATAGCCCACCGGGATAAGTTCACCGACCTGAACATGGTCATGGATGCCGGGGAAGGGGTTAAAGATAGCTTATATCATTTCCTATGCTTCCATCAGCCGGTTGTTATGGTGGTGGATTGTGAGAATTCCGATCCTTACAAACTGTGCGCTACCCTCCGAAAAATCGAAGCGGACAGAAACGATGCTTATGCAAATATAGAAAGGATCATCCTGTATGACGATATCCGTGCTGCAAGTGCGTGGCGCATGCTTGAAAATTATGTTTCCATCCCCATCCAGCATGAGATGGTGGAACGCATCCATGATAACAAATCCCTGGTGGATATGCGCATGGCCGCAGGGATCTGCAAAGAATACTACCTTAATCAGACCATCGCCTTCCTTCTGGTATCCAGTGATTCGGATTATTGGGGGTTGATTGCCGCCTTGCCGACCGTCCCTTTTCTGGTGATGACGGAATACGAAAAGTGCGGGGAGCGGTTGATGCAGGCATTGGAACGTGCGGGGATTCCGTATTGCTTTCTGGATGATTTTTGCGGCGGAAATATCAGCGACATCAAAATAGGAACTCTGATATCAGAGATAAAAGAGTACACGCAAAGCTGCATTCAACTGAATATCAATACCATGCTGGGGGTGATTTTCGATAGGACTCGTGTTTCACTAACCCCTGCGGAAATGAAGAACTTCTATGACAAGTTTATCAAGACCATGCGTCTGTCTATCGATGATGATGGAGAGGCAAATATTGTGGTGGGGGGATAAGAGGCGTTTAATTGTGCAACTTTTTTACAACTTTTTATTTCAAACCATGTCCATTTGTGTCGCTGAAAACCCTTGATTTCATTGACTTGTTTATACTCTTATAGTCATTTTCTAATGTTCATACCCGAAGTGTCGTAGATTCGAATTCTACCGTAGCCACCAGCGAAACTCACCGATAGGTGGGTTTTTTGTTTTCTTTAATTTCCTATTCTATAAAATACCATGCTTTTTTATTGTTTGCTCTACTATACCTTTTGGTTGAAAGTGGATTTCTACAATTCTGTAAATTTCTTGATATAAGATAGGCTGAAAATCCTTGTGGCGTAAGGGCTTGCGGGGGTAGCTACTATCGATAAAAAATACAGTGGATGGTATTTTGTGTGCTTATTTCTCAACCGGCAACACAGAGAACCGTTTTTTTGATCGCTCTGGCTATTTGTTTCCACGCAAACCGTCCGCTGTGTTCTGCTGCCGGAAGCCTGTTGATCCCCACTTGGTCAGAAATTGCATATTGAGCCGGTAACTGCTCCTTGATTTTTGCTCGTTTCCCGATAAAGTATACATATAGAACAACATGCATCGTCAACCGGTGGGGAGTTTGGGGTTACCAACCCACCAGGTGAAAGGAAGAGAATAGGATGGTTCACCGTACGCGAAGCGGGCATATAGCCCCTGACCTGCGCAGCCGCAGCTTGCGCAAGGTTTGGCGCAACTGGGAATTGTACCTGATGTTTTTGCCGGTGCTCGCCTATTTTATTATCTATCATTATGTGCCCATGTACGGCGTGCAGATCGCGTTCAAAAAATTTTCCGGCGTTAAGGGGATCTGGGGAAGCCCATGGCGCGGTCTATACAATTTTCAGCGTTTTTTCAACAGCGACCTGTCCGGACAGGTCGTGAGCAACACGATTTCCATCAGCCTGTATTCCTTGGCAGTGGGCTTTCCGGCTCCCATTCTTCTTGCGCTGATGATGAATGAACTGCGCTCCAGCAGGTTCAAGCGGGTTGTGCAGACCGTTACTTACGCGCCCCACTTTATTTCCACCGTAGTCATGTGTTCCATGATCGTCCTTTTTTTGTCGCCTTCCAGCGGCGTAATCAACAAGCTGATTCAGCTGGCGGGAGGACAGCCCATTTACTTTATGGGTGTGCCGGAATACTTCAAGACCGTTTATGTGGTCACCGGAGTCTGGCAAAGTATCGGCTGGGGCTCAATCATTTATATGGCCGCGTTAGCGGGCATTGATCCCCAGCTACATGAAGCAGCCATTGTGGATGGGTCCAACCGCATACAGCGCATTTGGCATGTAAACCTCCCGGGAATCCTGCCCACAGCTATCATACTGCTGATCCTCAACTGCGGCAGCATCATGAACGTCGGGTTTGAAAAGATTTTTCTATTGAAAAATGATCTGAACCGCAGCTCCGCCGAAGTGATCTCCACCCTGGTCTATCAGCGCGGCCTGATAGACAGGGATTACTCCAGCGCGTCAGCCATCGGTCTGTTCAACTCCGTGATCAACCTGGTTCTGTTGGTGACGGTCAACCAGATTGCCCGGCGCACCAGCGAGACCAGCTTGTGGTAAAGGAGAGAAAATGATAGTGTTCAGTTCTGACTTCCGGCGGCAGGCCAGGGGTGACAAACTCTTTGATTTGATCAATGTTTTGCTTCTGGTTCTGGTGCTGGCGGTGATCCTCTATCCATTATGGTTTGTAGTCATCGCCTCCTTCAGCGATCCCATGAAGGTTGCCTCGGGCGAAATGCTCCTGCTGCCCAAGGGCATTACCTTGGAGGGCTATCGCATGATCCTGCGGGACCCGATGATCGGCATTGGCTACCGGAATACCCTGTTCTATACCCTGCTTGGTACCGCCGTGAACGTGTTACTGACCACCCTGGCCGCCTATCCGCTCTCCCGTAAGGATTGGGTGGGCCGCAGGTTCTTCATGGGGGTGCTGACCTTCACCATGTTCTTTTCCGGCGGGATCATCCCCACCTACCTGACCATGAATTCCCTGGGGGTCATCAACACCGTCTGGGCTTTGGTCATTCCCGGGGCGGTAAGCGTATACAACACGATTGTCATGCGCACTTATTTTATCAACTCCATCCCCCTTGAACTGCAGGAGGCGGCTATGGTGGACGGGTCTACCAACTTCGGGCTGCTGTTTCGGATCGTGCTGCCGCTGTCAAAGCCGATCCTGGCGGTCATGCTGCTGTTTTATGGGGTTGCGCAGTGGAACGCTTTCTTTGGCGCGCTGATATATATCACAAAGTCGGATATGTATCCCCTGCAGCTGGTGCTGCGCTCCATCCTCATTCAAAACCAGATGTCCCAGGACATGCTGGGGGATGTGGACACCCTGGCCAGCCGTACCGTGATGGCGGAACTCATTAAGTATGCTTTGATTATCGTCTCCACGCTGCCCATGATGGTGCTTTATCCGTTCCTGCAGCGGTATTTCGTCAAGGGCATCATGGTAGGCGCGCTCAAGGGGTAGTTACGTTTCTTGGCCGGCCGTGCCGGTTAAATATAACATGGGAGGTTTCCACATGAAAAAGACCCTGACCCTGCTGGTTTCCATGTGTCTCCTGCTCGTCCTGCCGTTGTCTGGCTTAGCCCAGGCGAGCACCCAGGGCTTCCCCATTGTGGGAGAGCCGATCACTCTGACTGGCTTTGCCACCGCCGGCCCATATACCAAGGGTGACTTCAATGATTTGAAGATCTGGGCGGCCATGGAAAAGCTGACCAACATCAAGATCGATTTTGAGTCCGCCCCCTCCGCCCAGTCCAGTGAAAAGCTGGGTCTGCTCTTTGCAGCCAACACCCTGCCCGACATTATTTTCAAGACCCTCATCAACAGCACCAACATCGCCAGCTATGCGGCTGAAGGACAGCTGATTCCCCTGGAAGGCCTGATGGAGACCTATTCCCCGAATTTCTATGCCTTGATGGAGCAGATTCCCGAAATCCGCAAGGCCATCACCATGGCGGACGGCCACATCTATGGCTATCCCTATATCGTGACTGCCGCTCCCTCCTCCGTCAACCCCAAGCTCTTCTATAACGTCAAATGGGCGCAGCAGGCCGGATTTTCCGAGGCTTCGACCCTGGACGAATTCACCGAGCAGCTGCGCGTCTTTAAGACCAGCGACTGGAACGGCAACGGCACCGCAGACGAGATCCCGCTGAGCAGCGAGACCCTCGATGTTTTGCTCAAGGCCTTCTACGGTTCCTTCGGTCTGCTCACCCGCGGGGGCTCCTCCACCAGCTGGGATATCGGAACGGACGGAAACCTCCGCTTTGTCCCAACGGCGGATGGATACAAGCGGATGCTCCAATACCTGAACCAGCTGTATACGGAAGGGCTGCTGGATAAAGAGATCTTCACCAGCGAGCTGGCGATCTTCCAGGCCAAGGCAGCCCAGAACCAGATCGGCTTTGCCTTTGTGAATAACAACAACTACATGGACGCCTACAAAAACGACTATGAAGGTTTGTCCGCGCCCCTGATTGAGCCTGCGGGAGAAAAGTACTATGGCGGTGTAACGCTGCCCATCCTGGGCGCCAACACCTTTATCACCAGCAGCTGCAAGAATGTTGAGGCTGCGATGCGCTACATCGACCACTTCTACAGCCAGGAGGGCATCACCCTGTACTTCATGGGTGCCGAGGGAGAGACCTTCACCTATGACGCGAATGGGACCCCCCAGTTCACGGACTATGTCAAGGCCAATTCGGATGGCATGAGCATGGAAGAGGCCCTGGGCACCTACGTATGCTGGAGCGGCGGCAACAACCCCTCCGTGGCGGATGACCTGCATTTCGGGGTTCACCTGATCCCAGAGATTACCGTGAAAGCGGCACAGAATCTCAAAGCTTATGGCCCGGATGTCATTTGGCCGGCCGACTTCGCCTACACCGAGGAAGAAAATGAGCGCCTGGTAGACCTGCGCCTGGATATTGACAACTATATCAAAGACATGCGGGCAAAGTATATCAGCGGCAGCGAGTCCTTCGATACCTGGGATACCTATGTCGCCACCCTGGAGCGCATGGGCCTTAATGACTACCGCGCTATTGTGCAGGCGGCCATGGATCGCTATAATGCTATTCAATAGCCCCTACAAAAGCAAAGGTTAATGCAGCGGCGTATGGATGGTTTTGCACCGCCCATACGCCGCTGCCCAAGAGGAGGAAACGCCTTGCGCTGGCGCCCACATGGCTGGTTTATCGCCCACCTGCTCAGCTACCTGCTGCTGGCGGTTCTGCTGCTGGGGATCGTCGGACTGCCCATTTCCGCAACCCTCCAGGGCATGAGCCGCGGCCAGGTGCTTGAATCCGCGAGGGGCGGCATGTCCTCGCTGATGGAAGTCATGGATGGGCTGTGTTACGAGATGGACCGCACGGCCTATCTCACCCAGTCTGATGGGAAAATGATCCCCAAGCTTTTACAGAAAAATGCCTATTATGCCTTGCAGGCATACAAGGAATTGCAGCGCATTTGCGGGGCGTCCAGCTATTTCTCGGAAGTTGCTCTGGTCTATGACACAAGCCTGTTTCAAGGGGAAGAAATGGTCTATGCCAGCAGCGGCATATGGCCCCGGGGAATGTACTTCGAGTACATGTACCGCTATGACCAATGGAGCGCCCATGAGATGCTGGAAAACATGCCCCAGTACATCAAGGCTTTCTTCCGCCCTCTGGAGCCGGTCATGGTTCAGAATAATGAACGCCGCCAGTTCATGACCTATGTGGTGCCCTTAAGCCGCGGGGGCGTAAACCAGCGGGGGATCATGCTCTACCTGATCAGCCGGGAAACTGTTTCGGATTTGTTCCAGCGGGCCAATTTGCCCGCGCAGGCCAAGCTGCTGCTCACCGATTCATCTAAGAAACTCATCTACGAAAGCTCACAGGTTGGCGGGCCTGACCTGGAGGCCGCGAGCGCTTTTGACCCCCTGAAAACAAATGTGGAATGGAACCATGCCCAATATCATCAGCTTATCCTGACTTCCGCCTACAACCATTGGCAGTACCGCCTGTTTATTCCGGAGCCTTCTATTACAGCCATGGTGCGCCCTGTAGCGCTGAGAGTGCTGATTTATTTGGCCATAGCCCTGGCCTGTGCCATCGGCATGTCCATGGTCTTGACCGTCTATATCACAAAACCCGTACGCAAGCTTACCCACCAGGCCAAGCGCCTGCTGCCGGCGGCCCAGGACTATGGCGCCAGCGAATTCGATCTGATTGCCGATACCCTTTCGCATCTGGAGAAAAAGAACCTGCAAGCTGATGATCAGCTCCGTTCCCAGCAGGGCGTGATGCGCATGCACCTGATACGAAAGCTGTATGAAGGCCAAAAGGACCAGATTGCCGATTTGCAGTCTATGCTGCTGGAAGAAGGCGTGCTGTTGGATCGCCGGTTTTTCCGGGTGCTTGTGATGCTGATAGACGACGGCGCTTCCTTCGAGCAGCGTTTTGATCCCTCCATGCAGGATATGATCCGCTTAGGCCTGGTGGAAACCGCTGAGCAGACAGCCCGGCGCCTTGCGCTCACGGCGATCGGATGCACCTTTGATCAAGCCCTGCATGTAACCCTGCTGGTGCACGCGGATGAATTGACGGATGAGCTGATCAATGAGTTGGGCAAACAGATACTTAAGATTTCGGAGATGCACTTCCATTTTTCCATGACCATCGGCGTATCCAAACCCTTTGCTTCCTTGCATGTGTTGCACCTTAAGTATCAAGAGGCGCTGGCTGAGACAGACCGCCGCTTTATGACTGGCGAAGGCTGCCTGTATTTTGCGCGGGCGGCGCTGCCTGCTCCCTTTCCTTCTGCGGGCTGGGCCGAACTTGAGGCCAACGTTCTTAATCAGGTAAAAAAGGAAGAATACGACGTCTGCCGCCAAAAGATTGCTGAATATATCGATCAGGCCACTCGCTGCGCTCAGCCCGCCCAGGCCCGGCAAGTCATGACCCTTCTGATCCTGTCATTGCGTCAAGTGCTGCGCCAGCTGAATCTGCCCTCCTCCGTGCCCTGGAAGGAGCAGTTGGATGCGCTGCTATCCAAGCAATCGGAAACCATTACCGAAATACAGGAAGTCCTGGAAGAGCTGATGGATACCCTGGCACAGGCCCGGCAGCGGCTGAGCCTGTCCCGCAACAGCAAGCTGGCGGGAAACGCCATGGCATATATGGAGTTAAACCTCAGCAATGTGGCGCTGAACATCGACCTGCTGTCTTCCCATTTGGGCGTATCCTCCGGGTATCTGTCCCGCGCCTTCAAGGAACAAACCCAAGTTACGCCCATGCAATACCTGGATTCCCTGCGCATGAACCAGGCTCGCAGCCTGCTTGTCAATACGCATATGAACATCACGGAGATTCTGGCTGCCTGCGGCTATGTGGACAAGACAAATTTCATCCGCAAGTTCCGTAGGCTCTATGCGACCACTCCCATGGCTTACAGGAACAGTGAAACCAAAAAATCACAATGATGCGCCGAAAATGCCAAACGAAGGAGGTCCCTGCCCATGTATCAATCCCGGCTACACGCATCCAACGGCATAGTCTCCCTGGCTATTGACGCCCTGAGCGGCGAACTGCTGGAGCTGATCAACGAGTCCAGCGGAGACAATCTGGTCAAAAGCCACCATCCTGCCGCGTACACTCCCTTCTTTTTGGAGATTTATCAGGGCCAGCATAAGCTGCCGGCTCTCCCGCCCCGCTACCTGGACATTCAGAGCCGGCCGGAGCTCAAGCCCGAGATCCAAGTGGTGCAGGAGCCGGACAGCGCCCGGATCAGCATGCAATATCCTGCGGTTTGCATACCGCAGGGCGTTTTACCCATTAAGGTCCTAATTGAAATTGAGCTGCCGGCCGGCGAATGCCGGAGCCTGTGGCGCATATCCATCAGCCATTCCCAGCCGGATATGGAGGTGCAGCGCGCCCTTTTCCCTGTGATTTCCGGGGTATGGCTGGGCGAAGACTGGCACGATGACACCTTGGTCCTGCCCAAGTTTGCGGGAGAACGTTTTAAGAACCCCGTAGGCCAGCTGGCCGCCGCGCCCTCCTGCGTGCACTGGAAGTGGCAGGAGTACCGGTACGTCTATCCCTTGGGCGGACCCTATGGAGAGAAGGATGGGCGCGGATGCTATGTCCGGGAGCTGTCCTACTCCGGCTCGGCCTCCATGCTATGGGCTGACCTGTTTGACGAGCAGGAAGGTACCGGTCTTTACCTCACTTGCCGCAACGAGAACCTCGTGATGAAGGCTATCCGCGCCGAGAGTTTTGGAGAGGCCGAACCAGGGCTGAGCCTTTCTATTGTGCACTACCCCTGCCTGAAAGGCGGCAGCTGGGAGAGTGACGTGTGCGTTGTCGCCCTGCATCCGGGAGATTGGCACTGGGCCGCGGACGATTACCGTACCTTTAGGACCTCCATCACCCGGCCAAATGCAAAGGGCCACCGCCCCATCTGGTTTGAAAACAGCCCGGGGCTGGTAGCCCATTACGATTTTCAATATCAGGGCGGAGGCATCGTCCACCGGTATGCGGACATCCCGGCCCTGTATGAGAAGGCCCGCAAACTAGGCATGCCACATCTTCTGCTGTCCGGCTGGCATGAAGGGGGCTTTGACAACGGGTTTCCCCGCTATCGCATCAATCCCGCCCTGGGCACGGAACAGGAACTGATTGACGCTGTTGCCAAGGTGCGCGCCGCTGGTGGGCATGTGGCTTTTTACATCAACTCCCGCCTGTGCAACCTGGCCTACCCTGAACTTGCGGACCTTGTTGAAAACAGTACGGTCATGCGGCGGGACGGAAAGTTGCATATTGAGAAATATGGGGCCGCGGACATTTCCTTTGCCAGCCTGTGCAACCAGGACCCGGCCTGGCGCGACGTCTTTGTGGGCGTGGTCCGCTACCTGACGCAAACCATCGGCGCGGACAGCATGTACCTGGATCAATTGGGCATGGCTCCCTCCCTTCTGTGCTACCACCCCGGTCATGCCGAGCACGCGGGCAACCCAGCGGGATGGAATCAGGGTTATGAAGCGATGCTGGAGCGGATGCGTTCGGACTATGCCCCTGAGGGCATGGCCTTGCTGTACGAGGGCTGTAATGACATCTTTGGCCCCGGCGTATCCGGACAGCTGATCTCCACCATGTTCCACGATCACAGCGGGGCGTATCCGGAATTATACAAGTATACCTTCCCGGAGCAGATTCTTGTGGACATGATGAATCCGCAGCGCAATTCCGGCATGCGGGCCGAACATGTCGCCCGCCGCTCCACCAAGCTTATGTACCGGGCCTTTGTAACGGGCTCCTATTTGTGGGTTTATGACCTGGAGTTTGATAACACCTGGGATCGGGATCCAAAGCAGTCTGAGCGCCTGCGCCGCCAGAACGCCCTGCGTTCCGCCTGGATAATGGCCTATGGCCACGGCCGCTTTACGGATGTGGTGGGCCTGGGCCCGTGCACCCCGGAGCTGATGGTGAAGCGTTTTGAGCTTGCCCAAGGCATCCTGCTGGCCTATGCCAACGAAAAACGCGTCACGGGGACCCTATCCGTGGAGTGGCCCTTTGACCGTGTCCCGCAGGTTGTTAAGCGTACCATGGAGGCCCCTGCCACAGAGCAAGCTGTTTCCTTTACCCTTGAAAAGCACAGCGGCCGCATGTATGCCGTGATGGAGGCGCCGGCCAGTGAGCTCGCCGTGGTTGTGCTGAGATAAACCAAATCGGACCGAGGATTAGGAGGCTTCCCCATGATCGAAAGCCGGATCGTTTGCCATGGCGATGCCGGGTCTATGCAATCATTACGGACCGACGGGTAAGCAGGGGGGACAGAAATTTGCGCTCAAGGGGTTGACACGAAGCCTCTGGCTCCATGGAGCCAGAGGCTTCGTAAGAACACAGGGAACGGCAGAGCTAATGCTAATAACCGCGAAAATTACTGGAGGCAATAGCGGAGGGCCAATAGTGAATTGTTACGGTGGTGTTGTAGGTATCGCATGTAATGCTCCAATAATTGATGATAAAGGCGATTATAATGATTTAGGTTATGGAATTGCGATACCCATAAAGTATCTATCTGAAATAATTACCAATAGGCAGCAAACGCGCGATATCTTGTATTCTTGTATAGCATATGCAATTCGTGGAAATTAAACGTATTATAAGCACGCCATTTCGTTATGTTGTTAGTAATTTTGAGCCTTCATACCCGAAGTGTCGTTGATTCGAAATCTACCGTAGCCACCACCGCAAGCCCTTGAAAAACACAGTGTTTTCAAGGGTTGCTTTGTTATATGCGTTAACTATTATTTTAGCATTGCAACTTTTTTGCAACTATAGTTGCTGTTAACGCAATTTTCACAATCAAACGCTAATACACGTAGTATATCATAGGATGCGCACATATGAAGCGGCATTTCCAGCAAACAGACTGCTACAAGATGGTGTACTTCGCAGAATCAATTACTTGTGCGCGTTTCCTATATTGATTTGAGGTGACATTATGTTAAGCAAAAGGGACTATGTAACTCTATCGTTGGAGCTACACCTCTTCTTTGGGCGAATAATGAAGGAACATGCGCTTTTTTTAGAGGCGGGTTTTACGCCAGTCGACGCTGATTTTGCCCAGAGAGCTGATCGATTCAAGGAAGATTTTCAAAAGGCATTACGCGATGCAGTTAGATTAAGCGACGAAGTCGTAAGCCAGGCGGTTATCGCTTCGGGCGAAATCGTCACTGGATTCACGCTGCAAACAGAAAAAAAGACCGAATTTTTCACCGGAATAGACATCGATTCAGAGATAACCCGAATGGAATTATGTTTGAAAGGAAGCTGTGACCCACGGATTACCGGAGCGCTGCTGGAACGTGTAATGGAGCTGAACAAATTCGTAAGACCCCTGCTCGCTGACCTAATCGATTTTAAGAAGCACATTTTAGAAAAGGTTTTGTCTTGCAGGATGTTTACGTTGAACTATCCACTACTCATTGAACACATCCTTCGAGAGGCCATGTTATATCAAAGCCAATTGACCGCCTTGGAAGAAGGCTGTGACCCGCGCGAGAACGCAAGAGAAACAGAGCTTTTCTGGGATCGCATCATGATGGAGCATGCGCTGTTCATCAGGGGGTTGCTAGATCCAACTGAGAATGAGCTGATCCTAACATCAGACGATTTTGCGGAAGAATTCGCCGCTTTGCTCAGGAAGGCCAAAGAGGCGACAAGTTGCACGATCGAAAGCGTAACCGACGCGACACTGCGCGAGACCATCAAGATTCGGGATTTCAAAGCGGCTGGAACGAATGGCATCATTAATTGTGAAATCTGCTCCATTATCCTCCCGTTGCTGGCAGATCATGTGCTGCGTGAAGCCAATCACTTTATCAGGCTGCTCAGACAATTGAGATAACGTTAGGTATGTGAGCGCGACGACGCCCTCATGGGGCGCCGTCTGCGTTTATAGTGTGCCCGGCATGGGAGATAACTCGGCGGTGAAAGTCCGCTACAGGCTTGGCAGTAGGAACTGTTAGCCAAGGGCAAGGGTGTCCACCGTGAGGTGGAATCTGAAGGAAGCCGGAGGCAAAAT
>JAEZQK010000129.1 GCA_023413135.1 Bacillota bacterium
CCCAAGCGACTGGGCCGCGGCACGGGTTCCGGTTTGGGCAAAACCTCCGGCAAGGGCCACAAGGGCGCCCGCGCCCGCTCCGGCGGCGGCAAGGGCCCCGGCTTTGAAGGCGGCCAGATGCCCTTAACGCGGCGTGTTCCCAAACGCGGATTTACCAACATTTTCGGCAAAGACTATGCAACCGTAAACGTGGAGCGCCTGGACATTTTCGAAGATGGAGCTGTGGTTACTGTTGAGTCCCTCATGAGCGCCGGCATCATCAAGAAGACACTGGACGGCGTGAAGATTCTGGGCGGCGGCGAACTGACCCGGAAACTTATCGTGAAGGCGGACAAGTTCACGGAATCTGCCAAAGAAAAGATCGAGGCTCTCGGCGGGAAAGCCGAGGTGATTTGATCATGTGGGAAACCCTTCGCAATGCCTGGCGTGTGGAAGACCTGCGCAAGAAGATTTTGTATACGCTTTTCATGCTGCTTATCTTCCGGCTGGTGGGCGTTATTCCCGCTCCCGGTGTAGACATCGAGGCAGTAAGATCGCAGCTGAACACCAATACCCTCCCGCTGCTTGATCTGGTGAACATGATGACGGGTAATGCCTTCTCCAATATGACCATCATGGCCATGGGCATCACCCCGTACATCAACTCTTCCATTATTATGCAGCTGCTGACCATCGCCATTCCGGCGCTGGAGCGGATGCAGAAGGAAGGGGAGGATGGGCGTAAAAAGATTGCCCAGATCACCCGCTACGTTACCGTGGGCCTGGCCGTTGTTCAGGCCATCGGCCTGGTAGCCGGCCTGGGCTATATCAAAGCGGGCTGGTTCAACTATGCGATGGTGGGCATCAGCATGGCCGGCGGTACGGCCCTGGCCATGTGGATCGGCGAGCGTATTACGGAAAAAGGTGTCGGCAACGGCATTTCGCTTTTGATCTTTGCCGGTATCGTGAACAATCTGTTCACCGGTTTTGTGGGCGGAATCGGCAGGGCAGCCACCGTCACCGATTGGCTGTCACTGTTGGCTGTTCTTCTGGCGGCTGTGGCGATGATCACCCTGGTCACATTTGTGGACATGGGCGAGCGCCGTGTTCCCGTTCAATATGCCAAGCGTGTGGTAGGCCGTAAGATGTATGGCGGGCAAAGCACCCACATTCCCATGAAGGTGAACTCCACGGGCGTGCTGCCCCTGATCTTTGCTTACTCGTTCATGGCGTTCCCCGGCACCATCATCCAATTGCTCGGCGGAACCCAAAGCGGCATCTATATTTGGTGGAGCAGGTACATGGGCAGCACCAGCGCCGCTTACCTGATTATCACCGCTTTGCTGATCATTGCCTTTACGTACTTCTATACCTCCATCAGCTTCAATCCCCAGGACATCAGCAAGAACGTGCAGCAGCAGGGCGGCCTTATCCCCGGCATCCGCTCGGGCAAGGCTACGGTGGACTTTTTGAAGCGCACCAGTTCCCGCCTGACGCTGTTCGGCGCTTTGTTCCTGGCCATCCTGGCCACGATCCCCACCCTTCTGACAGTGAACTTGCAGGCGCAGGTACCTTTCGCGGCATCCTCCCTGCTGATCGCCGTCAGCGTGGCGCTGGAGACCACCCGCCAGATGGAGAGCCAGCTTACTATGCGGCATTACAAGGGTTTCCTATAAGAGCCGTCCGACTTAAACGTAAGCAATCGCAGGATTTTCTTGAAAATCCTGCTTGCGTTGTCGCCATCGCCTGCAAAGGTCGGTCACTTACGTAACGGTAAGCTCCCTCCCTTTGCAGGCTCGACTCCTAGCCTTGCACCCGTTTTGAGCCGGACGGGGAATGAATGCAAGGCATATAATAGGCTGGACAATAACAGCATAGGCTTAAAGAAGCGGCCTTGCCGGCGGAAGGGAAGGAACTGCATGAACATCATCTTTCTGGGTCCACCGGGGGCCGGAAAAGGCACTCAGGCGCAACGGATATGCTCAAAATTGGGGATTCCCCAAATATCCACGGGTGATATTCTTCGGCGGGCCATCCGCGAAGGAACAGAAATCGGCCTCAAGGCCAAGTCCTTTATTGACGCCGGCCAGCTCGTTCCGGATGACGTGGTCATCGCCATCGTCGATGGCAGGCTTACGGAAAAGGATTGCGAAAAGGGGTATATCCTGGATGGTTTCCCCCGCACCGTTCCCCAGGCCCAAGCGTTGAAGGCCATTGCCCGCATCGACGTTGTGCTCAACTTGGATGTGCCGGACGAGGATCTCATCTCCCGCCTGTCGGGGCGTAGGGTGTGCCCAAAGTGCGGCGCCACCTATCACTTGAATCATCTTGAAGGAAAGACGGATTGCGCCGCCTGCGGCGAAAGCCTCATACAGCGGGATGACGACAAGGCGGAAACAGTTAAAAATCGGCTGACGGTATATCACCGTCAAACAGCTCCGCTGGTTACGTATTATCAGCAGGCAGGTTTGCTGAAAACCGTCAGCGGCGCACAGGGGATGGAAGAAACATTTGAAGACATCCTCAAGGTTTTAGGGGTCGAATCATGATATATCTCAAAAATCCGGAGCAGATAGGCTATATGCGCGAGGCCGGCGCCATCCTGTATGAAGTTTTACAAAAGCTTCGGGATGCCGTCAAGCCGGGTGTCACCACGGCTGCCTTGGATGTGTATGCCGAACAGCTCATCCGCAAGCACAAAGCCGTTCCTTCTTTCCTCCATTACCACGGCTATCCGGCTACGCTGTGTACCAGTGTGGACCATCAGGTGGTCCATGGCATCCCAAGCGAGGATGTGGTATTGCAGGAAGGCTCCATCATCAGCATTGATTGCGGGCTGGTGCTGGATGGCTGGCAGGCAGACAGCGCCTTTACTATGGGTGTGGGGGAAATCTCCGCCCAGGCCGCATCCCTGATTGAGATCACGGAGCAGTGCTTCTGGAACGGGATCAGAAAGGCCGTGGGGGGCAACCGCCTGGGAGACATCGGCCATGCTGTGCAGGCTTGGGCGGAAGCCCACGGGTATTCCGTCATCCGGGATCTGACGGGTCACGGTATCGGCCGGGCCATGCATGAGGAGCCCAGCGTATTCAACTTTGGCGAAGCCGGTCACGGTATCCGCCTGCGCAAAGGAATGACGCTGGCTATAGAGCCCATGATCGCCGCCGGTGGATGGCCGGTAGAGGAATCGGAAAACGGCTGGACTTTCTCCACAAAGGATAAAAGCCTTGCCGCGCACTACGAGCACACCATTGCCATCACCGATGGCCTGCCGGAAATCTTGACCCTTCCCGGGTTTGCCTGGAAGGAGGAGGACGCGTGAAGCCCATTCCCTTTGAAGTTGGGCGCGTGGTTCAGTCCACGCAGGGGCGGGACCGCGGCCGGTTGTTCATCGTAATATCTATGGTGGATGGTGAATTCGTGCTGATGGCAGACGGGGCGCTGCGCAAGGCCGGGCATCCCAAACGCAAAAAGATCAAACACCTGCACGCCAAGCCTGTATTCTTTCCGGAGCTTGCCGACACGCTTCGCGCAAACATCGCCGTTGCCGACAGCGAACTGAGAAAGGCTTTGGCAAAGGCGGTGCAGGAACTGCCCACATGCAAGGAGGGTTGCGGACTTGTCCAAGAATGATGTCATAGAAATGGAAGGCCACGTGATTGAGGCGCTTCCCAACGCTATGTTCCAGGTGGAGCTGCCCAATGGCCATCGTATCATGGCCCATATCTCGGGCAAAATGCGTATGAACTTTATCCGCATCTATCCTGGCGACAAGGTCACCATTGAGCTTTCTCCCTACGACCTCACACGGGGCCGCATCACCTGGCGCAGCAAGGGCTGAGCCACGCAATATATCCCGCCCGCCGGGCGGATGCAAGGAGGATTCCCCATGAAAGTCAGGCCTTCCGTCAAACCTATTTGCGAAAACTGCAAGATCATCAAGCGCAAAGGCCGCGTGATGGTTATTTGTGAAAATCCTAAGCATAAGCAAAAGCAAGGCTGAGCCGGGGGCCTTGCCCCCGGCACCCCTACTCAAGGGACTGAGCCCCTTGAGAATCCCCATTTTGGGTAGGGGAGCAGAAGTGGGTTATTAAACATTACCAGTCCCGCCCATGTCATCCTGAACGAAGTGAAGTATCTTTATTGATCTCGCTGATCCAAGATTCTTTCGTAGCTTCGCTCCCCAAAATGACATCGGCTGGCGCTTATTTACAAGTTGGGCTTCCCTATAAAAAATAGGGATTCCAAAGGGATACATCCCTTTGGCAGGGTTTTAGGGACGGAGTCCCTAAGGAAAGATGGTTGGAGCTTCGTGGGCGGCTGCATAGGGGGCAACCCCTGTGATCCATGGGCTTTTACCGATAGATCGCATCCAGACTGTCCGGGCATTTTTGTGTCCGGCAAAGAAGGCCCGTCCTTTTCAGGCGGAGCCGAACCAACATTTGGAGGTGTGTTTCACACATGGCACGCATTCAGGGCGTTGACCTGCCCAGAGAAAAGCGCGTGGAGGTTGGCCTGACCTACATCTTCGGTATCGGTTTGTCCACCTCCCAGCAGATTCTCAAAGAGACCGGCATCAGTCCCGATACCCGCGTCAAGGATCTCTCCGAACAGGAAGTGTCCAAGCTGCGCGAATATATCGAGCATCACGTTAAGACGGAAGGCGATCTTCGGCGCGAAGTGTCTTTGAACATCAAGCGCCTGGTGGAGATCGGCTGCTACCGTGGCGTCCGCCACCGTCGCGGCCTGCCCGTCCGCGGCCAGAACACCAAGCAGAACGCCCGCACCCGCAAAGGCCCCAAGAAGCAGGTTGCCGGCAAGAAGAAGGCTGCGACCAAGTAATGCCCGCAAACGCGCAAATCATAACGATTGCCCTTTGGGGCACGGAGGGATGAATCCATGGCACCTAGACAAAAGGTAAAGAAGGTTACGCGCAAACGCCGCGAGCGCAAACTGGTGGAGCGCGGCGCTGCCCATATCCGCTCCTCCTTCAACAATACCATCGTCACCATCACCGATCCCAACGGCAACGCCCTCTCCTGGGCCTCTGCAGGCGGGTTGGGTTTCCGCGGCAGCAAAAAGTCCACGCCCTTTGCCGCCCAGATGGCCGCCGAAACGGCTGCCAAGGCGGCGATGGAGTTTGGGCTTAAGACTGTTGAAGTCTATGTCAAGGGCCCCGGCTCCGGGCGTGAGGCCGCCATCCGTTCCCTTCAGGCCGCCGGCCTGGAAGTGAACATGATCAAGGACGTGACGCCTATTCCCCACAACGGCTGCCGTCCGCCCAAACGCAGAAGGGTATAAGGAGGAGGTAAGGACCTATGGCGAGAAATATGCAACCCATAGCAAAGCGCTGCAGGGCACTTGATATCTCCCCTGCCGTGATGGGCTATTCCAACAAGAAGTCCACCAGGAACCCCGGTAAAGACAAGCGCCGCAAGGTCAGTGAATATGCGACGCAGTTGAAAGAAAAGCAAAAGGTGCGTTTCGTGTATGGCGTGCTGGAACGTCAGTTCCGCAACTATTATGAAAAGGCCGTGAACATGAAGGGTGTTACCGGCGAAAACCTGCTCCAGCTTCTGGAGCGCCGCCTGGATAACGTAGTGTTCCGCCTTGGCATGGGCAACACCCGCCGTCATGCCCGCCAGATTGTGACCCATGGCCACCTTTTGGTCAATGGCCAGCGTGTGGACATCCCCTCCTACCTGGTGAGCGTGAACGACGTGATCACCATCAAGGAAAGGAGCAGGGGCTCCGAACACTTTAAGGCCCTTAGGGAAGGCAGCAAGACCATCGTTCCCAAGTGGCTTTCCTTCAACGCCGCCGAGCTTACCGGCACTGTCATCGCCCTCCCCACCCGCGAGGATATCGACCTGCCGCTGCAGGAGAACATGATCGTCGAGTTCTACTCTCGTTAATTGCAGTGAGATTACCTCGACCGACGGTTCCATCAAGGAGGGTATACAATGATTGAAAAATTCGAACCGGCGCGCATCGAATGCCTGGAAATGGGTGACAGCAACCGCTACGGCAAGTTTGTTGTAGAACCCTTGGAGCGCGGCTTTGGCCAAACGCTGGGCAATGCGCTTCGCCGCGTGCTCCTTTCTTCCCTCCCCGGCGTTGCGGTTTCCTCTGTGCACATCGATGGTGTGCAGCATGAATTTTCCACCGTACCCGGCGTGAAAGAGGACGTCACGGAGCTGATTTTGAACTTCAAGGAGCTGGTGGCCAAGCTATACAGCGATCAGCCCAAGCAGATCTTTATCGACATGCATGGCCCCTGCGAGGTGACTGCGGCGGATATCCGGGTGGATGACGAAGTGGAAATCATCAACCCTGAACTGCACATCGCCACCCTTAACGATGGCGCGCATCTGCAGATACAGATCATGCTGGACAAGGGCCGTGGCTATGTGGCTGCCGACAAGAACAAGGTGAACAATATGCCTATCGGTGTCATCCCCGTGGATTCCATATTCACCCCCATCAAAAAGGTGAATTATACCGTGGAGGATACACGCGTAGGCCAGATCACCGACTATGACAGGCTGGCCTTGGAAATTTGGACCAATGGCAGTGTGATGCCGGATGAAGCCATCAGCATGGCTGCCAAGATTTTGAGCGAGCACCTTTCCTTGTTTGTAGGCCTTACGGACCATGTGATGCCGGTAAACTTCAACATGCCCGAGGACGACAAAAAGGAAAAAGTGCTGGAGATGACCATTGAAGAGCTGGACCTGTCCGTCCGTGCCTACAACTGCCTGAAACGCGCCGGCATCAACAGCGTGGCCGAACTGGTGCAGCGCAACCAGGAGGACATGATGAAGGTGCGCAACCTGGGCAGGAAGAGCCTGGAAGAAGTGGAACAGAAGCTGGCTGCCCTTGGTCTGGGTCTGCGGCCCAGCGAAGATTGATTACTTCCATTCCGTAAAGGAGGAAACACACATGGCACAACGTAAACTGGGCCGCACCGCCGATCAGCGCAAAGCGCTGCTTCGCAATCAGGTGACCAACCTCATCTGGAACGGCCGGATCGAAACGACTTTGGCCAAGGCCAAGGAAGTTCGCAGCGCCGCCGAGCGGCTCATCACCCTGGCCATTCGCGAATGCGAGAACAATGTGGAAGCCACCAAGGAATTCCACAACGAAAAGGGCCAGCTTATCACCGCCACCGTGCAGAACGATGCGCCCTCCAAGCTGCATGCCCGCCGCTTGATCATGGCGTATCTGTATGATCTTAAAGAGCAGAAGAAGGCCGATGAAAGCAAGGCCGATTTCAAAGAGCGCACGAAGGATAACAAACATCCCGTAGTGGAAAAGCTCTTCAGGGATATTGCGCCCAAGTTCAAGGCCCGCAATGCGGAAAAAGGCTGCGCCGGCGGCTATACCCGCATCTATCGCCTTGGACCCCGCCGTGGCGATGCCGCAGAAATGGTAATCCTGGAGATTCTGTAAGGTTTTGCCTCACGATCCTTTGGATCAGCGTATAAGAAACCCCTTGGAAGACATGAAGCTGTCTTCCAAGGGGTTATTCTTTTACTTAGACAATTGAATGCTGATACCAGATCAATTATTAATGGGAAGAAAGCGCTTCTGACAGGAACCGGCACAGGCGGGCGATTAATAATCGCCCCTACGGCTGCAAAGAATTTATTGACCTTTCTTCCGGCTCCTATGTGCCCCGGCAGGGGAAACAACAAACTCTATGCAGATGTAGGGGCGATTATTATGTCGCTCATAGAGCATCGGCTATCGATGGGCTAAAGGATGGGATGTTTATCCGATAACAGATCTATCGATGCATTCATATTTTGAATTGATATTAACTGATGTCAAAATCGCCCGGCAAATGCGTATATTGCATCTGCCGGGTGGTTTTGATCATTTCCTTATTCCTGTCCAAACTCGGGTTCTGCGCTTTCCATTATGTCCACGAACAGATCGGTGAGTTCCGGATCAAAGTGTTTCCCTCTGTTCTGCCGGATGGCCTCGATTGCTTCCTCCTTGCTGACAGGTGCCCTGTTTTCCGCGCCGCTGCGCTTGCGCTCATAGCTTTCGGCCAGGGCGATGATCCGGGAAGCCTTGGGGATCTCTTCTCCCTTCAGGCCCTTGGGATAGCCGCTCCCATCCCAGCGTTCCTGGTGTGCCAGCACGATCTGCGCCAGGTCCACCATGTCGTCAAAGGCGTTGAGAATCCTATATCCCACCACGGGATGACGTTTGATCTCATTCCATTCCTGGGCAGAAAGATTATAATAATTCTCCAACAGCTTGCTGTCCAGAACCACCTTGCCGATGTCATGCAGGAATCCTGCGTCCTGCAGCGTTTTCACTTCGTTTTCCGTCATGCTTAGCTTTTTGCCCATCGCCTGACAAAGCCGGCTGACGCGGTTAGCATGCTCCTTTTCCCTGGGGCTGTTGTCGTGGAGCATTTGGACGATGGTGTGCAGCGTACCCTTCATCACCTCGCTGTGCTCCATCACTTTGTTCAGGTACATTTCTTCCTCGGCTTTGTCGACTGCCTCCTGAATATTGTCCTCCATGCCCGTTTTGACGGCCGCACCCATGGAGATGCTGCCCTTGACGGCCTGGATCCGTTCTTTGGAAAATTCCTCACGGATCCGGGCAACAATCTGCCAAGCTTCCGAAATGCCGGTTTTGGGCAGAAGGAGCGAAAACTCGTCGCCGCCCCAGCGGGCGATAATATCGTCGGCCCGGCACACTTTGCGCAATACGACCGCCAGCCGTTTTAGAAGCATATCCCCATAGGCATGTCCAAACACGTCGTTGGTAAGTTTCAGGTTGTTTATATCGCCAATGATAATGGAGACAGGCAGGTTTCGAAGCGTATCCAGCCTGCGCATCTCCTCCTCGAAAAAGCGGCGGTTAAACAAGCCTGTCAGTGAGTCGTGAAAGCTCAGATACTCAATCTCCTGCTGCTGCTCCTTCTTTTCCGTCACGTTCCTGAACACAAGCACCACACCGATGGTTGCGCCTGTTTCATCTATGATGGGGGCGGCGCTGTCCTCCAGATAATACCGCTTGCCATCCTTGGAAGTCAGAATGGCATGATTCTCCATCTCCTGAACGCTTTGCGTCTTTAGAGCGTCCTCAATGGGATCCTTGATTTTCATCCCCGCCTGCTCGTGGGACAGGGCGAATACTTCCTTGTAGGGCATGCCGATGGCGCTTTCCTGGGACCAGCCGATCAGCTCTTCCGCGACAGGATTGAGCATTTCAATCCTGCCGTCCTTATCCACTACCATAACGCCGTCGCCGATGGACAGCAGCGTCTGATGGTACCGGTTGCGCTCCAGGTAGAGCTTTTCCTGGGCTTCTCTTCTGACAACGGCATTCCACACTCCGCTCATCAGAAGAATGGTTTCATACACATCTTCATCGTCGTATTCGCCGGTTTTGTTGGCCAAGCCAATGACCGCGACGATCTGATCATCGATTATGACGGGCACCGACATGAACCTTTTCAAAGGGACATGGCCTTCCGGGTAACCCTTTTTCATGGGGTTTGGCTTTTCAAAATCGTTGACAATGATGGGCTTGCGCTGCCGGACCACCTCGCCCCAAAGGCCTGTCTC
Organism: Bacillota bacterium; assembly: GCA_023413135.1. Taxonomy (GTDB): domain Bacteria; phylum Bacillota; class Clostridia; order Christensenellales; family Aristaeellaceae; genus JAEWAH01. The sequence goes on from JAEZQK010000129.1 coordinate 9,573, forward strand.
ATCCAGACTGGTGCCATTTTTACTCCCTTTTATGGAGCAGGCCTCCATGACACCTTTGGTCCAGGAATTCAGAAAGAACCGGCGCTTCTTTTCATCGTACAAATAGATATAGCCATGCTGGCTTTCCGACAGTTTCAGGGCTTCATGCAGCACATAATCCAGCTGCGCCTGCCTGCTTTCAAAGCTGCGGGAAAGCATATCTGCCAATATTCTGTGGCGGTATGCCACCTTTTCCTGTTTTTTTTCGTTTTGACGGGCTTCGGTGATATCGGTGACGTAAGCGCCGACACCGGTGAGCCCATTGGGCAGCGGCACGGGGAATTTCAATGTTCTGTAGACCTTGCCGTCCCACTCCACTTCATCGGTAACGACTTCGTTTCTGCTCAACGCTTTTAGGTCGGTTTCTCTGCGCCGGTTTGCAAACGCATCCTCTTGCGACAATTCAAAATCAGTGAGGCCGATGATCTGCTCCTGCGTGCGGTGATAAAAAGCTTCTGTTGCCTTATTTGCAAAAACATATTTCAGGTTTTCATCTTTCAGGTAGATCAGGCTGTCATCCGCATCGATAAAGGTCTTATGCAGCTTTTGGGTTTGCTCAATAGCTTCTTTATCGCTCTTGATTTTCCGCCGGCTTCTTAAAAGGGCAGTTAAAAGTATGATCAGTGCCGCGATGGTGAGGCTGCCCGCAATAAGGATATATGTCACCAGCTGGTCATGCTGCCTAGCAAGCACCGTAGCTTCCGTGATATCATATGTGACAGCAGCTTCGTTTGCATATACGATATTGCCTGTAGTGGGCTCAATAAGCAGTAAAACCGGTCCGTTTTTTTCCGGCATGACATGTTCAGGAATCGTCAAAGCTTCGCCGCCTGCCCTGCCCGTGCATATAAAAGGCAAGGCAAAGCAGAGAACGGCGATAAGCATCCATACTCTTCTCATGAGAATCTCTCCCGTTTACAGCATAGAACAAGCTGGCATGCTTTAGCGCATGCAATGGGCGAATATTTCCACGATAGCGGGATCAAATTGTGTTCCGGAATTGTTCATGATTTCTTCCATGGCTTCCGCTTTGCTTCGCTTCTTTCGGTAAACACGCTCTTCAGTCATGGCGTCATAGGCGTCCGCAACGGCAAGAATACGGGACATCAGCGGGATTTCCTCCCCCATCAGCCCCCTGGGATAGCCCGTTCCATCCCAACGCTCGTGGTGCGTTAGAATGTACTCTGCCACGGACGACAGCTCCGGCAGGGAAATGGCAATCCGGTATCCGATTTCCGGATGCCTCTTCATGATAACCCACTCTTCTTCGCTAAGCTTGCCCGGTTTGTTCAGTATCCGGTCATCGATGCCAACCTTACCTATGTCATGCAGCATGGCAAATAGCTGCAGATCATCCAGGCTCTTTTGCGGAAGCGCAAGATGGCTTCCAATCATACGGGACAGCACCACAAGGCGCTGGGCGTGCTCTTCCGTTTCCTGGCTTCTTAAGTTCATGGTAGCCATGATGGAAGTCAGCATGGCGTTGTGGTAGCTTTTTTGTTCCAGTATTTTGTTTTTGTGCAGGTTCTCCTCCGCTTCTCTTTCTATTGAATCTATGCTATCCTCAAGTGCGGCTTTTGTGCCGCATCCCAGGGAAAGGCTGATATGCACGGAATCGCTCACACTGCGGAAATCGGCGCTTTCGCAGGCACGCTTCATCTGCTGCACCAGGCGGTAAGATTCCTCCTGGTCCGTATATGGAAGGAGAATGCCAAACTCATCGCCTCCGGTCCTGGCAAGGATATCGCCTTCCCGGCAGCAGTGCTGCAGTATTTTTGCAATCTGGGCGATTACCCGGTCACCCAGTTCATAGCCAAAGGCGTTGTTCAGCATGCGGATCCCGTTGATATCCGCAATGATGACGGAAAGCGGGTAACATCCTGCAGCATCCAGGCGGCGTTTGGCTTCGTCAAAATATTTTCTGGAATAAAGCCCCGTCAGGAAATCATGATCATTCATGTGCTGGATTTGAGCCAGCTGGCGCTTGGACTCCGTGATGTCGATAACGATTCCTTCCAGCGCTTCCACACCGCCCTGGGTGCTATAGATGCCCTGACCCATTTCCAGTACCCATTTATGTTCGCCGGCAGCCGTGATGATTTCGTATTCATGCCGGAAGGGAACCTTCATGGTCAGTACACGGTCCCACTCTTTCCGAAGCGGCTCCCGGTAATCCGGATGGATCAGGTCATTGAAAGAAAGATCCCTGTTATGCAGCAGGCAGTCAGGCAGATACCCCGTTAATGCAAAGCAGCCTTCGGACACGAACTGCATCGTCCACTCAGAGTCGTTCAGGCAGCGGTAGGCCATGCCCGGCAGATGGGACAGAAGCACGGACTTACTCCGCTCGCTTTCCCGAAGCGCTTTCTGCGCCTGCTTGCGCTCCTGGATATCGTGCAAGATGCACAGGTGCTTTTGCGCCTGGCTATCGCTCATCTGCAGGCGGGCCAGCACGATCTGTACCCAGATGAAGGAGCCATCCGGCCTGATGAACCGTTTTTCCATGGTGTAGCCGTCGGTTTCGCCGGATTTGAACTGATGAAACAGCGCCAGTTCCTCTTCGACGTCATCTGCATGGGTGATATCCACCCAGCTCAAGGCGGCCAGCTCGCTTACCGGGCGATTAAGAATCTTCTGGAACATGGCGTTTACGCTGGACAGTTCATGGTTATTGCTGATAATAGCCACACCGAAGGGGGCCTGTTCAAAAACTGTCCGGAACATCGCTTCGCTGTCGTTCAACTTGCGGATCAGCTGTTCCCGCTCCCTGCTCCTTCTGTACATCCTGTACAGTACGGCCAGTAGCAAAAATGTAAGTCCAATCAGCGCTATGGCGTAAATTTGGGATACGCTGGTAAGCGCAACATAAACGGCGCCGCACAAAAAGAGCAGAAAAACAAGCAAAACCACAAGGCCCTTGCGGAAAGGCCGGCGAACTCCGGCAGGTTTCTCCGTTGGCACCATTGTGGCTCATTCCTCCCAGGAACAAGTGAGAAGCCTGCCTCAGCCGTTCCGCAAATGGTTATTCCTATATATTCCCCATATTTATGTAGTTTCCTCCATGTTTTCTGGCATTTTCCCTGTTTGCGGCAGCTCTTTGGCGATTTATGCCATTCCCATGGCCCGTGGGCAGACAGTGCGGCAGCGGTTGCAGTTGCATACGGAAAAGCCCCTTGCGTTGGTGCCATAGGTATAGGGGCGGCAAAGGTCCTGGCGGGTGGTAACGCCATCCAGCGCCTTTTGCGGGCAGACATCCAGGCATTTCCGGCAGCCGGGAATGCAGATGTTTTCCGCGGCCGGATCGCTTTCAAGTGTAAGGTCGGTGAGCAGCGCGCCCAGGTTCATCCGGTTGCCCAAGGCACGGTTCATGACCAGCGTATTTTTGCCCATGCAGCCGATGCCGGAAAGTTGTGCCGCATGGCGCATGGACAGGGTGCCCTGGCCGTGAAGGCGTTCCGGCTCCCAATGATCATAGGGGCCATCGCAGGGGACGGGCATGCATTTTGCTGGAAGCGCTTCGATTTGTTTGCAGGCCGCAAGCGTGATGCGGTCGATTTCCTTAAGAGCTGTGTTGTTAAAATGGTTATATACGATGCGCGTATCACCCTCGTACAGGGCACGGGGCAAGGCCAGCGCGAATACCACCACCGACTCGCAGGCGGCGAAAATATCCCGGGGATGGAATCCTTTTGGCGCATCGCAGAAAGCATCGGCAGAGGCGATACCGCAAGCGTCTGCCCCAAGGCTCATGATGATTTCTTTGATACGGTTCTTCATCATCTATTCAGTCCTTTTCCGAACCGCTATCCTGGGAGACAACCGTGACCGTCTCGTTCAGCTTGGCTGTAAGCAGCGTTTCTCCGTTTGCTGTCAGCGTATAACTTTTCCCAAAGTCAAGGCCGGGCGTGCTTAACAGAAGGGCCTGAAAATCTTGCATAGGCGTGCAGGAAAGAACGGTGCCCCCGTCCTCTGCCGTTATTGCGATCTGGCATCCCGCCCTTAAAGGAGTTGAAAGGGAAACCATCATGCAAGGCTGGCTGGAATCGGGGCTGGGTGCCTTCACCATGCCGGTGCTGTCTGAAGCTATGAGGACACCGCCTGAAACAAGGAAGGAGTCCACAAAATTCACCGCGCTTTTATTGCCGTTGGAACTTAAGACAGTAAGCGTGCCGCCTTCCAAGGCGATGCTCCCGCTTGCATCGATTCCGTCTCCCAGGGCATTGATTGTCACCTCTCCGCCGGTGATGCGGACGGAGGAACCCTCCGGCATTACAGAGTTTTCTTGGCCGCTGTCGCCGGAGGAGGGATCGCCGTCATTTGCGGAATTAAAACCATCGTCCAAGGCGTTCACGTTTACCGTTCCGCCTGAGATGAAAATCCCGGCGGCATCAATGCCTTCATAGCAGGTTTGAAGGGTCAGCTCACCTCCGCTGATCGTGACCGGACCGTGAGCACAAAGACCGTCATCCTTGGTGGCGATTTCGAAAATGCCGTCCTGTATGGTGATCGAGCCATCGGCGCTGATGGCATCATCGGCACAGAATAGCTTAAAAGTGCCGCCGGATATGTTCAGGCCGCTCCCTGCCTTTAGCCCTTTGCCCGGCGCGTTGGCGGAAGAATCATCAGGCTGCCAATCCTCAGGCTTAAATTCTCCCTGTGCGGGGGTGACGCCGCCGGTATACAGCGTATAGTCGCCGCCGGAAATGGTGAGGCTGGATTCCGCCTGGATGCCATCCTTTGAGCTGGTCAGGTGGTATGTGCCCCCGGTGAGTGAGATGCGGCCTTTTTCGGAGTCTTCGTCATTATTGGATTGCAGCGCGTCACCCATGGTTAGAGCGGTGATCTCTCCCCCGGAAATCGTAAGCGTATCGCGGCCCCGGATGCCAACGTCTGCTGCCGTTACCCAAAGGATACCGTTCTCGATCAAAAGATCATCCTTGGATACGATGCCGTGCTTAAAGTTGGCGGTTACGGAAAGGGAGCCCCGGCCGTTGATAACAAGGCTGTCCTGCACATAAAGCGCCGCATCCGGTTCCGTTTCTCCATCGGGATATGTATATGTATTGCCGTCTGACAGGGTATTCACCGTATCCTTCACCAGGGTGAGGATGACCTTGTCCGCCCTAAGTGCATACAAGGGAGCGTTGTCGGCGCAGTGGATGGAAACGCCGCTGAATACCAGGCGCACAGTATCCTCCTTGTCTGCGTCGATGCGAACCTGGCCATTGTTCCATGTGCCGGTGAGTACATATGTTCCGGCCGTGTGAATGTTCAAGACGCCATTGGACAGCGTGGCCCCGTCTCCCTGAATGTCTACCGTATCACCTTCAAAGCCGATGTGGACGGCTGTCGCTTCATCCCATGCTTCCGCAGCGTCAGGGATGGCGGAAGCATCCTGGGCCAGAGCGGGGGCACAAAGCAAAAGCAGGAAAGACAGGACCGCAAGCAGGCGTAGCTTTCGATGTAGGCTGGACTTCATGGATGAACCTCCTTGGTAAATTGTAAGGGCTTTATCCGTTTTTGTTCAGGTCCCTGCCGCATCCGGGGCAAAAGGCAAAATCTCCGTCCAGCCGTTGACCGCATTCCGTGCAGTATTTGCCGGCAGGATGCCTGGTTGAGCCGGATTTGGTATCCTCTTTGATCTGCGGATCAGCGGGATCGCCTTCCTCCCGGGAGTCTACGATATCGACGATGGAATAGCGGTCCTTGCCTTTGTAATTCCGGTAATGATAAATGGCGCTGGCCACGCCGGCGCCAATGAACAGCAGGCCAAAAAGCGGGAGTACAACGGAAGCGGTGTCCGCCGGTCCGCTCATAGAGCCAAAAGGAGAAAATTCCCTGGCGGAACGCGTTATGCTGGAAGCAGCGGCCAGCCATACAATGCCAAACAGGATGGCGATGATGCTCCCTACAACAGCCATCCCCGATTGCCCGCGGCCAGGTTTGATGCTCTTCACAAAAAACTTACCTCCTTTATACATGTGTCAGTATATGGGAAATTAGCCAAAATGGCAACAACAAGGAAGTAAAATATCTTTTTGGATGTCTGAAAACCTCCGGCGCATGGCTTCACGCACAAAGGGAAAACTAGTTTCCATTCCGGAGGAATTCCGGACAGATTGCCCGTGCATTTTATGCACGGCAAAACGGGAGGAATACTCATGAAGGATTGGCCGCCGGATGTTAAGGAAAAAATCAGCCAGTGGATGGAAGCTACCGAGCGGCTGCGCCTGGCGGATTATATAGAGTACATTGACAACAAAAAGCGCATGCTTTTCATTCATTTTATAGGCGGCCTGGCCCGGGGCCTTGGGATGGCGGTCGGCTTCACCATTCTGGGGGCTGTGGTAGTCCTGATGCTGCAGGATCTTGCTGCCCGCAACCTGCCGGTGATCGGCGATTTTCTGGCAAAGATCGTATCCATGGTTCAGGACAACCTGAAGTAGATGACAGGGAAAGATACCCATGATACAATGTGTTTAGCAACCCGCGCACGGGTTGCGGGTCGGCGGGCCGTGTACGGAACCGATACGCCGACACATGCTATAATGTGCAAAAAAGGTTTGGAGTTGCGCTATGCTGTTTTTGCTGCCCTTTGGCATATTTCTCGTGGACAGGCTTGTAAAGGTCTGGGCGCAGCGGTTTTTATCCGTTCAGCCGGTTGGCGTTAAGCTATGGCCGGGCATGGTGCGCCTTTATTATGCTGAAAATACCGGCATGGCTTTCGGCTTCCTATCCGGGCAGCGGTGGCTGCTGGTGCTGTTAAGCCTGGCGGCGGTAGTGGCAGTCTTTATCTCCCTGCGCCCCTACCGGCTGGGGCTGTGGGCAAAGCTTTCGCTACTGTCTATTTTGGGCGGCATGCTGGGGAACCTTGCCGACAGGATGTTCCTGGGTTATGTAGTAGATATGATCGATTTGGAGTTTATACGGTTTGCCGTGTTTAATGTGGCGGATATGTTCATCAGTCTGGGCGCGGTTTTCCTTTGCATAAGCCTGCTTTTGCGGCCTGATGACTGGCGGAGGAAGGGGGAGAAGGCGCAAGCGTCATGACGGAACAAAAGATAACCTGTCTGGCCGACGGCCGGGAACGGCTGGACGTATTGTTATGCGGAGCAGGGGAACTTACCAGATCCCGGGTGGAAAAGCTGATCCGTGAAGGGAAAGCCACCGTGGACGGCCGGGCGGAAAACAAGCCAGGCATGAAGCCCCGGGCGGGGGTTGCCGTGACGCTGCTGATCCCGGAGGACAAGCCGGCCGAAGCGGTGGCCCAGGATATCCCGCTTCGTATCTTGTATGAGGACGATGACCTGGCGGTGGTGGAAAAGCCCTGCGGCATGGTGGTGCATCCCGCGGCCGGCAATGAGGATGGCACGCTGGTAAACGCGCTGCTTCACCACCTTAAAAACCTCTCCGGCATCGGCGGGGTGATGCGGCCGGGCATTGTCCACCGGCTGGACAAGGACACCTCCGGGCTTTTGCTGGTGGCCAAGAACGATACGGCCCATGTAGAGCTTTCCCGCCAATTGAAGGACCGGGAAATGGAGAAGCATTACCTTGCCGTGGTGGAAGGCATCATGAAGGAACCTTGCGGTGTGGTGGATACGCCCATTGCCCGCAGCAAACTAAACCGCAAGCGTATGGCCATTGATCCTGCGGGGAGGCCAGCGGTAACAAAGTGGCGGGTGGTGGAGGAGTTGAGGAATGCCACGCTGCTGGACGTGCATCTGATCACCGGGCGCACCCACCAAATACGGGTGCACATGGCGCACATACACCATCCGGTGGCGGGCGATCCCATTTATGGGCTCAAGCATGGCCTGCCGGCGCCCCGGCTGATGCTGCATGCCAGAACACTTTCCTTTGCCCACCCGAAAACGGGAGAGCGGATGTATTTCGAAGGTCCGGTGCCGGAAGTTTTTTCAGCCGCCCTCATAAAATGGAAAAAATGACGAAAAACAAAGGTTTTGCCTGCCGCTCGGTCCGGCAGGCATTTTTTTGCAGCGGCTTCCCGGCGCATTACATGTGTGTGTCAGGGAAAAATATGCTCGAACCGTCCGCTTTGAATTTTAAACGGCTGAAGGGAGGAGAAGGGTGACAGGCATCCAGGGTTTGATCGGCCTGCCGGTGATCCGCGGCGGAAAGACCGTAGGGCTATTGGAACAAGCGGTTCTTGAGGAAAGTGGAAAAAAACTGCGGGGAATCATCATAAGGGAAGGGCTTGGTGGAGCGAAGTGGGTCGATCGTGAGAATATTCAAACCATTGGTGGAGTTTCGGTGCTGGTATCCGGAGAACTGAAAAGGCCGCCCAGGGAGGCTAATTTCCGCTTGGGCCGCGTGCAGGATACCTCCGGCCTCCGCCTTGGCACGGTAACGGATGCGCTGATCAATCCCGAGACGCTGGAGGTGGAGGCGCTGGAAATCTCCAACGGTCCCTTGGACGACCTGCTCCATGGCCGGTGGCTGGCCAGCGATTTCGTGCTGCGCCTGCCCTTGGATAACGGGAAAACGGTACGGAAAAGGGAGAAAGCAATGCCATGGGTGCTGGTTCCCGCTATGGACAGGCTGAGTATCAAAGCGGATAAAAGGAAGGGAGATGAACGGAAAAGATGAGCTTTGGGAAAATGGCCGTGACTGGCGCGCTGGGTTTTGCCATCGGCGCCGGACTGATGATGATGCCTAACAGCAATAAGTGGCGTAAGGCGGTGCTCAGGGAGGCGGAAAACCTGCGCCGCGCCGCAAGAAACTGGTGAAATAAGCAAACGTGCAGGGGACGCTGTCCCCTGCACCCCTGCTTAAGGGACTATATCCCTTAAGAATCCCTGTTTAGGGGGAATTATTTATGACTACGTACGAGGGGGAAAAGCATAAGCCTGCCGGCGCGAACCAGCGGATACTAAAGGGGCTGGGGATCGCGCTTTTGTTTATCGTCCTGATCCTATGGCGCGTATTGTGGGCGCTTGTAAGCCAGGTCGCGCTGGGAGCACTGGTGATGGCTGCGGCGCTGCCTATTTGCCGCCGGATGGAAAAAAAGCTGCCCCGCACTGTGGCAGCCTCCCTGTCGCTGCTTATGCTGAGCGGAATCGTGGTGGCCTTTGTGCTGATTTTTGTGCCGCTTCTATGGCAGCAAGGGGGGCAGTTAGCAGCCATGCTGCCGGATATTTTGAACCAATTGCGCGTAAAGTTGGAGTCGGTGCAATCATGGCTCACCCGCCAGGGAATACCCATGGACGGATCGCAAAAAATGATGCTGGATAAGGTTCAGGAGATGGCGGGAACGGTGCTGCCGACGCTGATGGCGCGGATAGCAAGCTGGGCCGGCAGCCTGTCCAAGCTTTTTTTGGCACCCGTATTCGCCTTCTATTTTTTAAGGGACAGGGAAGACCTGGGCCAGCGGCTGTCTTTATGGGTTCCCCTGAAGTACAGGCGCAAGGCCGTGGTGGTAACAAGGGAGATGCGCCGGGAGATCAGCGGCTTCTGGCGGGGGCAGCTGATGATTTCCGGCGTGATCGCATGCTTGACGGCGCTGGGGCTTTTGATTGTGGGCGTACCTGCCTGGCTGCTGCTGGGGCTTTTGATGGGTGTGCTGGAAATGATCCCTTACGTCGGGCCATTCCTTGGGGCTATACCGGTGTTCCTCTTTTCCCTGCCCCTTGGATGGGGAAGGGTGGCCTGGGCCATCGCCGTGGTAGTGCTGGTGCAGCAGCTGGAAGGCGGCATGATCTCTCCCTATTTGATGTCGGGAGCCACCAAGCTGCATCCGGTGACGGTGCTGCTGGCCATATCCGCGGGAGGATTGGTGGGAGGTGTGGCGGGCATGCTACTGGCGGTGCCGGTAGTAGTTTCCCTGCGCGGGGGATTGCGAATGCTGCGCCGGGAAAACACTCAGGCATAAATGTGTGGTTTTGGGACGAAAGGATGAAGAAATTGGCAGCGCCTCGTTGAAAAAGCGCCTGCCCTGGTGTATAATGGATTCAGGTCAGGGAAGGGAGGGAGACCAATGCCCGACGCATTCGAAACCACGAAACTGCCCCCGCTTACGGAGAGCGGAAATCAAGCCAGTGAGATACTGCGGTACGTTTACCGTGCGCTGCAGGCAAAGGGCTATGATCCCATCACTCAGATCGTGGGCTACCTGATCTCCGGCGACCCCACGTATATCACCAGTTACAATCAGGCCCGCAGCATGATTTGCCGCGTGGAGCGGGATGAACTGCTGGAAGAAGTGGTCAGGTTTTATCTTTCCGGGCAGGCGGCCAACTAGGCCGTAGAAAAGCAGGTATCGGAAAGTATGGAAGGCATCCGATGGCGCCAAAAGTGCCACGCGCCGGGAAGGGATATGGTCCTCCGGCAGCTTGGCCAGGAAGTCATCTTCCCCTTGGCGGCTTACGGGGGCCTTCAATTATTATAAGCGTATGGGGGAGCAGATGGACGAACGGGTGCTGGCGCTGGATGTGGGGGATGTACGCATCGGCATTGCGGTGAGCGATTCCAATAGGTGCATTGCCCAGCCCGTATCCGTATACCGCCGGGTAGGCTACGGCCCGGATGTGCGCCATATCCTGTCCTTGTGCCAGGAGTATGACACCCATCTGGTGTTATGCGGCCTGCCAAAGAATATGGACGGCAGCGAGGGCGGCCAGGCGCAAAAGGTACGCGCCTTTGGCGCGGAGCTTGAAAAGGCGGGGCTTACCATGCTCTACCAGGATGAGCGCCTTTCCACGGTGGCGGCGGAAAAGGCGCTGGTGGAGGGCGGCATGCGCAGGGAAGGCCGCCGGGAGACAGTGGATAAGGTGGCCGCGGCGGTGATCCTTCAGCAATGGCTCGACAGCGGCGCAATGCCTGTCGATAGAAATCTGAGAAACGAGGACAAAACCATGGAGGGCGAGAACAACATGATTGAACTGGTGGATGAGCAGGGCAAAGCCGTTGAGTTTGAGCACCTGATGACCGTTGAGCATGAGGGAAGCTATTATATCGTCCTGATGGCTGCCCAGGAGGACGAAGACAATGAGGAAGGCGAAGTCGTTATCCTCAAGATGGAAAAGGACGACAAGGGCGAGGACTGCTATGTGACCATCGATGATGATAACGTGCTCCAGGCGGTGTTTGACAAATTCGTGGCCGCTGTGGAGGAAGAGGACGACGCCATTCCCGCGGATGATGAGGGCGAGGAAGAAGATGACGAATAACCCCGAAGCGGATTTTGATCCCGAAGTGCTGACAGACGCGGTGGTGGAGCTGACCGCTCCCGACGGCACTGTTTACCGCTTCCGCTACGGTGCCGTGCTGCCTTACGCGGAGCAGGAATATGTGGTGCTGGTGGAGCTGGAAAATGACGCAAATGGCGAGGAACAGCTTCTTATCACGCGGCTTACCGATACGGAGGAGGGGCAACTTTCCTTCGAGGTCGTCACGGAGGATGACATCATCCAGGCGATCCTGCAAAAATATATGGAAATGCAGATTCATGATGCCATGGAGGATGACGAGGGCGGATGCTGCTGCGGCCATGACCATGGCCATGATCACCATGATGGCTGCTGCGGGGAGTGCGGCTGTTCCCATTAAAAATGGTTCGATTCGGCCGGCGGATAAGCAGCGCCTATCCGCCGGCCTATGTTTATGCTTTTCAAAAGAACGCCTATGAGCGGGAGGGAAAGTGCATGCCACATCTGTACGGCAACAAGATCATGCTCCGGGAATACCGCAAGGAGGATTTAGACCAAATCACCGCCTGGGTAAACGATATGGAAACCACCAAATACCTGTCCGATATCTTCACATGGCCTCAAACGGTGAAAAACAGCGAGGATTTTTTGGAGATGCGCATATCCGGCGGCAGGCGGGAAGCCGGGTTTGTGATTGCCGACCGGGAAACGCAGGATTACCTGGGCCAGGCCGACTTGATGGACATCAACTGGATCAACCGCTGCGGCACCGTGGGCATCGTGATCGCCGACAAGAAAAACCGCGGCCGCGGCATCGGCACGGAGGCGCTGACACTTCTTTGCGATTATGCTTTTACGCAACTCGGGCTTCATAGGGTCCAGTTGGATGTGTATGGCGGCAACAAAAGCGCCATGGCCTGCTATGAGCGGGTAGGGTTTGTGAAGGAAGGCGTCAAGCGCCAAGCCAGATTCTGCCTCGGAGAATATATGGATGTCATTCTTATGAGCGTGCTCAAGGAAGAATGGGAGCAAAGAAACAAAGAATAAGATGCGCATAAGTGCAGCAGGATAATGCTGATGATAGTTACAGCGTTTAAAAGCGCTCCTTTAGGGAGCGCTTAGCGCAAAGAACTAGAAAAGGCATAAGGAAGAGAATGTATCAGGGAGAATTGGTGCGTTTAAGGGCCTTTGAGCGGGGGGATGTGGAAGCCCATTGGGCTTTCATGAACGACTACGATACCGTACGGGGCATGTCCTCCGGCGTTTTGTATCCCAGCTCCCGGGAAGATGAGGCACGGTTTCTGGACCAGCAGACAAGCTATACCCGGGGGGAATACCAGTTTGCCATAGAAACACTGGAAGGGAAGCTCATCGGCCGGTGCGGGTATACCCGGGTGGACTGGAAAAACCGCGTGGCCGAGATCGGCATCATGATCGGGGAGGCGGAATACAGGGGGCGCGGCTACGGCTCCGATGCCTTGCGGCTTTTGATCCGCTTCGCCTTTGAGGAAATGAACCTGCACAAGCTGAAATTGTCTGTTTTCGCCTTCAACCAGCAAGCGGTTCATTGTTATGAAAAGTGCGGCTTTGTAAGGGAAGGGCTGTTCAAAAGCGAATTGTGGCGGGAGGGCGCTTATCATGACGTGGTGACGCTGGGTTTGTGCGCAAAGGTTTGACCGAACACTCCCGCTTGCCGCAAAGCATACCATGAACCATCGCCCAATTGTTTGGGAGATGGTTTTTTCATAAGCAGTGATTGACTTTGCGGGGCCCCTTCGCTACAATAACCTGTATGGCGCAAGGGGCGCGTCTTTCTTTATGGAGGGTGAAGGAATGGGGATCAAAGTGACGAAGTTTGGCGGCAGTTCCCTTGCGGATGCGCGCCAGTTTGAAAAGGTCCGGGCCATTATTCATGCTGACCCGGAGCGGGCTTATGTAGTGCCCAGCGCACCCGGCCGCCGCTACGACGGGGATGATAAGGTGACCGATCTTTTATACCGCTGTCAGCGCCTGAATACCCAGGGAAAAGATTATCAGGAAGTATTTGATCTTATTGCCGCCAGGTTCATGGATATTGCCGAGGAACTGGGCCTTTCGGTGGATCTTTTGAGTGAACTGGATGAAATCAATGAAGCGATATTAAACGGGGCGACGGCGGATTATGCCGCCAGCCGCGGCGAATATTTGAACGGACTTTTATTGGCCGATTATTTGGATATGGAATTTATCGATGCCTCCCAGGTAATTTTCTTTAAGACGGATGGCACGTTTGACAGCGAAAAGACGCATGAGGTGCTTTCCGCGCGGCTGATGGAATCAAAACGGGCGGTGATTCCAGGGTTTTACGGAGCCACGCCCGATGGAAGGGTCCACACCTTCTCCCGGGGCGGCAGCGACATTTCCGGGGCGATTGTGGCCAGGGCCGCTTGCGCGGAGGTCTATGAAAACTGGACGGACGTATCCGGATTCCTTATGGCGGACCCAAGGGTCGTGCCGGGGGCAAAACAAATCGAGAGCATCACTTATCAGGAATTGCGGGAACTGTCGTACATGGGCGCTACTGTGCTCCATGAGGATTCCGTTTTCCCGGTGCACAGGGCCGGCATCACCACCAACATCCGCAACACCAACAGCCCCGAGCATCCGGGTACCTTCATTCGTTTTGGAGCGGTGGAGAAGGAAAACCCCTATGTCATCACAGGCATCGCGGGCAAGAAGGGTTTTTCCGTTATCACTGTAGAAAAAGCCATGATGAATACCGAGGTGGGCTTTGCCCGCCGCGTATTGCAGGCAATGGAGGAGCAGCACCTGTCCTTTGAGCATATGCCCACAGGCATCGATACGCTTTGCGTGGTGGTGAACAGGGATGCGCTGACCGCCTGCCGGGATGCGGTGGTCAACCGCATCGTTGAGCTGGCGGAGCCGGACACCATCACCATCCATGACAACATGGCGGTGATCGCTACAGTTGGCCGGGGCATGGTACACAACTGCGGCACTGCCGCCAGGCTTTTTGGCGCCATGAGCCGGTCGGGGATCAACGTGCGTATGATCGACCAGGGTTCCAGCGAGCTGTCCATCATTGTGGGCGTGAATGATTCTGACTTTGAGCAGACGGTCCGTGCCATTTATCACGAATTTGTACACGAATAGCAGTTTTATATTATACAGGAGACAAGCTTATGCAAATCACATTGGAAATGCTTCTTATCGTATGCCCGCTGGCGCTGCTGGCGGGCTTTGTAGACAGCGTGGCGGGCGGCGGCGGGCTTATTTCCCTGCCGGCCTATTATCTGGCTGGGCTTCCGCCCGTATTGGCGGCGGGTACGAACAAGCTGTCGGCAGCGCTGGGAACTTTGGTGGCATCCATCCGCTACGGCAGGGCCAAACAGGTGAATTGGCTGGTGGCGCTGGCGGCGGTGACCGGCGCTTTGCCGGGCAGCGCCCTGGGGGCGATGCTTTTGCAGGCTATACCGGAAAACACCATGCGCATCATCGTCATCGGGGCAATTCCGCTGGTGGCGGCCATTGTGCTGCGCCGGAGGGATTCGCTCAGCCCTTGCAGGCGCATCCCTGAAAAATGGGTGCTCCCTGTGAGTTTTTTCATTGGGCTCTTTATTGGGTTCTATGACGGGCTGGTGGGGCCGGGTACCGGCACCTTTTTGATCCTGTTGTTCACCATGGTCCTGGGGATCACGGCGGTGAAATCCTCCGGCACGGCCAAAATCGTTAACCTGGCCAGCAATGTGGCCGCGCTTGTAACGCTGCTTATACAGGGGCAAGTGCTATATTTATTGGGTCTGCCGGCCGCCTTGTGCGCCATGGTGGGCGGATATCTGGGCGCAGGCATGACCATCCGTAAAGGAGCCGGGTTCATTAGATGGATGTTGATGGGAGTATTGGCCCTTTTGCTTGCAAAGATGATATGGGATGTGGTAACATAAAGTGTTTCAGGCACCTTCAAAAACCACGGTAACATAACGGTTTCGCCGCTTTGGAAAGGAGCGCTGCCCATGGCAGTCAAGCCGGAGAATTGTTTGACACTTACCGTCCCCGCCGATCCAAACTGGATGCTGGTGGTTCGCATGGCCCTGGGAGGAGCGGGCGCCTTGATGGGACTTGGTATCGACCTGGTGGACGATTTGCGCACCGCGGCGGATGAAACATGCGACTTTCTTCTTCATCAGCCCCGCAAGGTAAGCTGTATCAAAATTGCATGCAGCCTGAAGGATGAGGCGGTGTGCACGGTGTTCGCCTGCGACTTTGCGCAGGAGTGCCAGACCTGTGAGGAAGTGGACCTGGATGTGACGCGGGGCATTCTGGAAACGCTGATCCCCAAAGTGGAGCTGGAGGAAGACGGGGTGTGCATCCGTTCGGTGTCACTGACGCTGCCGCTTCACGCCAAGTAAAGGGGGACGCCATGAAGGACGAAAGATTGGTTCCGCTTTTGCTTAAATACAGACAGGGGCCGCAGCCTGAGCTGATGGCGCAGCTGGTGGAAGGATATCTTCCCCTGGCCCGTCAGATCGCGCGCCGGTTTGCGGGCCGCGGCGTAGAGCTGGAAGATTTGGAGCAGGTGGCCAGCATCGGTCTGATGAAGGCCATCCAGCGCTTTAAGCCGGAACTGGGGCTGCGCTTTGCCACCTATGCCACCCCGACGATCGCAGGCGACGTGCGCAATTATATCAGGGATAAGGGCGATGCGCTGCGGCTGCCAAGGGATGCGAAAAACCGGCTGTATCATCTTCAAAAAGCCCGGGAAAAGCTGACGCGGGAATTGATGCGGGAACCCACCATGAGCGAACTTTCCCAGGAAATACGCATGCCCCTGGAGGATCTGCTGGCCCTTTTGGACCTGCGCCAGAACACGGATGTGTTTTTCCTGGATGCGCCTATGGACCCGGAGGAAGAGCAGCGCATCATCGCACGCTTGGGCAACGAGGATATCGGCTTTGAGGCGGTGGAACACAAGGATTGGATCAACTGGGTCTACCAGCTGGTCACTCCGGAGGAAAAGAAGCTGCTGGAGCTGAGGTTCGAGCACCGCCTTGGCCAGCGGGAAACGGCCCGCCGCATGGGCGTCAGCCAGATGCAGGTATCCCGTATGGAGCGCCGGGTGCTGGCGAGGCTGAAAAGCATGGAGCAGCAAAATCTGCAATAGCAAACACCTGTAAATCTTACGGCATGGTACATTTATTGCAGGAGTTTTTCAATTTCGTAAAGAATATTCGCAAAGTTGCGATCGGAGGAGGGATGGCATGTACGGACAGCGGTTACCGCCGCGAAGGAAGTCGGGCTTTGGCCGCGTTTTGTTCGTACTGGCCGTGCTTGGATTTTCAGGCTGGTACATCTATACCACCCTGGTTCCCTCCGGCGGCTTTCGAACAGCAGTTATCTCTTCCGGCTCGCTGGGCTTCAGCTACCGGGGAGACGCGATGATCGTACGAAATGAAACCGCCTACGACGAAGATGGCGTTACCAGCGTCCAGTACAGGGCGGAAGAGGGCAGCAAGGTTTATCAGGGCGACTTGATTTGTCTTGTGTATACCTCCGGCTACAGTCAGAAGGAAGTCAACACGCTTCAAAACTACCGGGACCAGATCAAGGAGTACCACCGCGGCCTGATCGCCAAAGAAAGTACCTTCGACCAGAAGATGACCAGGCTGGAGACCGAGGTCGTTCAACGGGCCCAGGAAGTGCGGAAAATGGTACAGGGCGCCAAAGGCAACCTGCTGAACATGGAAAGGATCCTGGATGCGGCCATCACTGCCCGGCAGGATTATCTTCGGGAGAAATTCCGGGATGATACGCGCCTGACGCGGCTGTATGATGATGAAAGCACGCAATTAAAACGCATTCAAAGCTATACGAAGCAGCGTTCCGCTACCCAGGAAAGTCTAGTAAGCTTTTATACCGATGGATATGAGGGACTGAACACCTCCAACTTCGAACAGTTTTCCCCGGCCCAGGTCAGGGCTATGCTGGGGGGCGCCAAGCCCGAAAAAGCGGTAGTGGCGCGGGGCCGCACCACCATCTACCGGCTGGTCCGGCAAAACGGCTGGGGTGTGCTGCTGCTGCTGGACAGTCCCGATTGGACGCCCATCCAGGGGCAAACATACCAACTGAAGCTGGAGCAGTTTGAGAATACTGTGGTGAACGCAACCGTGATGTCCTTTACACGCTCCGGCGGTGAACTGCTGCTGCGCCTGTCCGTTGCCACCGATGTGGCGCCGGTGCTGTTCATGCGTACCTGCCAGGCGCAGATCGGCGAATATGTCAGCAGGATGAAGGTACCTTCCAGATGCATTTATGTCAATAGAGACCAAGCGACAGGTGTTGGTACAACGGGTGTCGTGATACTGGATGGTGTCAATCAGTATTTTGTTCCCGTGACGGTTGTCTCCACGGACGGCGACGATACCTACATTGAAGCGGTGCCGCCAGGGTTTTTATACGAAGGCCAGACGGTTCGCGTATTTTAGCCGGAGGGGCTGCTTGATGGAGGAAGGATTAAAGTTTCGGCTTGAGAATATCCGGCGGGAGTTAAACGAGGCTTCCGCCGCCTGGGGACGGGTACCCCGGATCATTGCCGTGAGCAAGACGGTTCAGCCGGATGATATCAATCCTTTGGCAGATATGGATCTTTATGATCTGGGTGAGAACCGGGTGCAGGAAATGCTTGAAAAAATGCCGTTTCTTCATCCAAAATTTCGGATGCATCTGATAGGAAGGTTGCAAACCAACAAAGTTAAATATATAATAAATAAGGTATGCTTGATACATTCCCTGGACAGAATGGAACTGGCAGGTGAAATTGACCGCCAGGCCCGGAAAAATGGATGCGCCATGGATGTGCTTTTGCAGGTGAACATCGCTGGGGAGGCACAAAAGGGGGGCATCCCTCCTCAAGAGGCTGAAAGCTTTCTCAGGGAATGTGCATTGTTGCCGGGGCTTAAAGTGCGTGGGCTGATGGCCGTCATGCCCCTGGCTAGGGATGCGGAGAGCCTGCGGCCCCTGTTCCGGGGCATGCGCAGTCTCTTTGACGGTTTGGCCCGTGAGCAAATACCCGGCGTGCGCATGGAGGAATTGTCCATGGGCATGTCCCAGGATTATCTGATCGCCGCCCAGGAAGGCGCCACCATGGTGCGCATCGGTTCGGCGCTGTTCGGGGCACGGAGCCCCAAGGCTACCAATTAGTAGGAGGGTTCCCATGGCATTGCGCGACATGATCGACCGTGTGCGGGACAATGTATCTCAAATGACCCACAGGTTTCTGCATGGGGAGGATCAAGGATACTACGACCAGCAGGGCTACGGTCCGCAGGATGGCTATTATGATCCATCCCAGGCGGCCTATGGCCAGGAAAATGCAGCGTATGCTTCTCCCTATGAAGGCGCATACCAGCGGCAGCAGCCCTATCAGCAGCCTGCGCCCCAGCAGCAGCAATATCAGCCGCCTAATCCTCAGCAGCAGCCCTATCAGGGTTATCCCCAGGAAGGCTATCCTAATCAGGAGGGCTATCAATCCCCTTATGCGGGCAGCTTCGCAAGGCAAACACAGCCGCAGCAAAAGCCTGCACGTCCGGTTGCCCCGAATGTGGAAAAGGTGGTCCCCTTCCCCGGCGTCATGAGCGATGCGGCAGGCAACACATACGCCCATGAGCTGCAAATTCTTCAGCTCAGGGACAGGGATGAGTGCCGGGCCATCATCGAGTATTTGAAGAACAATTGCACGGTGGCGCTGAACATGGATAATATCGCCAGCGACACGGAAAAGCAACGCTGTGTGGATATGCTCAGCGGCGCTGCCTATACATTGAACTGCAACATCAGCCGCATTTCCACCCGCGGCGTATACCTGATTACGCCGGAGTCGGTTCGTGTGCAGCAGGATGAGGCTACCAGGCGCCTGAACGGCGCTGCCAGGCAGCCGGGCCAGCGGCCTACCCGTGCCCACAGCTATGCCTCAGCCCGCGCAGGCCAACAGGATGGTTATGAAGCGCCGGAAGGCGGTTATACCGGCTATCCGCCCCAGGGGGGATTCGCTCCCCAGGAGGAGTCACAGGGATATCAAAATCCTTACGATAACGAAGGCGAGTACAGGACAGCGGGCTATTACGCGCCGGAAACCCGGCGTGCCGCGGGATATGGCCGCTGACCAAACGATACGTAAGAGGAGGCGTTGCGCTTGAGATGGCTTTTTGAATTACTTTCGCTGGCTGCGTTCCTGTATCAGGTTGCCTTGTTTGTTTATTTTGCAGTCGGCTTTATCAAGCCGGCCCAATCGCCTTTTACGCATTTTCTCAACAGGATCGTCGAACCGGTGCTGATCCCCCTGCGCCGTATTTTGGCCAATGTTCTTCCTGCCAATTGGCAGCGCCTGGATTGGTCGCCGCTGGTGGCCGGGTTGATCATGTCTCTGGTGCGGCAGTTGCTGGATATTCTAAGCCGGATCTTCAGATAACCATGGCGCATACGCTGGAGGACAGCATATCAGCCAGGCTTCAGGAGCTTTGCCTGCGCAGCGATAAGCTGCAAGCGGCTGTCTGCACGCGTTTTTTGACGCCGCCGGAGGCTGAGCTGGCCAGGCGCATCGCCAGGGAACATCGCCTGAATTGCACGCTGTCCGGCGGATATCCGTCGGCGGAGCGGGTGATGGCCTGCTTTCATCCCGAGGGGGAGGAAGTGGCATTTCCCATCCAGTGCGTGCATATCACTTGGGATGGGCGGTACCATCAGGCAGAGCACCGTGCGCTTCTGGGCAGCGTACTGGGGCTGGGCATTGAACGGAGCATGGTGGGGGATATCTGCCTTACGCAGGAAGGCGCCTTCATGATGGCAACGGAAGAAATGGCCGGGTTCATTGCCCAAAACCTTTCTCAGGCCGGAAAAACACCCGTTCAGGCAAGGGTAATGGAAAGCATTCCGCCTATAGAACCGCCGGAGGGCAGAACATTCCGGGATACGGTTGCTTCCCTGCGGCTGGACGCCGTGCTGGCGGCGGGGCTCAACATGAGCAGATCTGAGGCTGCAGCCTGCATCCTTTCAGGGCAGGTGCAGGTAAATCACAGGCCGGAGGTGCGCCCAGATGCGCAGCTTCGCGAGGGCGACCTTTTATCCATCCGCGGGTTTGGGCGGCTTCATATAAAAGCCGTCGGGGCGCCCACCCGCAAGGGCAGGATTCCCATTCATTTTGAAAGCCATGGCATCCATAGATCATAATGGCCATTTTCCCAGCTAGAAAGGAGACCGCGCACATGCCTATCACCGTAGCAATGATTGAAGAAAAAGAGTTCAAGACCAAAGTACGCGGCTATGATCCCGTAGAGGTGGATGAATTCTTGGATGAGATCTGCGACGAGCTTATCGCCATGCAGGATGAGATTGCTTCTTTGCAGGAGCAGCTGAATCAGGCACGTGCCCAGGCGGCCCGCCCGGCAAGGCCGGAGCCGGCGCCCGTTGCGCCACCCACCATGCGGCCCCAGGTGCCTGCCATTGCCAAGGAGCAGGAGGAGACGCTGCGCAAGCTGCTGGTGAATGCCCAGCGTGTGAGCGATGAGACTGTGGCTGAAGCCCATGCCAGGGCAGAAGCCATTGTGGCCGAGGCGCAAAAGAAGGCGGAGGCCGCTGTGGCGGACATCGCATCCGAGCGGGAATCCCTTGCCCAGGAAGTGGATACGCTGCGCAAGGCGGCCAAGGATTACAAGGAACGCTTCCAGCGCCTGGTGGACGACCAGCAGCACATCCTCAAGGCGGAGACGGAATTGTTCGCGGATTGATCCACATATCGTCCAGGCGGCATTTTGCCTGGGAGTGTACAAAAGATTGCGGCCTGGATTTTTCGGGAAGCATTCTTTTGGTTGACTTTTATGGAAATGGATTATGAAAGAACACGATGTCCGGTCGTGTTCTTTTTGTATGGCGGAAGGAGGATGTCCATGGTTTTGGGGTTGAGCCACATCACTTTGGTGGTCAGGGATCTTAAGCGCACAGCCACGCTTCTGGAAAAGGTGCTAAATGCGCAGGAGGTTTATGAAAGCGGTGACAAAACCTTTTCCTTGGCGCGAGAGAAATTTTTCTTGATAAAAGACCTTTGGATTTGCCTCATGGAAGGGGAGCCTTTGCCAGAGCGCACGTATAATCATATAGCTTTTCAAGTCGAGGAACAGGATTTGGATAGTTATGCAATGAGACTCGAGGAAATTGGCGCGCAAATAAATGAAGGCCGTCCCCGGGTGGAAGGGGAAGGCCGCTCCATTTATTTCTATGATTTTGACAATCACTTGTTTGAACTGCATGCAGGTACCCTGGCGGAAAGGCTGTTAAGGTATGCGCAGGATGCATGATGCAAATTCCCGGCATAAAGAGTCTCATTAGATTATGTTCAGGCGGCTTTCCCTGCTAATGAGTAGCAGGCGGAGATATTGTGTAGCTGAAATGATAAGTGCCGGCATGGAGCATTGCGGACACCTCCCCCTTGACTTCCTGCAGGTTAAGCTCTGGATAGCGCAAGAGCAGATCTGCTTTTTCCGCAAAAGGGAAAACAACCCTGGCCGCCGCGCCGAAGGGCACCTGTATCTGCCAGGAAAATTCTGTGCCGCCAAAGCTCCACCCGCTGATATACCGGCCGGCTGCCGATTCGTATTCCGCTCTGGCACTGTTAAGGCGTGCATCCGGAAGTGGGCGCAGCAACGCGCTTCGGAAGCCCGGAGATTCTTCTACCGGGTTGATCCCCGCTACATCGCGGAACACCCATTCCATCACCGCCCCGTAGGCATAGTGGTTGAGGCTGTTCATCTCCGTACCGGAAAGGCTGCCGTCGGGCAGGATGGAGTTCCAGCGTTCCCAGACGGTGGTGGCGCCCATGCTCACCTCATACAACCAGCCGGGATATTCCTCATTGAGGAAAAGGTTGTAGGTAAGGCCGGCAAGCCCAATACGGGACAATGTGCGGCACAAGTATGCAGTGCCTACAAAGCCCGTGCGCAGTTTGCCTTGGCTCTGCTCAAATTCGGTTTCCAGCAGGCGGGCAAGCATCGGGATATTCTCCTCTTTGGTCAATCCCAGAAAAAGCGCGCAGATGTAGCCCGTTTGCGTTGTCTGGGCCAGGCGTCCGGCAGGGGTGAAGTATTCCCGCTGGAACGCATCAAAAATTTCCTGGCGCAGCTTTTCATAACGCGCCGCGTCATCCGCGTGCCCAAGTACGGCTGCGGCCTTTGCCAGCAGGGAAGTGGAATAATGGTAGTAGGCAGTGGCAATAAAATATGGATCCGTACCGCCGGCAGGCGTTCCATCCTTGGTATCCAGTGCCAGCCAGTCTGCATACTGAAAACCCTCGTCCCAAACACGGCGGCCGCCGCGGCTTTCATCCAGCCGCCAGATCCATTCCACCCAGTCCCGCATCAGGGGATATTGGGCGGCAAGCAGCGCCTTGTCTCCGTAGAACTTAAACACATTCCAGGGAATGATCGTGGCAGCGTCCGACCAGGCACAGCTGGCGCTGCCGGGGAAGGTCATGGGCACAACGTAAGGTACGGCTCCTCCCAGTTTTTCCTGTTCCATACGCATATCATAAAGATACTTGGCATAAAACGCGGCGCTTTCCATCTGAAAGCATGCTGTACCGGAAAACACCTGGGCATCCCCTGTCCAGCCCATGCGCTCATCCCGTTGCGGGCAGTCTGTAGGAACATCCAGAAAGTTGCCGCGCTGGCCCCATAACACATTTTGTGCCAGGCGGTTAACCTTTTCACTGCCGCAGATAAAGCTGGCGGTGACAGGGATATCCGAATGCACTACGCAACCACAAAAATCGGTGAGGCAAGGATTTTCAAATCCCTCCAGCTTTACATAACGAAAGCCATAAAAGGTAAAATAGGGGCGTGCCATAGCTTCCGTCCCATCAGATATATAGGTGTACTCCTGCAGCGCTGAGCGCAGGTTATCGCGGCAGAAGCAGCCGTTTTGCAAAACCTCGCCATAGAAAAGCTTCAGCTTCCTGCCTTTGGGCGCCCGATTTTTGAATTCCAAGTAGCCGGTAATCTCCTGCCCCAAATCGATCACCGTTTCGCCGGTTGGGGTGGTGATGATAGCTGCGGGAGCAAGCCTTTGGGTAACGCGAACGGGCGGAGAGAGACGGTCGGTCAGCCGTGTCTTTTCAAGGCTGGGACAAAGGATGGCGGGTATGCGCCGGGAATCGTCAAACGCTGCGTCGTACACTTCCCCGTCGTAGATATTGGCAAAGCGCACGCAGCTTTCCCCGGCTTGCCAGCTTTCGTCCGTCCAGATAACGATTTCCCGGCCGTCATCAGCCAGGAGCCGCATCTCCAGCAGAAAGCCCTGGGTATCGCCGTAAAGCTGCGTTTCACCGCAAAATCCAAAGCGGCCCTTGTACCAGCCATCCCCCAGCATCACCTTGATATAGTTTTCCCCCTGGTTAAGCAGCGGCGCCACATCGTACGTTTGCACCTGCACCCAGCGGTCATAGGCATTGCAAAACGGCGTCAGAAGCTCGTTGCCCGCCTTCGTTCCGTTGACATATAGCTCGTACAGGCCAAGGCCTACGGCATAGACACGGGCATGGGCCGGTTTCTTTTCCAGGGTAAACGATTTATACAGATTGATGTTGCCGTCCACGGGTGCGCTGATCCAGCGGCCTTCCCATGGTTCATCCATCTTTCCGGTTTCAAAATAAACAGGCTCCGACGTGGCTGTGTCCCCATTATCTGCCCAAACCGTCACATCCCACCAATATCGCGTACGGGGTGTAAGCATCATATCCGGGATATGGCACAGGCTGTCAATCTGCGCGCTGCGTCCGCTGTCGTAAAGAACCTGGCGCATGAAGGGGTCAGAAGCTACGCGGATGCGGGCGGCTTCCTGCCCCCGGGCATCGGTTTCATCCACCTTGTAGCTCAAGCGCGGCCTGTCCAGCGCAAAGCCTACGGGGTTATACAGCCGGTTGGTCATCATGCCATAAATGCGCATATCGATTCTCCTTCGTTTTTCCGTGTCAAAAGCCCCATGGAGGCCATAGCCGTCCATATATCGACGGGGGCCTCCGGGGAAAGCAGGATAACGCGCCCCAGACCCACACTGCAGGCATACGCCACCTGGTCCGCGGCGCGGGGCTCCACATAATCGCCAAGGCCCAGCGCTTGTGTATAAAAGGCAGGCGGCTGCGTAAGGAACACGTTGTCCTGGTTGCGCCGGAACAGGTTTGTATCCGCGATCAGCAGGCCCCCGCCCTTAAGATGCGCCCGGAGGACAGCCTCCCATCTTTCATCATGGACGCTTAAATCTGCAGCAAGAAGCACCGCCAGGCCGCTTGTGTCCTCCGCAGTCCGAACGCACCGCGCACCGCCGGCCAGGCTGTACGCCGCCGGATACACATCGTGAAGCAGATGGCGCGAATAGCCATGACGCTTAGGACCTATATGGCGGGATGTGACGGCATGGGACCACGCGCTGGCAAAATCGAAAATGAAGCCGATGGGATATTGCGGCATCTGCGCCGGGCAGCGGTTATATTGGAGGGAGTATTGCCTGGCCAGCCCATAGGCGGGCAGCGGATGGCCGGTAAGGGAGAGCAGGCCATCCTGGCCCTGCTCCTGCCCGGCATGGAAGGCACGCAGCTTGAACAGGCCGAAAAGCTCCGCGCCTCTTAACCGGGCGTCCTGCATGTCCGCGGACAGCCGCGGGCTTTTGACGCCGTATTCCATGATCCATATAGGCCTGCCTGGCTTGACGGCTCGCATGATGTCGCAGTAGAACGAAAGCTCTTGCGGGCTGTCGGTATATATATCGATGGCAGCCACATCCAGGCTTTCAAACAACGCGAACACATCCACCGTATCCCCATAGAAAAAGGTATCGGTGTTGGTGGTGACGGGAACATCGCTGTTTTCCCGCAGGATCTCCGCCTGGCTGCGGGTAAAGCGTACAATGGCATCGGACTGGAAGCGCCAGTAGGTCTGCACATGGGAAGGATTGTGGGGATTACGAAGCTGCATGTCAATGTCCATTGGCGGCTCAATCTGGTCGAATCCCTGATAGGTCTGCGCCCAGAACTGAGTGCCCCATCGCCGGTTGAGCTGTTCAACAGTCCCGTATATATCCCGCAGATAATCGCGGTAGGCCCGGGCACAGGTGTCGCAATAGCAATGCTGCCGCTCGCCCCCCAGTTCATTGTCGATCTGCCAGGCGAAAAGGGCGGGATGCCTGCCATAGCGCAGGGTAAGCTGGCGGGAGATGCGCTTACAAGCCTTAAGGTATGCGGCGCTTTCGTAGCAGCGGTGCTGGCGTTTGCCATGCACCATCCGCTGTCCGCTTGCGTTGACAGGCAAAATGTCAGGATGCGCCTGGGTGAGCCAGACCGGCGGACAGGCTGTGGGCGTGCATAGGATCGCCATGAGGCCGGCCGCGTGCAGCATGTCCATTGCGTT
Source organism: Bacillota bacterium (assembly GCA_023413135.1). Taxonomy (GTDB): domain Bacteria; phylum Bacillota; class Clostridia; order Christensenellales; family Aristaeellaceae; genus JAEWAH01. The sequence goes on from JAEZQK010000129.1 coordinate 35,224, forward strand.
ATCCAGCCAATCCCAGGCAAAGACACCTGCCTCCGGCTCCATGTCCATCCAGGCGAATTCTCCCAGGCGCACGGCCTGTATGCCCATATCCTGCATGGCGGCAATGTCTTGCCGCCAGATGTCCCTGTCCGCGTAACGCTCCGGATACCAAGAGGTTTGCAGCAGCATAGTCTTACACGTCCTTATAGTAAAATATCCAATTCGTATGGCGGAAGACCGGGATATCTAACCGTCAGCCGGGCGGGGCTGGACTCCTTTATGCTTTGCAGTACGGCGAGCGCGCGGCCGTGATACATATGGCAGGCGGCCTCGGTATAGCCGTTTTTCCCCTGCGGATCGCCGCTGCCCAGCGCATACAGCGCTAGACTGCCGCTCGCCGATACCGTCAGTTCGCCATCGGCATAAGGTACCCGCAGGCCCGATGGGTCAACGGTCTCGATCTGGGCGTACAAAAGCCCGCCTGGAGCAATCTTCTCGGGTTCTTTCTCAAAAACAACGCGGACTGCCGCAGGCGGTTCTGTGGTCTTGAGCACCGCCTCACCAATCACGCAGCCATTTTCCAGGGCCACGGCACGCAGTACGCCAGGCTGATAGGGCACCTCAAATTGCGCGGTATACCGGTGCTCTTCTCCGCTTGGCTGTCTGCCTACCAAAGCGCCGCTTAAGAACAGCTCCACCGTATCCCCGGCAGCGTATACGTTCACGCGCACAGGCTTCCCCTCGAAGCCTTCGTAATTCCAGCTTTCTTCGGTCTCCGGCCATCCCCAGGCGGTAATCTGCTCCGTAAGGCCAAAGTATTTCGGATTCTGTGCGGTAATATAGGGCGCGGTGCGGCCGCTCCACACAAAGTCCCGGTAATGGGATTGTGGGCGCTTCACACCGCAGATGTCCAGATCGCCGCAGTTGGCCAGGTGCCACGGAAACGCCTTGTGCCCAACCGCCGGGCCGTCGAAACTGGAATGCCCGATGCCCGATTCCCCCAGGTAATCCCAGGCCGTCCAGACAAAATCGCCGATCACGTACGGGTGTTTCAAAACAGCCTGCCAGTTTTCAAGCGCCTGCATGGGAAAGGATTCGGTGCCCATCAGGACGCGCCCGGGATACAGACCGTGATCCTTTTCGTAACGGTCCAACAGGTAGTTGTAGCCGGCCACGTCCAGCGGGGCAATGAACTCCTCGCTGCGCTGCGCCCAAAAGTCCTTACCTTCGCCAGCGGTTGAAAGGCTGTTGGCAGCCATCTCGGCAATCTGCGGATCCTCAAAGAAGCCGCAGACGGCATTTGTCACCGGGCGGGTGGGATCCAGCTCCCGCACCTTTTCAGCCAGGCGGCGGGACCAGGCCGCACCGTCGGAAATGCCGCAGCGCTCCACGATCTCGTTGCCCGTAGACCAAAAAACGACGCTGGGGTGGTTTCGATCCCGGAAAATCATCGCTTCCAGCTCCGCCTGCCACCGGTCCTCAAAAAAGATATGGTCATCCAACTGCTTTTTCCCTTCCCGCCAGCAATCGAACGCCTCGTCGATGACCAGCATGCCCAGCTCGTCACAGGCGTTCAAAAAAACGGAGGAAGGCGGGTTGTGGGCGCAACGGATAGCGTTAAAGCCGCATTCCTTTAGTTTTTGTACCTTGCGGCGCTCCGCATCCGGATGGCTGCGCGCGCCCAGGATGCCGTTATCGTGATGCACGCAACCGCCCCGGAGCTTTATGGGCCGGCCGTTTAGCATTAGGCCATTTTGTGCGTCCACCTGCACGGTGCGGATGCCAAAGCGGGTGGTTTCGCTGTCTATTACCGTGCCCTTAAGGCAAAGATCGCTGCGCAGGGTATACAGGCAGGGATCGTCAGGGCTCCAGAGCCGGTATGGATTCAGGGTGAAGGCTTGCTGTTCGCCAGGCTTTCCGGCCTTATGGGCAACAGGCCTCCCTACCTCGTCCAAAATGGTTGATCTTACTTCATATCCGTTCATCCGGGGCACAGTGACATCGGTGTGTACCAGAATCTGCGCGCCGTCAGGACCGGCGGCGGGCGTTTGCACGCACACGCCCCAGGGCTTTATATGCGCTGGGCCGCTTGTCATAAGGGTCACGCCCCGGTACAGGCCCGCTCCGGTGTACCAGCGGGAGGCAGGCAGAAGGCTTGCGTCCACCGTGATGAGGATCGTATTCTCTCCCGGCGTGAGCTTGCCCGTGAGGTCAGCAAAAAAAGCGGTATAACCTCCTTTGTGGATCTTTGCCAGCTCCCGGTTGACACGGACATGGGTAATGCGGTAAGCACCGTCAAACAGCAGCAGAACACGTCCGGCAGCCATGGTCTCATCCGCCAGAAGCGTTTTTTCATAAAAGCCCACACCCCCGGGATAGTAAGCCTCGCTGGGCCCGCCCGCGGATTCAGCCGTGCGCGCAAGCTCCAGCTTGAAATCGTGAGGCAGCGTTATGGTACGCCGGGCCTTGCCGGGAATCCGGTTCGTCCAGTCCTCCAGGGCTGCAAAGGCGAAACGCCAGTTATCGTTGAAATCGATGTGCCGCATACTTGCCTCCTTATGGGAATGCCCGGCGGAACAAAGTCCCGCCGGGCAAATGCGCCTTACCTCCGCTTATTTGCCATACCACAGCGCCACGCGGGCCTTGAGGGCGTCTGTTACTTCCTTTTCGCGCTCTTCAATCCCTGCTTCCAGGCATTTTTGCACGAAGGTTTCCCAAATCTGCTCATACTCCGCATCGCTCTTGGCAACGACCATATCATAGACATATTTGGCGCGAAGCTCGTCATTGACCTTGATCTCCGCCAAGGCGCCGTTGGATTCCGCGGGCAGGATCAGCTTCCATGCGAAACCGTAGGGGCTGACTTCGGGGGCCGGGAACAGATCCTTCCAGGTGACGGCTTCAGGGTTATACTTGGTGAGCACTTCCTTGGTGGTTTCATCAAAATACTTGGCGCGGAACTCGGGGTTGGAGAAGGGCTTGATATACTGGCCGGTGGAATCCACTGCGAGATCGCCGCAGGACCAGTAGTTGTACAGGCCCAGGCCGGTATTTTTCGAGAATTCGGGGTCGGTCAGATACTGCTGGATCACCGAATCAAACAGCACGCGCTTGCCATTTTCATCAATGGAATAATGGACGCCCTCGATGCCCCAGTTCACCAGGATCTGCATTTCCTCAGACCACATCTGGTCGAAGAATTCAAAGGCGCGCTTGGGGTCGGAGCTGTTGGTGGTGATGACCGATTTCCAGGAACCAACCGGATCATAGAAGGAAACATGCGAATTGGCTTTGGCTTCTTCGCTGATGTAGATGGGCAGCTTTGCGTACATGCGCTCGGGTGTGCCGGAAACATTTTTCAGGTTGCTTTCCGCGGCGTCCATCATCCATTGGGGCGCCATGACCACCAGCACATTGCCCTTGGAGACCTCTGTCTCCAGCGCCGTGTTGTCCATGGAGAAGGAGTCCAGCGCGAACAGGCCCTCCTGCGCCACGCTGTTCAGCCATTTGAAGTATGCTTTGGCCTGGGGCGTGCGGATGCCGATGGTGGCCTCCAGCGTTTCCGGATTGATATAGTAGTTACCGTCATCCTGGAAGCCCGCGGCCACCAGCGCGGAATTGTTGAAGCCGATGTTGAAGGTCCAGCTTGCGCCCGTGGTCATGAACCCTACGGTCTTCAGCCCGTTGTACTCGGGGTACTTTTCGATGTAACGCCGCACGTAATCGGTAAGCTGATCCAGCGTATCGATTTGCGGATAGTCAAATTCCTTGAGCAGCGCGTAGCTGACCTGGAACGCTACCAGCGGGTCTGCCGGGATCGCGCCGAAATCCTTGTTGAAGCCATAGAGCTTGCCGTCGGTTTCCGAGCGCATGGCACCAACCTGTTCGCCCATGACAGCCTTGATGTTGTTGCCGCCATCCTCCATATACGGCGCAAGGTCAATGATAGCGTTGGCCTGCACCATAGGGGAAATGTGCACATTGTCCATGGACAGGAACAGCTCCGGGTAATCCCCGGCGGCCAGCATCATGCCCAGCTTTTCGGCGAAGCCGTCGCCCACGCTGTACTCAATGTCCAGCGATACGCCGGTGCGCTTTGTGATCTCCTGGGAGATTGGATCCTCACCCCAGGCGGGATAGCTATCATTGTACGAGGAGATGGCGGTAAATGTTATTGGGGCAGGGGCGGCGGCTTCGGCCAGCGCGCCGGAAAATCCGGCCAGCAACAGCATGCACGCCAGGAGCAGAGAAACCATGCTTTTCATTGTACGACCTCCCATCAAAATATCTTTCACTAAAGAGCATCGCTACTCCTTGACGGAGCCAAGCGTCATGCCTTTAATAAAATACCTTTGCACAAAGGGGTAAACCGTCAGGATCGGCACAGTAGCCACCATGACCATGGCGGCCTGCAGGCTTTGGGTGGTGACCACGGCGCGGGCATTTGCGTCCCGGATCTGCTGCTCGGTAAGCTGCGCGGTGGACTGGGTGACGATTTTCATCATCTCATATTGCAGCGTGGAAAGGGCCTTGTTGCGTGAGGCGAAGAAATATGTGTCCTGCCACTGGCTCCACTGCCATACGGAAATAAACAGCGACACCGTTGCAAGCACCGGGACGATCAGCGGCAGGATGACGCTGAAAAATATCCTGATATCTCCCGCACCGTCTATCTGCGCCGCCTCCGTAAGCGAGGCCGGGAGACCGGCAATATACGTTCTGACCAGGATGATGTTATAGGCGCTCACCAGATGGGGGATGACATAGACTGCAAACTTGTTGAGAAGGCCTAGCCTGCTGTACAAAAGATACACCGGAACAAGACCGGCAGAAACATACATGGTAACGATCAGGTATTTGGAAAGAAATTTGCGCAGGATGAATTTTTTGTGGGAAAGCATGTAGGCAAGCCATGCGGTGATTGCGACATTGAGCAGCGTACCCAGGAGCGTGCGCTCCAACGACACCGTCAGCGTGCTGAGGATCTGCGCATCCCTGGCGAAGATCCGCTGGTAGGATGCCATGGAGAATATGCGGGGCCACAGGTTCAGACCGCCGCGCATGCCATCCTGCGGATCATTAAAGGAAACGACAGCCAGGTTCCAAAAGGGATAAAAGGTGACATAGAGGATAACCAGCATCACCAATATCAGCAAGATATCAAAGGTTGTGATTTTCTGCTTTTTTCCGGCCCGCATGTTCGTCACTCCTTGCCTTTCGGGTTAGAATAGGCTGGTTTCGCTGACTCTGCGTGAGATGAAATTGCTCAGGAGCACAAGCCCGAATCCGGCCAGCGATTGGAACATGCTGGCCGCCATGGCAAAGGAGATCCTGCCCTTGGTTAAGCCATAGCGCACCGTATAGGTCGCCACCACGTCGGAATAGGCCAGGTTGGCGCCGTTGGAGAAAAGCAGGCCCTGTTCAAACCCGGTGCCCAGCACCCAGCCCGTGTTCATAATCAACAGAATGATAATGGTTTCCCGTATGCCGGGCAGTGTGATATGCCAGATCCTGCGCATCCGTCCCGCACCGTCCACATAAGCCGCTTCGTACAGCTCTTCATTGATGCCGGTCATGGCAGACAGATATAGAATGGCGCTCCATCCGGTCTCCTTCCAAATGCCCATGAAGGTGACCAGCGGCCAGTACATCCACCCTGTCAGCAAAAATGGAAAAGGCTTCTCCAATATTCCATAACCCACCAGCGCTTCGTTAACCACACCACCATCGATGCGTAAAAGGTTGGTAAATATGCTGGCCACGATGACCCAACTGATAAAGTGGGGCAGATAGGAGATGGTCTGCGCCAGGCGCTTGAACGAACGGAAGCGAATTTCGTTGATGATCAGTGCAAACAGGACGGCAAAAAAGGTGCCCAGCGACAGGTTAAGCAGGCTCAAAACCATCGTGTTGCGCAGCGCCAGCCAAAATCCCTCGCTGGAAAACAACTCGCTGAAATACTTGAAATGTGCGAAATTGGCTTCAAAGGCGCTCAGCTTGGCCTTGTAATCGAAAAAGGCCCATATCCAACCGGAGATAGGCAGATAACTGAAAATAAACACGTACACAATTACAGGAACGGTAATGACCAACATCAGCTTTTGGCTGCGGATCTTTTTCAGGAGGGCCCCTATCCCGCGCGGCTGGCCGGCATGCAAGGGTACGTTCACTCGGAATCGCTCCATTCCTTTAAGTTATGCCTCGAGTTCTTATGTGCCAGAATGTTAGCGCTAACAAATTTCTACAAAAAAATTAACGCCGTGCTCCAACATTGAGTGTATTGTAGCATGTTAAATTCATCCTGTCAATTCTAACCGTAAAAAAATGAGGGATCGTTTTATTTATAACTACAATTAGTTGACAAAAAATGACTTACTGGGTATACTCAAACTGTTTATCAAGATATGTTACCGATATCAAATGGCGGCGGAGGCTCGGAATGTCTACGATCAACGATGTCGCGCGCCTGGCAGGCGTTTCCACCATGACGGTTTCCAGGGTGCTCAATGATTCGGCCAATGTGTCCGCACACAAGCGCGAAGCAGTCATGCAGGCGGTTGCCGCGTTAAATTACCATCCCAACCTGGTGGCGCGCTCCCTGGCAACTAGCCGCAGCGGCACCATCGGCATGGTCGTTACGGAAATGGGCAATCCCATATATCCTTCCTATACCGAGGGAGTTTCCGAAAGGCTGCGCAAGGCGGGGCTGGATGCCATCGTATACTATGCCAGCAGCTTTCTAACCACGCAGGCGGGCATTCATACCCTGCTGAGCAAGCAGGTGGACGGGCTGATCCTGCTGCCGCTTGAAATACACGAGATGCAGGAATCCAAGGAGCTGTTCGCCCGTACATTTGCGGAAACCATCCGGCGTTCGGGGAAGCCCATGGTCATGATCGGGAATAGCTTTCTGGAGGGCTTTCCCTATGTGGCCGAGGATTATGCTGCGGGCGCGGGCATGGCGGTTGAATACCTGTATGAAATGGGGCACCGCGATATCGGCTATTTGCAATGCATCAAAACGGATTACCCATGGAACGAGCGCACCGACGGATATACACGGACGATGGCAAGGCTTGGCTGCGCGGTGAAGGATGCCTGGTGCCCGCACATTCCCGAAGGGTATGACAACATCACCGCATCCATAGGCGCGTGGATACACGCTTTGAGGCAAAATGGCAGGCCGCTTCCCACTGCCATGTACTGCGCCAACGATCTCATCGCGGTAGGCGCGCTGTATGCGCTGCAGCGGGAAGGACTGCGTGTTCCGGAGGACATCTCCATCATCGGCCACGACGGCATTGCCTATACGGAATACAGCTATCCGCGAATCACCACCATTGCCCTGACACCCCACAAAACGGGCATTGCAACAGCGCAATCATTGCTGGATATGATGCAGGGAAAAGAAAAAAAGGTCGTGGCGAGGAAACTGATGCCGCCAAAGCTAAAAAAAGGAGCGACGGTAAAAGGGGTTTAGCTTGCGGAAAGGGCTCCTGGTTACGGCACAATATCCCCCACGCCGGAGAGGACATACCGGGGCTGATAGGGGAAGGACTTCATTTCTTCTATATCGGTGACGCCGCTTAGCACCAGCACGGTATCGATGCCGCTTTCAATGCCGGAGATAATATCGGTATCCATCCGGTCGCCGATGATGGCGGATTCCTCGGGGGTGACACCCAGAATGTGAAGGCCGTGCTTCATCATCAGGGGATTGGGCTTGCCCAGGTAATAGGCGGTGCGGCCGGTGGCCATGGCGATGGGGGCCATCAGCGCCCGGGTGGCCGGTGCAATGCCGTTTTCAATGGGGCCGGTCAAATCGGAATTGGTGCCGATGAGCTTGGCACCTTTCAGTACGAGGGATACGGCCTTCTCGATCTTGTCATAGCTGTAGGTTCGGGTTTCGCCCAGCACCACATAATCGGGGTTCACATCGTTCATAGTGAAGCCCGCTTCATACAGCGCGCCCACCAGACCCGGCTCGCCGATCACATAGGCGCTGCCGCCGGGGCACTGGGCTTTCAAAAAAGCGGCGGTGGACAATGCGCTGGTATAAAAATGGTCTTCCGACACGGTAAGCCCCAGCCGGGACAGTTTTTGCGCCAGTTCCCTGGGCGCCCGTTCCGAGCTGTTGGTCAGGAACAAGTATTTCTTGTTCTCCCGCTGCAAAAAGTCCACAAATTCTTGAACGCCTGGGAGCAGCCTGTTGCCGTGGTATAAAACGCCGTCCATATCGCAGATGAAACCCTTTTTCGCCCGGAGTTGCCCAAGGTCTGCCGTCTTCATATGCATCCTCCTGTCTTATGGTAGTATAGCCTGTTTTGCAAAGTGTGGCAATGCTTTGCGGGAAAACAGCGAAAACAGGCGGAAACGGTCTTTGGAATGAAGATGACGCACCGGGCCGGCTGTGATATAATGGAACTATCTTTTCCCCCGAAAGGAAACCATTGGATATGGACATGATCGGGATCATTGAGAACAAAAAGCAGGGCCGGGCGCTGAGTGATAAGGAGATCGGCTTTTTTATAAAGGGCGCGTCATCAGGTGATATACCGGACTATCAGCTGGCCGCGCTGCTCATGGCCATCCGTTTAAACGGCATGACGCCGGAGGAAACGGCTCAATTGACACTTGCCATGGCCCATTCCGGGGATATGGCGGATCTGAGCGCGATTCCGGGGCGAACGGTGGATAAGCATTCCACCGGCGGCGTGGGCGATACGACCACCCTGGTGCTGGCTCCCCTGGTGGCTGCCTGCGGCGTGCCCGTGGCCAAAATGAGCGGCCGGGGCTTGGGGCATACAGGCGGCACGCTGGATAAGCTGGAGAGTATTCCCGGCCTTCATGTGGAGCTTTTGCAGGCAGAGTTTATCGATCAGGTCAAGCGCATCGGCTGCGCGGTGATCGGTCAGAGCAGGAACATGGCTCCGGCGGACAAGGTGCTCTATGCCTTGCGGGATGTGACCGCCACGGTGGACAGCCTGCCCCTGATTGCATCCTCCATCATGAGCAAGAAGCTGGCCAGCGGGGCCGGAGCCATCGTGCTGGATGTGAAGACAGGTTCCGGGGCCATTATGCACTCCCTGGAAGGAAGCATCGAGCTGGCAAAAGCCATGGTGGACATCGGCTTTAAGACGGGGCGGCCTACGGTGGCCATCGTCACCGGCATGGCGGAGCCGCTGGGCTCCCATGTGGGCAACGCCCTGGAAGTGAAGGAAGCCATCGATATCCTGGCAGGCCGGGCAAAGGGGCCGCTGCTCCATGTGTCGCTGGTATTGGGCAGCCATATGCTCATGGCGGCGGGACGTGCGGATACGCTTGAGGAAGCGGAAGCACTCTTGAAAAAGGCGCTGTCAAGCGGCGGGGGCCTTTCAAAGCTTCGGGAGATGGTTAGGGCCCAGGGGGGAGACGGCAGAGTGTGTGATGACGTATCCCTACTGCCTCAGGCACCAGTCATAAGGCCTGTTCTTATCAGGGAAGCGGGATTCGTGGAGAGTATGGATACAACGGAGCTGGGCTTATGTGCCCAGCGCATGGGGGCCGGCCGCATCCGTAAGGAGGATACAATCGATCCCGCCGTGGGTTTTGTGCTCCATAAGCGCATCGGGGAACGGATCGAAAAAGGCGAAGCGCTTGTCACCCTACACGCCCGGGATGAGTCGTCGGCAAGAACAGCGGAGAAAATGCTGCTTGATAATATCGTCATCGGTCCTGGTACGGTCAGGCCGGAGCCCTTGATCCATGCCGTTGTTACGAAAGAGGCCGTACAGAAAATTTCATAATACTTGTAAGAATCATGAAGGCACTTGTGTTTTTGCATGTTTCGTGCTACAATAAATCGCAAGAAGCCCTGTGCAGATTTGCATGGGGCCTCTTTTGTGCGTGCAGCACAAGGTATACGTAAGGAGGCTCTTCCATGGAAACCATTCGTTATGACGCCATTGTGATTGGTGCCGGCCCGGCGGGTATCTTCACCGCGCTGGAGCTGTCAAGCATAAAGCCCGAAAGCCGCGTGTTGATCGTGGATACGGGCCGCGCCATTGCACACAGGGCCTGCCCTGCGCGGAAAACCGGCAAATGTGTGCATTGCGATCCCTGCGCCATCGTTCACGGCTGGGCGGGTGCAGGCGCTTTTTCTGACGGGAAGCTGTCCTTAAGCGACGAGGTGGGCGGGCACATCAGCGACTATATGGGGCATCCCAAGGCGCAGAAGATGATCCGCCATGCCGATGATATTTACCTGCGTTTTGGCGCGCCCCAGGAGGTTCACGGCCTGGATGACCGGAAGGTCGAGGAAATCTCCTATGAGGCAAGCCGCCACAACATCAAGCTGATTCCCTGCCCGGTGCGCCATCTGGGCACGGAAAACGCGGGCGTTGTGCTGGAGGCCATGCATGATTTTCTGGTGGGACAAGCCAATACCACCTTTGCGGAGCTGACCACCGCCAGCGATATCCTGGTGGAAAGCAACAAGGTGGTGGGTGTGAAGCTTGTTCCGAAGAAGGGGGAGCCTTATACCGCATTGGCTCCCTATGTGGTGGCGGCGCCGGGCCGCGGCGGAGCGGCATGGCTGGCGGCGGAGGTAGGCAGGCTGGGCCTGCGCACGCAGAACAATGAGGTGGACATCGGCGTCCGGGTGGAGGTGCCCAACGCCATCATGGACCATCTCACAAAGCACCTGTATGAGGCCAAGCTGGTATACTACAGCGATACATACGAAAACAAGGTCCGCACCTTCTGCATGAACCCAGGCGGCGTGGTCAGCGAGGAGCATTACGAGGGCGGCATCGCCGTGGTGAACGGCCACAGCTATGCCGATGACAAAATGCGCACCGGCAATACCAACTTTGCCATGCTGGTATCCACCAGGTTCACCGAGCCATTCAACCAACCTATTGAGTATGGCCGCTATATTGCCCAGCTCGCCAATATGCTCACCGGCGGGCCCATCATGGTTCAGCGGCTGGGGGATCTGCTTCAAGGCCGGCGCACCGATATCAGCCGCCTGAACAAGTCCACCACCGTACCTACGCTGACCACCGCGGTGCCCGGCGACCTGAGCTTTGTACTGCCGCCAAGGCACTTAACCAGCATCGTGGAGGCTTTAAAGGCCTTTGACCATCTGGCACCCGGCCTATACAGCCGCAACACGCTGCTGTACGGCGTGGAAGTGAAGTTCTACTCCAGCAAGGTGATGGTGAACAACCAGTTTGAAACGCCCATCACGGGTTTGTATGCCATCGGTGACGGAGCCGGTATCACAAGGGGCCTCATGCAGGCCAGCGTGACGGGGATCGCCGTGGCGCAGGATATTGCGGGGAAGATGAAATAAAGAAATATTAGAGACAGGGCATTGCGGTAGGGTTGCAATGCCCTGTTTTTATGCATTCCATTCATTGCTTTGCCCTACAAACCGGCATCATCCCATTCAAAAAATGAACTTATTAATATGCCTGTAATCGGATGGGCATACCTTCCTTCGGCCTATCAAAAGCCGGTACTCTGTGGGCGATGATAATCGCCCCTACATCGTTAGGTGTTTTTAGCCTTCTTTGCCGTGGCTTGCGTTTGTTGGGAAGAAAACTCAACTCTTCTTTGCAGCCGTAGGGGCGCGTAGGGGCGATTATCAATCGCCCACCTGATCCGCTTCATTCCGGTACCGTTTTTTCGGAACCACTGCCTGCTATTATACTGAATGGATTGATGCATGAATGAATAAGGGGTGATCAAGAATCATATAGGCACTTGACTTTTCACCCGGCGCATGGTATGCTTTGCCCAATTTACAGGAAGGGAGGCCAAAGCCATGATAACAGCAAGGAACAACATGTTCTATCTGTACGCGTCCGCTTATTATTACGATATCGGGCTTTGGTCTCCATGCGCAAATCGCCGGATGTAGGCGGATGTGAAACATGGCGGCTCAAAGCCCTGATTGGCTTTGAGCCGTTTTTGTAGTGTGCCCGGCATGGGAGATAACTCGGCGGTGAAAGTCCGCTACAGGCTTGGCAGTAGGAACTGTTAGCCAAGGGCAAGGGTGTCCACCGTGAGGTGGAATCTGAAGGAAGCCGGAGGCAAAAT
>JAEZQK010000077.1 GCA_023413135.1 Bacillota bacterium
TTGCGATACAAGCGATGCAAGCGGCAGCGCAGCAGCGCGCCGATTGAGCAAGCCGGGTACAAGTCGACGCTTAAGTAGCGCGAAAAGATCCGCCGCAACGACGCATTAATGTTTGGAATTAGTATTAGTTCGCTGTCCAAATCGCAGTCATGCATAAGCAGGCGCGTCTGCGGAAAGCTATCGTCAGTATCAACAGCAAGGAGGAAGCTTATGAAACATAATCCCGATGACCGCAGAGACAATGTGGATAAAATCCAAAGGAACATTGACATGACAATCCACAACATGGAACTGGCCGAAGATATGATCGGCCGCACCTCCGACCCTAAAACCAAGGAATCGTTGGAAGACAAGAACGTCCGCCGCCGGCATGCGCTTGATGACATGCGTGAGGAAATCAAGGACGAGGCAAAGCACCAAACAAAGAAAACTTGATGCGCCTGCCGCAATGCGCCGTATAGCCTGTTATAACAGCCAAAAAGAAGGCCGTGCCAAAAGAAGCACGGCCTGTATTTTACTGTTTATTTTCTTTCAGAAACGCCCCAAAATATTGCTGTACCTGCTCATCCGTCAGGCGGAAAGCATTGGCAACATGCTGCACCATTTCTTCCGGCCGTTCCCTTACGTTTGTCCGGAGCAGATCCACATACTTTTGCCACCTTGCAAGGCTTACATCCGGCCAGCGCTTCACATGATCCTCCATCAGCGGCCCGATGACAGCCGCCCATGCATCCACCTTCGCCTCCAGGTCTTTGGCGATAAACTTGTCATGTAATATTTCCCCGAAGCGTGTCAAAAACTGGTCACGCATCGCAGGCACCCGCATCAGCGCGGCAAAGGGTTCATGGAAAAACCTGTCCATTTCCCCGGTGAGCTTGGTCAAATAAAGGTTCAGCGGCTGCCGCCGCAGGTTATCCATACAGCCATCCATATCGAACAGCGCCAGCTTCCACTTGCCGCCGGGCACCTTGTAATAGCGTACGTTGTGCATGTCGGAATTGCCGGATACGATCTCCAGAATGGCGTGGTCGAAATAGCTCATCACATCCAGCCTGTCCTGCACATATTGCAGGTTTTCAGGCACGTTCAGGTCCCGGTGCCTGCAGAACTGGATCAGCTCCTCCATCTCGTCGCGGCTGCCCTGAACGACAGAGCCCCTGCTGCGAAGGATGGTGATGCCTTCGATCGTATCCTCGTCGGTGATGCCTTCCCACTGGGCAATGGAATCCTGGTTGATCTTTTCCCTAAGATTGTAATGGCCCCAGTACTGTCCATTGATGTATACCACCACCGGTACCGCGTCCTGGTACAGCACGTTCAAACCCTCCGCCAGGGATGTCAGCAGCTCATCTTTAAAGCGCGTGCCCCTGGATTCCGTTCCGCCGGAGCGCAGCGTCAAGGCGTTGTAAGAATCATAATCTCTGTTGGGAAAAGGATTGAAATAGAACTTCTCCTCCCCCAGCGCACCCCTGGCAAAGATCGATACCGTCTTTTGCGGGCGCGTAAGCCCCAGGGCGCCGCTTGTGCGGAAGGAGGCAAGCTGGTTCAAAAGCATTTTGCCATCGTCAAAATACTGCACATGCATGGGGTATTCCCAGTTCTGATAGTAATTGGCTATACTGCCATAGCCCTTTACAAAAAGGCCCATGCCGGGATCGGTCAGATACTTCTGGTCGGTAATCAGGGATACCACGGGCACGTCTACATCTACGCCAAACAGGTAGCTGGCCGAGGATGCGTTGGAAGACAGCATCCCCTTTGCAAAAGCCCTCGCCCGGAGCACCGTACTTACGCCTAACTCAAGCGGTCCCGCATATACCGGCGATTCTTCCGTGGGCGTTGCGCCATCCAGGGTATAGCGGATCACCGCGCCTTTTTCGGCGGTGAGGGTAACGGAAACAGGCGCGTCAAACAGTCCTCCGGCAGGCGAGATGATCACGTCCCCCGCCCGCATAAGGAATCCTGCAGCCGGATTTTCGGCCCGTAGCGTTTGCTTTTCAAAAAAGGAAAATGCGCCCTGGCCCGGGATGCGGCCATAGGCAATATTGCCGTACTGCCGCCCCAATGATACATGGTCCACAACACCCTGGCTGTTGCTCAAAAGTACAACGCCGTTTGTCTTTTCCATTTTGAACGTGGCGTAATACGTACTGGGCCTGCTGCTCAATAAATTCCTGCCGGCCATATACACAAGCGCATACCCGCCCGCCGAGAGCGTCGATCCCTTGGGAAAAGTCCACTTGTTGGGGTTCAATATATCGTTGGAAAGGAAATAGTCCGTCAGATCGATTCTCTTTTTGGTGCCGTTGTAAAGCTCCACATAATCATAGGCATTTCCGCTTACGTCAAACGTACCGTTGGATACAACCACCTCATTGATGTACAGCCCGGTACTATTTCCTTCAAACACCGATTGCTCATAGGCCGCTTTGTCCGTAATCACATTGGCCTTGCCCGGCGTTGGCGTCCATGTTTCCAGCCACCGGCCATCCTTATAGTTTAGCGCCACATCGTTTTGCTGGGAGCCAAAGGTTACATAGTCCAGGGCTTTTCCCTTGGGATCAGTCAGCAGCACGCACTCGCCCTCGCCGCTTAAGCCAAAGCCCATTTCCTCTTGCGCAATGTAAACGGCAAAGTATCCCCCGGCAGGAAGGATGGTATCGGGAAAGCGCCACTTGCCCGGCTTGTCGGGATTGTCGGATAAGCCATAGCCTTTCAGGTTCAGTTCCGTATCCCCATCATTGTGAATCTCAATGAAGTCGGGCACTTTGCCCTCCACCGGAAGCATCGTGTTGACAGCCAGCAGCTCGCTCAAATGCAAACCATCCCTGGGGCCTTCATTCCCCTCCAGAATCTTCCCATCGCAGTACCGCTGGTTGTATGTCATGCTGGGCACGGATGTCTTTTCCAACAGAGTCCCTTGCGCGTCGTACAGATACAGCGTTTCCCCCTCCGCCGACAGCTTGAAGGGCGCGCCTTGCTTTGTTCCCGTGCAGTACACGGTCACACTTTCCCCGGGGTTCAATAGAGCATTGCCAAAAACATACGCGTCCTTCCCCCCGTCCGTCAGCCTATAACCGTCCATATGGATGGCCTCGCCGCCTATATTGGTAAGCAGCACATAATCGTGTGCCTGACCGCTTTCATCCAGGCGGAGCGTAACATTTTTGGAAACCACCTCGGTAACCGCAAGTTGCGCAAAGGCTGGAGCGCATATCACCATGAGCAGCACGGCCAGAGAGGCAAAGCAATATTTCTTCATGGGGCATTCCTTTCCATATTCCTTATGTTTGCATTCTACATGGATGATTCTTCTTCCTTTTATATAATTTAGGGGTAATTTGATTTTCTTCCTTTTTTGTATAGTATCGATTGTTACATAGTTGACAACCGCGAGAATACATAAGACAATATACTGTGTATTGATAAATCATGCGAGGTAGACAAATGGCTGAGAGCGTAACAGAAAAAGCGGCCAGGAAGCCAAAAACGAAAAAAAGGATATGCATCGCCGCCATCTCCCTGGCGGTCCTTATCCTGGCCACGCTTGTATCCATTCCGTATGTCATTTTGCCAATGTTCCTTGGAAAGCGGTATGAGCAAAAGCAGCACATCGCTTCAGATTACGGGGTGGAGGCGGAGCGCATCGCGCTTGAAACCGATGATGCTCTTTCCCTGGCCGCATGGCGCGTCCGTTCGGCCAGCCCAAAGGGTACTGTCGTTATCCTGTCCGGAATTCAAAACCCATCCGTAACGGCTTTTTTCGGATACGCCAAATTGCTTAAGGACAATGGATGGGATTCGCTGCTGATCGAAATGCGGGCCCGCAGCGAAAGCGAGGGGGAAGAAATCGGCTTTGGCATGACGGAATGGCGCGATGTAAAAGCCGGCGTGGATGTTCTATCCGCCGATTCGGCCATGCGGGACCTGCCTATTGTAACTATGGGCACCTCCATGGGCGGCGGGACTGTGATCATTGCTGCCGGCGAGCTGCCCCAGGTGGACGGTGTCATATCTGTTTCCGCTTTTTCTTCATGGTCGGACCTGTTTGTGGATAATATGGCGATGACAGGCATCCCCAAGTTCATCGGCATCCTGGATATTCCGTTCATCAATCTGTACCTTGGCTTCCACTTCGGCTTTGATGCGCTGCACTATTCGCCGCTAAACGGTATCGCAAAGCTTAATAGCCGTCCCATATTGATGATGCATTCCACCGGGGACACCCAGGTGCCCTACAGGGAATTCGAAAAACTCAGGCATCAGGCTGAAGAGCATGGTATTTATTTGACGACCTTCATTCGCGAAGGCGACGAGCATTTTGTTTGCTATGACCGGTTCTTTGAAAATCCCGCCGAGGACACGGAGTTCAGCCAGGCTGTACTTGGTTTTTTGTCTTCGAATTTTCCATAACAAGCAGCCAAAAACCTCAGAATAAATAAAAGGATAGTTCCCGCAAGTCTCCTCTTCGCGCGGAACAATGATGCCACTGGAAGAAGGCTGCGAAAAAGAATAGGACGAGGAAGGTGCTCAAGCGCCTTCGCGCTTACCGGATGAATTCGCCGAGCTTGCCTACCAACAGATGGATTTGAGGCTTTGACAATTGGGCATCCGCCCCCACCTCTTTGCCCTTCACGATCATTTCCTCCGATATGAGGGAGGAAAATATGATGACCGGGATCTTGGAGAGTTTTTTGCTGTCCTTGATCCGCTTGGTCAAATGGTGTCCATCCATTAGGGGCATTTCAATGTCGGTAATCACACAGCTGACCTGCTTTTCAACCGGGCCGTTTTCATCCTTGAGCCCGTCGAGATATTCCCATGCCTCCTGCCCGTTCTCTTTCATGATGATATTCATATAGCCTGCCTTTTGCAGGGCGTCTGAAATCATTTTACGCAGCATCATGGAATCTTCCACGACCAGTATATGATGGGCGGTATCCTGCCTGGCAGGGCTTTGTATCAGTAGCGCATCCGCCGCCACGCTGGCACCCGGATTGATATCCACCATGATCTTCTCAAAGTCCAGAATGGTGATCAGGTTGCCTTTCAGCTTGGCGATGCCCGTCACCACGCCCTCGTTATCCCCGAAGATCGCGGCATTGGGCTTTTCAATGGCTTCCCATGAAATCCAGTGTATGCCCACCACCTGATGCACATGGAAGGCAATATCCGTTTGATTGAACGCCGTGATGATGAAAATATCCTGTTCCGGCCGCTCGGACGGTGGATTTTTCAGATAAGCGGCCAAATCGATCACCGTCAACAGCTCGCTGCGCGGGCAGATGACGCCTTCCACACAAGGCTGTGCATGAGGCATGGGCTGCACAGGCCGGGATTGCAGCAGCTCACGGACCTTTGCCACATTTATGCCAAAGCTGTTTGCCCCGATTTTAAACTCCAATAGTCCCAATTCGTTGGTCCCGGTTTCCAGCATGATTTTACTTTCCGTAGGATTCATTCGCGCACCTCATACTAATGATAAATATTAATGCGTCCAAAGCGGCGAGAAAATTTCGATGCGGGGCAAGGAGCTGGAGCGAAGCGTAGCAGCGCTACGTTGAGCATAAGGCGACGATGCCCCGCACGAAAAGAGCCGCCGCTTTGGGCGCATGAATGCTTGGAATTAGTATCAATACTTCCCTAAAGCGGAACTCGCTTTAGGCGTTGTTTTGGCCGCTTTGTCCGGCTCCCGTAAAAGGGAAATAGCGGCAAAGCTGTCTTTTTCATATCCGGTATCCAGCTTGAATTTGCCGACTTCCTCCTTCAATGCGGCAGCCTGGGCGGACATTTCCTCGCTTGTGGCGGAGTTTTCTTCCGCGGTAGCCGCGTTTGTCTGTATGACGGAGGACACCTGCGTAAGCCCCAGCTTGATTTGTTCAATGGCAGCCGCCTGCTCCATAGACGCCTGGTTGATCTTCTCAATGCTTTCGTTGACAAATTGGGCTTTCACTTCAACATCCCTGAGGATTTGGGCGGTTTGTTCCGCAATCGAAGTTCCCTGAGCCACCGTGGCGGAGGAGTGCCGGATCAGCTCCGCGGTCTGCTTGGCTGCTTCCGCCGATTTGGCCGCCAGGTTGCGCACCTCGTCCGCCACCACCGCAAAGCCTTTTCCGGCGCTCCCGGCGCGGGCTGCCTCAATAGCGGCATTCAGCGCGAGAATATTCGTCTGGAACGCAATATCCTCAATCACCTTCGTAATGGTGGCGATTTGGCTGGATGCTGCGCCGATATTCCCCATCGCTTCGGTTAGTTGTGTCATATGTTGATTTCCGGCATTGACGCCTGTCACAGCCTGCCCTACATTCTGGGTCGCGGTCTTGACATGGATAGCATTTTCTTCGGCCTGGTCCGCGATTTTCGTGATCGAGGCATTCAATTCCTCGATAGAAGAAGCCTGTTCCGTCGACCCGGCCGCCAGTGCCTGGGCTCCACCGGCCACCTGGCTGGCACCGGTTGAGACCTGCTCTGCGGCGGTATGGATGGTCAGCAATGTACGGTTCAGGGAAGATGAAATGTCAAGGAGGGCTTCTTTGATAGGAGCAAAGTCACCCACATAATCATTTTCAATGGTTACGCGCAGATCGCCCTTGGCAAGATGCCGCAAAACGGAGGATATCTCGCCCACGTAATTCCGAAGCACATCTTCAGTCTTTTGAAAGACCTGCGCCAGATGGCCAAATTCATCCTTGGTGGTCACTTTGACCTGCGCGTTCAATTCGCCGCGCTCCATCCCCTCGGCGATGCCGATAATATCCTTCATCGGGCGCAGAGACTTTCTCAGGATCAGAATAACGCCCGCCCCGATAACGATGATCTGCAGAATGCTCAAAAGCAGTACAACCAACACGATGCTGTTTACAGGCGAAAGGGCCTCCGCTTTGGATGCGACAAACACGCTTGCCAGCGTTTCATCAATTCCCGCGATGTGAACCGGCACCTGGATAATAAAAGCATCCTCGCCCAGAACTTCATCCCTGTACTCCCACTGCTTCTCATCCCCTGATGCGGTAATAGACAGTATTTCCGAACGCAACGTCTGATTTTTCATGCCTTCTCCAAAGGCATTGCCCATGAGACCCTTATCCCGTGAGTTTGCCAGATACGCGCCACCGTTGGAAAGCAAATAACTGTACGCCTTTGTATGATCTCCAAGGCTATAGTCCAAACTATTGATAGTATCTGCCATAATATCACAAGTCGCAACCCCCAATAATGTTCCGGAGGGGGTCAAAATAGGATTGCTGATGGTAACCAGCCATAGCGTCTCCCCGCTTGGCAGCTTATACGGGAAGGGTTCGGTGATATGCGGCGCTTTCATCGCTTTCGATACTGCATAGTAGTCCGCACTGCTATAAACTGAATAATCGTTTTGCACGTCCATCTCCAGATCTGCCCCTGAGCGATACACATAAAACGACAAGCCGTCTTCAGTATTCAGAAAAGCAACGTTCGGCTCCCATGCGGCGTATACGCCGAAAATACGCTCGTCCTTCAACATCCTGCGCATCAACTGCTGGATCAGGGCCTTCTTTTGTTCTTCCATCATGTCCACGCCATTGAGTTCGGCTATGGTGGAAGCGAGCAAGGCCGACTGTGTCTGCATGGTGTCAAAATATTCTGTTGAAAGCTTTGCATTATGCTCCGCCAAGGAGGTAATTTCCATTTGAACATTGCCGGATACGAGATTTGTCAGCTGCAGCCAAAGAAAAATCAGTATGGCAGTTACAACAATAGCAATCATTGCAAGCATCTGAATCAGAATCCTAAAGGTCAGGCCGTTCTTGAATGCAACTGCTTGCGAATTGGAAGCACGACCAGCTACGTCTTGCTTTTGAAAAAACATATTAACGGCTCCTTAAAATATTAATCCGGGCACCTAAGCAATAAACCTGGCCTAGACCATATACCTCATCTCACAGCTTCTATATTTCCCAGAAAGAGCCGCTGCCGCAGCGGCTTAACTTGCCTTACCCGGTTCCTTGCCTAGGGAGATGTGGGCCTAGTCTTCCATTTTGACGCCGGAATCCAGTTCAAATTTCTCTACTTCCTCACGCAAAGCAGCGGCTTGGGCGGACATTTCCTCGCTGGTGGCGGAGTTCTCCTCCGCGGTAGCGGCATTCGTCTGCACGACCGAGGATACCTGGTTAAGCCCCTGCCTGATCTGCTCAATAGCTGAGGCCTGATCCATGGACGCCTGATTGATCCTGGCAATGCTCTCATTGACCAAACGGGTTTTTATTTCCACATCAGATAGAATCTGCGCGGTTTTCGATGCGATTTGCGAACCTTCGGCTACCGTAATGGCAGAGCGCTGGATCAATTCCGCGGTCTGCTTTGCCGCCTGGGCTGACTTGGCGGCAAGATTGCGCACTTCATCCGCAACCACCGCAAAGCCCTTGCCGGCGCTTCCGGCACGGGCCGCTTCGATGGCTGCATTCAGTGCAAGAATATTCGTTTGGAATGCGATATCCTCAATCACCTTGGTAATGCTTGCAATTTGGCCGGATGCGGAGCCAATATTCTCCATCGCCTCCGTCAGTTGCTTCATTTGTTGGTTTCCGGCATTGACGCCCGCTCCTGCCTGCTCCACGTGCCCGGTGGCAACCTTGACATGGGCGGAATTATCAGCGGCCTGTCCCGCGATCTTGGCAACGGACGCGCTCAGTTCCTCTATGGAAGAAGCCTGCTGCGATGACCCTGTCGCCAGCGCCTGGGCCCCGCCGGCAACCTGCGCGGCGCCGGTTGAAACCTGCTCTGCGGCGGTGCTGATGGCCAGGAGCGTTTGATTCAGGGTCGTTGCCGTATTCCTCATCGCCTGCTCGATGGCATCAAAGTCGCCGATGTAATCCAAATCAATTTGAAGCCTCATGTCACCGCGTGACATCTGGCTGAGCTTTTCCGATATATCCCTGATATACGATGCAATCAAAGCGTTCGTCTTTTTAATGCTCCTGGCCATGTTCCCCAGTTCGTCCCTGCTGTCATAGGAAATCTCGGCCTGCAAATCCCCCTGGGCCATCCTCTCGTATACTTTTTCAATCTCCTTGACCGGGCTTAAGATCGATTTGCGAATCAAATATACCACGCCAACCGTCACAAGGATGGACAGTGCGGCGGCTGACAAAAGCAAAATCCAGGAGGAATTTGCCGTTGTTTCCCCCACCGTGATTTGATTTTTTGCGTCCTCATCCGTTTTTACGGAAAGCTCATCCAAAAGAAGCTCCACCTGCTCAAGAACAGGCGTATATTGCTGAAAGAAAACACCCTGGGCTTTCAGGGTATCTGGTACCTCCGTGCTCAGCAAAAGCTCCCCAATCTGCCCTCTTACGGAAGCGGCCTTCGTTAGCAGCGTTTTGATACTCTTAATCTGTTCTTGCTCTCTTGCATCCGCGTGATTGCCGGCATACAGCGCGAATGTGTCGTGCACGGCCTTTGCATCTGTACCGGCCTTGTCCAATGCTGCCTGGATCTCCTGCTTATCCTGCCTGATCAATGCTAGCAGCAGATTTCTCTGAACGGAGGCCATATCTTTTTTCATAGACCATGTGTGTTCAATGCTTGGCACCGTTTGTTCCCCGTACATTGTGAGTTGGTTTCCCATGGTATTGATGCCAAGCAGGGATAAGGTGATAGTAACAAGCATAAATACAAGTACTAGACCACAGCCGATGACTAGCTTCATGGTAATGGATAGGTTTTTCATATATCGTTTTCCCCTTATATTTCCGAAGCCGCTATAGATAAATAAAGGCCCCGGTTCGTCATGTGTGTGGCCTGATTATAAATAGGTAGTCTCACACATTTCAATATTTCGCAAATTCCGCTGCTGTTTTAAGCGCACCTTTGTTTATTGCTTGCACTTTCATAAGAGAAATGGCGGCAGAGCCATCCGCTAGATAGCGGGAATCCAGCTTGAACTTTCCTACCTCGTCGCGCAATGCCCTGGCCTGCGCAGACATTTCCTCGCTGGTGGCGGAGTTTTCTTCAGCGGTGGCAGCGTTCGTCTTAACGACGGTAGATACCTGTTTAAGTCCCTGCTTGATCTGATCAATGGCCGCAGCCTGCTGAAGGGATGCTTGTTCAATCCTGAATATGCTTTGGCTGACCTGCGCATCTTTCTCCGCCACACTCTGCAAAATCTGCGCAGCCTTTTCCGCAATCTGCGTGCCCTCGGCGACAGTCACGGTTGAATGCGCAATCAACCCGGCGGTCTGCCTTGCCGCTTCCGCCGATTTGGCGGCAAGATTACGCACCTCATCCGCCACCACCGCGAATCCCTTGCCGGCGCTTCCGGCACGGGCCGCTTCGATGGCGGCATTCAATGCGAGGATATTCGTCTGGAATGCGATGTCCTCAATCACCTTTGTAATATTTGCAATCTGGCTGGATGCGGTGCCGATGTTCGCCATCGCGCCGGTAAGCTTCATCATGTGTTCGCTTCCATCGCTTAAAAATCCGCTTGCCTGCGCTACATATTCGGTTGCCGTTTTGACGCTTGCAGAATTTTCCTCGGCCTGCCCGGCAACTTTTGCAATGGAAACGCTCAGCTCATCAATGGCGGAAGCCTGCTCCGTCGATCCTGCGGCCAGCGCCTGGGCGCCGCCGGCCACCTGGGCGGAACCGGTTGCGACCTGCCCTGCAGCGGTATTGATAATTGCCAATGTTTTGCTCAAAGAAGATGAGATGCCAAGCAAAGCAGCTTTTACGGAGGCAAACTCACCTTCATAGGCCTGATTAAGGCGTATGGTCATGTCGCCCCGCTTCATGGTTTCCAGCACGGATGCAATTTCAATGATATAACTGCGATATTCCCCAAGCCTTGATAAAATTTGACCCACCGCCCTGGAAAGCTGCCCGATTTCATCCTTGCCGAATGTTTTTTCATCCAAGGAAATCTGAAGTTCCCCCTGGGCGATCCTCTTGCTGATGCCGGTAATATACACAATGTTCTTTTTCAAATACCGAATAACGAAAACAGCCAGTGTGGCCAGCAGCACGGCAACGAGTGTTACAATCGCAATAGAACTTGCCGTCGTATTGGCAATCTGCCCCTGAATTGTTGTTGTGCTGTTCATTGCATAGTCTTCCAGCAGTTCCGTCATCAAATTGATTTGCTCCCTTGCCGCATTGAACGCGGAAAGGTGCTTTTCCATGTCACTTCCACCGTTTTTTACGGTGCTTGTGGCAAACCATTCATCATACCCTGTGGCAAACTTCTGCGCAAGCTGCTTGAGCGTAACGTTCGCCGTTGGATGCCGGTAGCTTTCATACAAGTTGGAATTGGCCTGGATCCTTAAAAATGCATCGTTTAGACGTGTTTTCACCTGCTCCGCATTTTCCGAAAAATCGGCGGCCAGCCCTTCTATAGCTTTGGAAGCATCGGATGCAGGCCCCTGATCGGGCAAAAGTGCAAGCTCCTTTTCCGCATTTTCCATAAAGTCGGCAACAAGGCCTTCCAACGTCTGTGAAGGTCTTGACTGTGGCTCTTTGGAACCAAGAAGCGCAATCTCCTTCCCGGCATTTTCGGAAAAGCCGGCGACCAGGTTTTCAAGTGTTGCCGACGGCCGGATAGCAAGCCCTTGCGTTTTTATAAGAGCAATTTCCTGCTGTGCGCTTTGCGAAAAGTCAGTAACGAGGCTTTCCAATGCTTCGGACGGTCTTGACGCGGCCTCCTGGTCCTGAAGAAGCGTCAGCTCCTGTTTGGCCTTTTCAAGAAAATCGCTGATCAGGCTTTTAAATGCTTCTGATTGCTTTTGAGCGGATTCACGAGCCATAAGCAACGCAAGCCCGTCTTCCGCTACATAGGCCTGATAAAAATCCCTGTCAGCATTGAGCAGCGCCGCTGTCGGAACAAAAAGTTCTTCATACAGCGTCCGCTGCGTGCTTTGATTCACAGAATCGGTCATCAGGATAAATACCAGGGAAAGAATGATAAGCGCAATCAGTGCCGGAACAGTCATCATCAGCATTTTTTTGGTAATAGACAGATTCTTCATATCATTCTCTCCCTGATATTTCAGTCGGAATCTCAGTACTTACCCAAAGTCGAAGCGGCCGTCAGCCCCTCCCCGTCCGAAACAGGCATCTCATTCAAAAGGGAAATGGCTGCAACGCTGTCGTTTTCGTAGCCCGAATCCAGTTTGAATTTTCCGACTTCCTCCCGCAGCGTGGCAGCCTGGGCGGACATCTCCTCGCTTGTGGCGGAGTTTTCTTCTGCGGTGGCGGCATTCGTCTGTACCACGGAGGATACCTGGTTAAGACCCTGCTTGATTTGTTCAATGGCAACAGCCTGTTCGGAGGAAGCCTGATCGATCTTTGCAATGTTCTTTTCGACCAAACCGGCCTTCTCCTCCACGTTTTTAAGAATTGCCGCAGTTTGTGCCGTGATCTGCGTACCTTCGGCCACCGTAACGGTGGAGCGCTGAATCAGTTCCGCAGTCTGCTTTGCCGCCTCCGCCGATTTGGCCGCAAGGTTGCGCACCTCGTCGGCCACCACGGCAAACCCTTTCCCGGCATTCCCGGCGCGGGCTGCCTCAATGGCGGCGTTCAAAGCAAGGATGTTTGTCTGGAACGCGATATCCTCAATCACCTTGGTAATGCTGGCAATCTGGCTGGACGAAGAACCGATGTTTGCCATCGCCTCGGTAAGCTTTACCATATGCTCGCTGCCATCCTTGGCATTGGCGGCCGCCTGTTCCACGTACTGGGTCGCGACTTTCACAGTAGCGGAATTCTCCGAAGCCTGCTCGGCGACCTTCGTAATGGCTGCGCCAAGCTCCTCCACGGAGGAGGCCTGTTCCGCTGATCCCGATGCCAAGGCCTGGGCCCCGCCGGCCACCTGGGCCGCGCCGGTAGACACCTGTTCGGCTGCGGTGTTGATGGCCAAAAGCGTATGGCTCAGTTCCGAAACAGTGCTTTGGATCGCCTGCTTGATGGCGGCAAAATCACCGATGTAATCCATATCCACATGAATCTGCATATCCCCGTGGGACATCTGCGAGAGCTTGTCCGAGATATCGCGTATATAAGAGGCAAGGAGGGCATTCGTCTTTCTGATATTTCTGGCCATGTTGCCCAGTTCATCCTTGCTGTCATAGGAGATCTGAACCTGCATATTCCCCTTTGCCATCTCGGCATACACGCTGTCAATCTCCTTGACCGGCTTCAGGATGGATTTTCTGATGGTAGTTGTGACGACAACCGTGATAAGAATAGACACCGCCGCAACTGCGATGAGCATCACCCAGGCCGAGTTTGCGACATTATCTCCCACAATCGCCTGCTCATCCGCCGCATTCCTCTCAGCGTCGCTAAGCGCAGCCAGAACAATATCCACTTCCTTCAGAATGGGCGCATAGTCATTGTTATACAGGTTTTGTGCCAGTATCTTTCCTCCAGCCTTCATGGACAGATACTCCACCAACTGTTCCTTTACGCTGGCCGCCCGTTCCAGCAGCGATCTCATATTTTCTATTTCTGTAGCATGTCCGGCATCTATTTGGTTGGCGGCATATTCATCCAGCGCAGTTTGAACAAGCGCGGCACTCTTTCCGGCTTCATCCAATTCACCTTTGGCCAGAGTAGCGTTCTGTTCCACCAAAGCCCCCAGCAGGTGCATCCGGGAGCTTGCCATATGGGTTCTCATGGCCCAGGTGGCATCAACATTGGGCAGTGTGTAGTCCCCATAATATTCGACTTGCTCCACCACCTTGCCGATGCTGAACATAGCCAAACCGGTAGACAGTATCAATAGCAATAAAACAATACCGAAGCCAACAGCCAGTTTCAGGCTGATGGACAGGCTTTTTATGACATTTCCCCTCCCCCCTTTGGATTTGGCGCTTACAGCTACATTAGCCATAGACAAACTCCCTTTCTTTTGTGTTGTTGATCTATCAAAGCCATAATTGGCATGGCCTTTAAGAATGCGCTGAGATCAACCAACGGGGATACATCACCAAAAGGTCATGTTTCAGGACAACAGAGTCACCTGCTCATTTAAGGATCGGCTGCCGGTGAACCTCCACGCTTCCCGTTTTCACATCCATGGCGATGGTCCTGCTTTCATTCCCCCGCAAGTCGGCTTTACAGATGGTAAGCCCCATGTTCAGCAGCGCATATTTCACGGCATCGATATTTTTCTTTCCCACGTTGAATATATCCTGATGGAGCATAGAATCCGCCCCGCCGTACATTTGAATCTGGAGTTCCTCCTTCCTTAAGCCAAAATTCCGGCACATAGCGTTGATCAATAAGGGAATGCCCGTTTCGGCAAAATAGCTTGGGCGCTCCGCTCTGTCCTTATGATCCATGGGAGCGGGAAGGACCACGTGGATCATTCCTGCTGCCCTTCTCATCGGGCTGTACGCGGTGACCGCCACGCAGGTAGCCAAGGCAAAGGTGCGTAGAATATCATCTTCCTTGTCGGTGACCCGGTATTCTCCCATTCCTACAACATGCTCCATCACGATCACCTGGAAAGAAGCTTAGACAGTACTTGAGGAATGTTCCCCAATGATGTCTGCGTTTCCACCGCTCCCAGGTCATAGGCAACCTTGGGCATGCCATATACCACGGACGACGATTCATCCTGCCCGATGGTCCTGGCGCCTTTCATCCGCATAGTCAGAAGTCCCTTTGCCCCATCGTATCCCATGCCTGTCAGGATGATCCCAATAGCACAGTTCCCCGCTTCCTTCGCCACCGATTCAAACAAGATATCCACCGAGGGGCAATGCCCGTTGACCTTCTCTCCTTGGAAGCACTCTATCTTGTACCGCTTGCCTATCTTTTTGATCCGCATATGCTTGTCCCCCGGCGCAACGAGCACCTTCCCGGGGTCCACAAAATCCCCGGTTTCGGCTTCCTTGACTTGGAGTGCGGTCTGGCTGTCCAGCCTTTCGGCGAACATCCTGGAAAAAACCGGCGGGATATGCTGTACGATCACAATGCCCGGCATCGTAGGCGGGAGAGCGCTCAATATGCTGTAAATGGCCTCGGTTCCCCCGGTAGAAGCACCGATGGCAATGATATTGCTTGCATCATGGTTCAAGTTCCCCGTAACGCTTGACTTTTCCGGTTCGCGCTGCGGCGCCTTAACGGTTGATGCGGTTTTGATTTTCGCAGCCAGGTCACGGATAAATGACTCTATCCCTTTGGGGGATTGCACATCCGGCTTCACCACGAAATCGACCGCGCCCGCTTCCATGGCCTCAAACACCACTTTGCTGACCGCGCTGACCATAATAACGGGAACAAAGTATTGCGGCAGAAGCCTTCTGACAAACTCGATTCCATTCATCTTGGGCATTTCCACATCACAAGTGATCACATCGGGATGCGTCTGAATAATTTTATCCCTGGCCTCAAAGGGATCGCCCGCGACGGCGGCCACCTCTATCTGCGGATCCAATGATATGCCCCTGGCGATTAATTCACGTGATACGCGGCTATCGTCAACGACCAGTACCCTGATCTTTTTCTGTTTCTCCACCCTACCTACTCCTTCCGGTACACTGCAGGCATCACATACTTGTACCGTGCCGTCTCACGGTTCAGCCCCTCCGAATGCCCAATAAACAGGAATCCCCCGGGCTCGGTAATATCATAAAGCCGCTGAACCAGCCTGTCTTTTGTTTCGTTGTCAAAATAGATCATGACATTTCTTAAAAAAATGACATGCATCTTTCTCTTAAAAGGGAATATGTGGTCCATCAGGTTCAAATTGCTGAATATCACTTCATTTTTGATCTTGTCCGAAAGAATATAGTTTCCGGCGTCGTATTCCTTGAAATACTTCTGCCGCCAAAGTGCCGGCAGTTCCGAAACCTTTTCCTTGCCGTAAATGCCGGCTCTGGCTGTGGAAAGCACGCCGCCGGAGATGTCGGTTGCCAGAATTTTCGTATCCCACCGGGGCTTTTCCGGACCGAAGAACTCATCGATGATCATGGCCAGAGTATAGGGTTCTTCCCCGGTGGAGCAGGCTGCACTCCAGATGCGCAGATCATTGTCCTTTACCGTAGCTTTCAGGTACGGCAGCACCTTGTCCCTTAAAAAATGAAAGTGCGCCGGCTCTCTCATAAAAAAGGTATAATTCGTGGTCAGCTTATCCAGCATCGTCGCCAGAGCCTGACCCGTTTTGTCTGCAGTCACATACTGCATGTATTCCGTCAGGCTGTTTAAGTTCATGCTGGAAAGCACATGGTTCAGCCTTCCGGCCACAAGCACTTTTTTTTCATCCTTGAAGTGGATGCCGTAGTTGGATTTTATGTAGTCGGCAAACTGCCTGAATTCCTGTTCTTTGATGACCACGCCTGATCTCCCGCCTTAAAGGGGAAGGAGTGCCAACCGGCTCCCCTTCAAGCCTTGCTTCTTTTGCTCAACCACTTTTCATCATGCCATGGTGCGCAGCGCATCCAGTGCCTCATCCGTCAAAAGCCTCTGGCAGTCCAGCAGCAGCTTCACGCTTCCGCCCGCTTTTCCGATCCCTTTGATATATCTGTGACCGCCCTTATTGATCTCCGGCGGCGGTGCAATATCCTCATCCCGCATGGCAATCACTTCCGACACGCTGTCCACGATCAGGCCGATGGAAGTATCATCGGTATCGATCACAATGATGCAGGTCCTGTCGTCATATTCCCGAACTTCCTTTTTAAAGCGAAGCCGGGCATCCATGACGGGAATGATCTTTCCCCGAAGATTGGTGATCCCCTTCACATACTCCGGCATCTCGGGAATCTCGGTAATCGGCTGGATACCAATGATTTCGGTAATGTACCTAATCTCCATGCCGTACAGCTCATTCCCCATGGAAAATATCAGGTATTTTCCCTTGAGCGTATCATCGTCCTGCTCTATGAGATTCAATACGTCTGCCTGCGCCATTTTGCCGGCCTCCTTTTTATATACAAAAATTTTTCGTTCGAAACTTACATATTGATCAGCCCGCCGATATTCAGGATCAGGCTGATGCTTCCATCCCCCAGCAGCGTGCATCCCGCCAACCCATCCACCTTTTTCGTGTTCTTGATGTAGTTAGGCAGCGCCTTGACCACCACCTGGTGCTGACCCAACAGTTCGTCGGCGAAAACACACATGCTTTTGCCGTCCTGCTCCACCATGAGCATGATCCCCCGGGTCAAATCGGTGATATCCGTTTTCACGGCATACAGCCTGTGCAGGCGAAGAATACGGTAACACTCCCCGCGGACCATGATCATTTCATTTTCATCCGGGTCCCTTACGATATCCTTTTCCTTCGCCTGGAAGGTTTCCTGAATGGATGTGGTGGGAAGCGTATACTTGGCGTTGCCCACCCGGATGTTCATGCCGTCAATGATGGCCAAGGTAAGCGGTATTTTCAGCGTCGTTACCGTCCCGGCCCCCTGTACGCTATCTATGGACACCGAGCCGCCGATTGCTTCCAGGTTCTTGATCACCACGTCCATGCCGACGCCGCGGCCGGAAAACTCCGTCACGTTTTCGTTGGTGGAAAAGCCGGGGAGGAAAATCAGATTGTAGATTTCCCTGTCCGTCATTTCGCTTTTTGATTTGGTAAGCAGCCCCTGCGCAGCGGCCTTTTTCAGGATCTTGTCCTTATTAAGGCCTTTTCCGTCATCCTTGACGGTGACAATGACGTCGCTTCCTGCGTTTTTCGCTTCCAGCGTCACCTGCCCGGCGCTTGGTTTGCCCGCCAGCACCCTGGCATCGTGATCTTCGATGCCATGATCCACGGCATTTCGCACAAGATGCATTAGCGGATCGGAGATATGCTCAATGATGTTTTTGTCTACCTCGGTTTCTTCCCCGATCAGCGAAAGTTGAACTTCCTTGCCAAGCTTCCTCCCCATATCCCTGACAATGCGGTGCATCTTATGGAAGGTTGCAGACAGCGGCACCATCCGGATGGACATCACCATATCCTGCATTTCACCGGTGATCTTCCTAAGCTGGCGGGCAGCCTTATAAAAGCTGTTCAAATGCAGATTTTTGAGCTCAGGGTTTTGGGTGACCATCGCCTCGGCAATCACCATTTCGCCCATCAGATCCATGAGGATATCCAGCTTTGCCACGTCAACGCTGATGATGTTCTGCTGATGCGAGTTCTTTTTCTCCGCCTGCCCATGGTCCGCCTGTTCCTGCTCCGGAGGCTTGGACACTTTCACCGGAGATTCCTGCGCCACCAATTGTTGCTGCGGCGCAAGCGGCTTGGCTGCCTGCTCGCTGTTGACCTCGGTCAATTCCAGATCCCTGATAAACGGGGTATTCATAAAGAATTCATGCAGTTCCGTAAGCGTCTTTTCAGACTTGAGTCTGATTTTGAAGCCCTGCTCCCGTATCAGCAGCACACTATCGTTATTTTCAAGGATATCTTCGGGGAAGTAGCTGAAATCATCCGATATTTCATTCATGCCCTGAACGATGGCATATGCTCTGATATTTTCCATTTCGCAGCCTTCCTCAAAATAGAAGACCGCTTCATACTCTCTTTGCTTGAAAGAACCTTCCCTTTTTTTGGGGAGCGGATCATTTTGCTGCGCCGCAGGAGCTTCTTCCTTTGACACCTTTACCGGCCCATGGCGCTCTTCCCCCCTGATGGAGGACAAAAACACATTGATATGATCTACCAAGCCGGAAGGGTCGCCGTCCAGGCCATTCGCGTTTTTCACCTTTTCCAGCTCCAGCCGGATAAAGTCCACGCCTTCCAGCACCAGATCGGAAAGAACGGCATGGTCCAACTGTTCAGGCTTTTCTTCCCGTATGTAATAAAAGAGGTCTTCCATCGCGTGGGCCAGCGCCGCAATGTTGTTAAAAAGCATCATGGCGGAAGAACCCTTGATGGTGTGCATGATCCTGAAAATCTCGTTGACCGAATCAGGCGTAAATCCGCTCTCCGCTTCACTGGAGAGTATCACTTTTTCCAACTGCTCGATATTTTGTGTAGACTCATATATAAATATGTCCAGCATGGGCTCGCTTGAAAAGCCGTTATCCAATTGCGCTTCCTCCTTTGCATGGTCAACATAAATCTACCACCATCTGCTGCCTGGAAAGATATTGCAGATTTCTTTTCCCCATACTCCTTTTGGGAGTATTATTTTTATATATCGACAAAATTCTTATGAATTCTACTCCGTTTTTTAATAAATAACGAATTTTCTTTATAAAGTCGGCCTCGCCAAGATAAATGGTATTGACAACCACCTTCAACCCACTATACATTGATAAAGCCGACAGCATAAGCACAATAAGGGGGATAGGTTGCTATATGGTACAATCAAAAGGTTGGGATTGGGAAAATGCCAATCAGGCACCATGGCTGAAACCGACTGAGGACAGCTACTATTTGGCAATCAAATGGAAAGAAAAGGGATATGTTCACCTGCTCGATTTGGGTAGCGGCCTTGGGCGTCATGCGATTCACTTTGCAAAACAGGGATTCCAAGTAAATGCGATTGATATTTCCGCATATGGCATAGAGCATTTAAAATCATGGGCTGCCGGCGAAAACTTGACGGTTGGAACCACTACCGGCGATATTCTGGAGTTATGCTATCCTGACGGCTCCTTTGATTGCGTTTTCGCTTATCATGTAATCTCTCATTCCGATACGACCGGCATCAGAAAGATCATTTCAGAAATAAAAAGAGTAATGAAGCCTGAAGGAGAAGCGTTCTTGTCCTTTTGCTCAAAAAATGATACACGCTACCTAGATCCTGATGCTAAAAGAGCAGACGAAAACACAATCATCTCTACTACAGAACCAGAGGTTGGCGTCCCTCACTTTTTTGCGGACTTAAACGATATCATTGGGCTGCTCAAGGATTTCAATATAGAAAAAGTCAGGCTCACGGAATACTGCGATATTGTCAATGTAAACACGAACAAAAGGCATATGTACTACTATGTAAATGCAACGCTCAAATAGAGCGTTGCATTCATTTCAAGAGCACGGAGAATAATTACTTTATTCCATTTCGCTTTCCTGGGCGGAAAGCGGCTTCATAAGCGGGAACAAAATGGAATCCCGTATGTTGTCCCCGCCGGTAAGCACCTGAAAGATTCTGTCAATGCCCATGCCCCAGCCGGAAATCGGAGGCAAGCCGTACTCCATTGCAGTGACATAATCCTCATCCATCATCATTGCTTCCTCATCACCCTCCGCCTTACAGCGGGCCTGCTCCATGAAGCGCTTCTTCTGCTCCTTAGGGTTAACCAGCTCGGAATAAGCGTTGATGACCTCGGCGCCATTGATGATCAGTTGGAAGCGGTCCACAATTTCAGGATTCCCGTCATTGGCGCGTGCAAGCGGAGACAAGTCAGTGGGATGTTCTATCAGAAATGTGGGCGCAATGATCTTGGGCCTGCTGACCTTCTTGTACAGAAGGTCGATCAGGTTTCCACGGCCAAGGCTTTCAGGTTCTGCTTCAGAAGACAAGTCAATATTTCTTGTGCGGATCTCTTTTAGCAGCGCCTTTGCCGTATCACATGCACTTATGTCGATGCCGCAATCGCGCTCAATCAAATCGCGGAACGAAACAACCTCCCATGTGCCGGAAAAGTCAATCGTTTGGCCGTTTGCGGTGATTTGAGGCGATCCCCAGATTTTCATGACGGCCGCGGTCAGCATCCTCTTAAGGAAGCTCATATTATCGCGGTAATTGTAATAAGCGCAATAGCCCTCCAGCATCGTAAAATCCTGCAGATGGGTGGCATCAATCCCCTCATTTCGGAAGCATCTTGCAAATTCGAACACCTTCGTAAAGCCGCCGGCAATGGCCCGCTTCAAATACGTTTCCGGCGCGATACGAAGATATACATCCATATCCAAGGCATTGTGGCGGGAAACAAAAGGTCTCGCCAGTGCACCGGACGGATGGTCAATCAGAACAGGCGTTTCGATTTCCACATAGCCGTCATCTTCCAAAAACCGGCGAATTTCCCGTATAAACCGGAACTTCTTCAAAAAGCGCTCTTTCGTTTCCGGGTTCATGCAAAGATCAAGGTATCTCTGACGGTAACAGATTTCCTTGCTGTTCACGCCGTGGAATTTTTCGGGCAATGGGCGAAGTGCTTTGCCAAGAAAGACAATACTCTGTGCCCGGATGGTCTTTTCTCCGGTATTGGTGGTGAACATTTCACCTTCAACACCAAGGAAGTCTCCAATATCATATCCTTTTTTGAAAAAATCGTATGCATCCGCACCGATTACGTCTTTTTTCACTGCAACCTGAATGCTGCCTCGGATGTCGGCAATGTTTACAAAAGAAAGCTTGCCCATCCTCCTTATGAACATGATTCTGCCCGCTGTCCGGACACCGGCTGCACCATCGGCCAAAGTAGCCGCTTCGCTGATTTCATGGTTTTTTTCAAACCGTTCCGGATAGGGATTGGCAATGGTCTTGACATATTCCAGGTTTTCCAACCGCGCGTTCATCAAACTGTTTTCGCCCATCGTCCTTCATTCCTTTCTCTGATTCGGGAACCGGGAGTGCTTTTAAGCATAAAAAAACCGCCCTTGTTTCTAAGGACGGGATATATTTCTTATCCGTGGTACCACCTTATTTCATCCATGCCTCACAGCATGGACCTTGGCAAGTACAGACATCCTATGCTGCGCCTGCCCGGACAAAAAGACAAGTACAGATAAAATATCGATACCCTTGCACTGTCATGGGCGCTCCCATCATAGCCTCAGCATTTTCATGCAGTCGGTATGCGGCTCCAAGCCTTTATTCGGTTTCGATTTAGGCTCATCCGCCCATCGAAACTGAAGCAGCAAACTGCTGTCTCAATACCTTTCGCCGTATCCCCTCGCACCAGCCGGGACTCTCTGTAACGCTTCCAGGTACCTACTCGCTCTCTTCATAGCCTTTGTTATTCAGTTCGCTCCTGGAAACAATAGACCCTGTTGTTTCCAGATGCCTGCTCATTATACCAAAGACTTTTCCCCGTTGCAAGCGGATTCATATCTTGCAGGTCTGCTTTTGTGTCCCTTTCGCGCGCCATACAGTACACCAGTACACAGTACATTTAGTACATGGGGGTACATATAGTACATACACACACCCCCCTGTGATAGCGTACGTACCATATGTACCGTATGTTCTATGTACTATCGGTACAAAAACATCCTCCATTTTAGTTTGTCCGAGGCCTGGCGAATATGGGTATTGGAATGCTGGCTAATTCACATTAAATTTTGCCAGGTACAATGCACCATTTGGCTTTGAATAGGTGCCGGTACCAGGACGGAATGAAGAACCCTTTTGCCGCGGCGCTCTTGTACTTTGGAGCGCCGCGGCAAAAGGGTTCATGGAGGCGAGTCTTCTTTACGATCGTCCTTCTCTTTAGGTTTTTTATTGTTTTTAGAGCCGAACTTTCCCTTTATGTATTGTCTTAGTGAGTAAATAGGCCAAAAACCATTCCAATAGTCCATGCGTAATCACCTCCCTTACAATAGTGTCCCCGGCTTATGCTCACGGTATAATTCCAGTTCATAACATAAACTTGAAATAGATCAATTATGCCGCATGGGATGAATATCGAATATAGTGTATGCATTTATAACAAAAAAACAAACCCCTTAATTCCTGCTTCACTAGGAAAATCAAGGGGTTTGCGTGGTGCCGAAGGCGGGACTTGAACCCGCACGGGAGTTACCCCAATCAAGCTCCGTACGCCGTCATCCTGAGGAGCGCAGCGACGAAGGATCTTTATGCAGCGCGAAAAAAATAAGATCCTTCACTTCGTTCAGGATGACAGTTGGCGGAGTTGGTCTCACTTTCAGAGTATTGCTCATTGACGCATGATAATGGAATGTCAGCAAATTCACATCAAATTATAATGCACTTGGTACATGAAAACTGAACGGCTTACCCTCTCTTTATGCAAATGTTCAGTCCATGCATACTCGAACCTAATATGCTTGCTTCTTCGCAAGTTGCTAAATGGTATTCCATCCACTTGCCAAAATTGCCGTTTTCAGCCGCATTAAGCTTATCAGATATAGCATATGCCATGCCATCTGTTCCAATACAGTGGAGTGTATCAAGATCACAGTCTTTCGCCAGCGCCAGCATCCTCTCCGGGCTGGTCATCGTAAAAATAAAGTCCGACTTGTCGTAATAAATGGACAGCACTTCGTCAGCATTTGTAAGACCAACGCTTACATTGGCGGCAATGCATGCAAATTTATTAAGATATGCAAAAACAAGGATTCCTCCCGGCTTGAGTACCCTTTTACATTCCAATAGTGCTGCTTTTCTATCCTCATTGCTTTTTAAATGATACAATGCGCCCATACACAAAACCACATCAAATGTGTCGGAATGAAAACAGGATAGGTCTAAGACATTGCAGACATGTATCGATTCAAGAATGTCTTTTTGAGGGTGTTTTTTAATAATATCCACATTGTGAGGCACTAAATCACAAGCTGTTACGCT
The DNA here is from genome assembly GCA_023413135.1 of Bacillota bacterium. Classification (GTDB taxonomy): domain Bacteria; phylum Bacillota; class Clostridia; order Christensenellales; family Aristaeellaceae; genus JAEWAH01. The sequence continues at coordinate 23,454 of JAEZQK010000077.1, forward strand.
ATGACCTTTTTCAGCAAGATAAAAAGAATAAGCGCCTGTTCCAGCGCAAGCATCCAGAATTTTGCTCTTTGCTTTAAATAATTTATCAAAATAGTGTATGGTCGTTAAAAATTCGACCCTATGCGCGTTATCTCTTTGCAATCTGCCTGCTTCGTCATAATTCTCGTAATAACTTACTAAGTTCTCCAGCACATTCACACCTTCTCACGATTCATTTAGATTAATCATACCACACTTTTACACATAAAAAAAAGACATACCTTCATCTTTTTGGAAGATAATGTCTTTTTGGTGCCGAAGGCGGGACTTGAACCCGCACGGGAGTTACCCCAATGGATTTTGAGTCCATCACGTCTGCCATTCCATCACTTCGGCGTGTGACGAAAGGTATTATAACATGTTTCTTTTGGACACGCAAGAGCCAGAAATAACTTTCTGGAGAGAAACGATAGAAATAAACGGGAAGGAAGTCTTCGAGAAATTTCTTTCAGTGCCCTGACAGAAAGAATTTCACTGAGGCCTTATGCCGGAGAAACGCCAGGCATTATCTTGTCACCGCTTACCCCTCGATCCGTTTTAGGAACTCCGCCTCGTCGATCACAGGAATACCAAGCTCCTGCGCTTTTTGAAGCTTGCTGCCCGCGTTTTCCCCGCACAGCACAAAGGCGGTTTTGCGGCTGACGCTGCCGGCGGCCACGCCGCCATGTTTGCGAATCAAATCCTCAGCTTCGGTTCGGGAAAGGGATGGCAGCGTGCCCGTCACAACTACGGAAAGACCTTTCAGGGCATCGCCCTCCGCCTTTTTGTTTTCGCGTGGCGTAACACCAGCCGCCAAAAGGCGGTCGACCATATCTACATTCTCCGGGAAGGAGAAAAAATCCACAATGCTTTGAGCCACTACGTCCCCCACCTCGGGAATGGCTGTCAACTCCTGAAGGTTTGCGATTTTGAGCTTTTCCAGGGAACCGAAATGATTGGCCAAATCCCTTGCGGTCTTGCGCCCCACATTGGGGATGCCCAGTGCGAACAGGAAGGCGTCCAGCGGGCAGTGACGGCTTGCCTCCAGCGCTTTTAGAAGATTATCGGCCTTTTTTTCCTTGAAGCCTTCCAGGGAAAGCAACTGATCCTTCGTAAGCTTATATAGCCCGGCAGGATCCCGCAGGCCGAATACATCGTACAAAAGGCCGGCCGTCTTTTCCGAAAAGGTTTCGATGTCCATGGCGTCCCGCCCGGCAAAGTGGGCAATGCGCGCCACTGCCTGGGGCCGGCACGCGGCCCTGTTCATGCAGTACAGGTGCGCTCCCCGCTCGGTAATGGGTCCAAAGCAGGAAGGGCATCTGTCCGGCTTTTCGATGGCTGTTTCCCCCTGTTCCGGCTCCCCAACCCGGCCCATGATCTCGGGAATGACGTCGTTGGAGCGGCGGATCCAAACTTGGCAGCCGATAGCCACCTTTTTGCGCTGGATGTCGCCCCAGTTGTTCAGCGTGGCCCTTTTCACGGTGACGCCGCCGAAATCCACCGGCGTTAAATGTGCCAGGGGCGTCAGCTTGCCGGTGCGGCCCGGTTCCCAGACCACATTCAAAAGCGTGGTAATGTTCTCCTCCGCCTCGAACTTATAAGCAACCTCCCAGCGGGGGAATTTGTCGGTATACCCCATAGCGTTGCGCAGGCCGAAATCCGGCACCTTCACCACCGCGCCATCGATCAGGAAGTCAAGGCTGTCGCGGCTTTCGATGATCTCCTGTATGCAGGCCCGCAGCTCATCCACACTTTTTGCTTCTTTGCGGTAAGGGCTTAAAGTAAAACCATTTTCCTGGAGGAAGGCGGTCATCCCCGCCTGGTCATTGAACGGCGGATTTTCCATGGTGCCTACCTGATAGAAAAACGCATCCAGCTTTCTTGAAGCGGTGACAGCCGGGTCCAAATTGCGCAGTGCCCCCGCCGCGGCGTTGCGTGCGTTTTTCAAGGGTTCCTGCGCCGTCTCATTATACTTTTTCAAAACCGACAGGCGCATGATGCATTCCCCCTGCACCTCCAAGAGCCCCTTGTAGGGAATGGTAAGAGGCACGGAACGCACTGTTCTGGCCTGGGGCAAAATCGCCTCCCCCACCTCGCCGTTCCCGCGGGTAGCGGCCTGCACAAGCTCCCCATGGTTATAGGTAAGGTTCAAGGTCAGCCCATCCAGCTTGTACTCCACAAAATAGGAGATCCCACCGGAAGCGCCCGCCTGGGCGGCCAGCTTTTCTACCCGCTGCACCCAGGCTGAAAGCCCGGCGAGATCCTGTACCTTGTCCATGCTCCAAAGCCTGTTGATGTGCCGGTGCTGCAAAAAAACGCTCAGCGGCTGGCCGCCCACCCTGTGGGTGGGTGAATCGGGCAGCCGTATCCCCGTCTCCTTTTCCAAAAGGACAAGCTCATCATAGAGCTTGTCCCACTGGACATCCGATAAAATCGGGTCGTCTTTTTCATAATACGCCCGGTTCGCTTCGTTCAGCTGATCCACCAAATGGCGCATGCGCTGACCGGGCGGCAAAGATTGCTGCTCATTTTCAAAAGACATGATCCGTTACTCCCCCACCTTCACAATGGGCGCAATGCTCAGCGAAAACTCCTTGACACCATAGGCCGCAAACTCGATGACGATGCGGGCATCGGCGCCGCTGCCGCGCACCTCGATCACATTCCCCTCGCCAAACTTTTTATGCATCACCCGGTCACCGGTAGCAAACAGGCTTTGCATAGCCGTTTTCTCCAAGGCTCTGGCCGGGGAAGGCGTAAATCCCTTCTGCACGCCGGGGATCCCCAACGCCTGGGCGCTGGGCGCAATCTGCGGTACGCCAAAGCCCAATTCATGGGGCCGGACAGAACGGGCAGGCTTGGTGGGCGCGGGATGCTGCTGCCTGACAGTGCCGAAGGATTTCTCCATTTTGGATATCCATTCGTCGTCCAGCAGGCGCTTGGGGATTTCATTCAAGAACCTGGAGGGCGGATTGTGATTGAGCTGGCTGAAAATCATCCGCTGGGAGGCATAGCTCAAATAAAGCCGCCGCTGGGCGCGGGTGATGCCCACATAGCACAGGCGGCGTTCCTCCTCCAGGCGGCCTTCGTCGGTATTGGAACGGCTGGAGGGGAACAGCCCATCCTCCATGCCGGCCAGAAACACAATGGGGAACTCCAATCCCTTGGCACTGTGCAGCGTCATGAGCGTTACATATCTGGGGCTTTGATCGGACTGGTCCAGCTCCGTGACCAGCGCCACATTCTCCAGAAAATCCTCCAATTGGGGGTTTTCCGCCTGGCGCTCGAATTCTTCCACGGCACCCACAAACTCCTGCATGTTCTCCACGCGGGTTTGGGCTTCCTCGGTATCTTCCCTTTGATATTCTGCCATCAGACCCGTTTCATGAAGCACTGCCTTCACAAACTCACAAAGGCTCATGCTTTCCCGCATGGCCACCAGCCGGTTCATGAGCATGGCAAATTCGCCGACGCACTTTCTCGGCCTTGCGGACAAGGAGTCAGGCATATCGTTAAGCGCACTGAAAAGGGGCATGTTACTGGACTGTGCGTGCTGGGCCAGCTCTGCAATGGTGGCATCGCCTATGGCCCTTTTGGGCTGGTTGATGATCCTGCGCAGCGATACATCGTCGGCGGGATTGACAATCACCCGAAGGTAGGCGATGATATCACGCACTTCCTTGCGGTCGTAGAAGCGCAAGCCTCCGAACACCTTATAGGGAATACCGGCCCTGACCATCATTTCTTCCAGCACACGGCTCTGGGCGTTGGTGCGGTAGAGTACCGCCATATCGCCGTAGCTTTCGTGGCTTAGCGTTAGCTGATGCATCCTGTCGCATATCCAGGCGGCTTCCTCCCGCTCATCCCCGGCGCAGAATACCTTGATGGGTTCGCCTTCCCCCATTTCGGTCCACAGTGCCTTTTCCTTGCGGCCGATGTTGTGGGCGATGACCTGGTTGGCTGCGTCCAAAATATTGGCGGTGGAGCGGTAGTTCTGCTCCAGCTTGATGACGGCAGCGTCGGGGAAATCCTTCTCAAAATCAAGGATGTTGCGTATGTCCGCACCGCGCCAGCCGTAAATGGACTGGTCATCGTCCCCTACCACGCACAGATTGCGGCTTTTTTGGGTGATCAGCTTCACCAGCATATATTGCGCGTAGTTGGTGTCCTGATATTCGTCCACATGCACGTACTGGAAACGCTCCCGGTAACCCTCCAGCACGGGGGGATGATCGGCAAACAGCTCCAGAGTGCGCATGATCAGGTCATCAAAATCCAGCGCGTTGGCGGCGCGCAGCTTCTCCTCATACAATTGAAACGCATCGCTGATCAGCTGGCAGCGGTAATCCTTGTTTGATTCCCGGAACCAGTCCGCCGGGGACATCAGCTTATTTTTCGCGTCGGATATTTTTGATTTCAGTTCCCTGGGCGGCAGGAATTTCTCGTCCAGGTTCATTTGCTTTAATATTTCCTTGATAACGCTGCCTTGATCGTCGTCGTCATAAATGGTAAAAGCCCTGGTATAGCCCAGCTTTTCGATATCGCGGCGAAGGATACGGGCACAGGTAGCGTGAAAGGTGGAGATCCAGGCTTCTTCCGCCTTAGGCCCCACCAGTTTCGCGATACGCTCCTTCATTTCCTTGGCAGCCTTGTTGGTAAAAGTCAGTGCCAGAATTTGCCATGGCGGAACGCCGTGGTCGATGAGATTCGCCACGCGGTATGTAAGCGCACGGGTCTTGCCGCTGCCCGCGCCTGCCAAAATCAGCACCGGGCCCTGCAAAGTCTCCGCAGCCTGCCGCTGCTCTTTGTTCAACGCCTGCAAATCCATGTTCGTTATCCTCTGTCTTCCTCAATCTTGATCTTGTATTTCACGCTTCCGCCGATTCGGTTGGGAGGGGAAGCAATTCCTTTGCCGAAAGTTCGTCCAGCACTTTTTGATAGCCGCCAGCGCCATATGTAAGCGCGCGGTTAACCCGGCTGATGGTAGCGGTGCTGGCTCCTGTCCTTCGGGCAATCTCCTGGTACGTCACCCTTTCCCTGAGTAAACAGGCCACGTGAAGCCGCTGGGCGATGCTTTTCAGCTCCTGTATCGTGCAGACATCCTCCAAAAAACGGTAAGCGTCCTCCGGCTCTTTGAGGGTCAGAAGCGCCTCCATGAAAAGATCTGTCTGCGCAGTTTGAATCTTTGGCGTAAACATGAAGGCATCCTCCCACCACGGATTGCTGTCGCCCTCGAACAAAGGCCCGCTTATGTCGGCGGGCGCATAGATGCCTGAATGGAAAGATATTCTCAAGACGATTATATCACATTTCCCGGCACAAGGAAAGGCAAATTCGTGAAGGCGGACGAGGAGGGGTTTTTTTTAACCTCCTCCCCGCACTATTATCATACAAAACCCCCTTTATGGTGAAAGCGGGCCGTGTGGCCCGCTTCCGTTACTTTTGAGGCTTTTTCCCGAACAGGCCGCCCGTCATTTCACTGACGTTGCGCTTGAGTTTGTTTACGGTGCCCTGTTTGGAGCCGGTGGCAATGAGCGCGAAAATCACCAGCCCAGCCACAAACACTCCCACCACCCACAAGATGCCGCTGCCGGAGCCCTCGCTGTCCTCCGTAGATGGCGTGCCCGTATCCTGGTTGGTTGCCGCATTATTATTGCTTGGGCCCACATCGCTGGCAGCCCCCGCCGCACCGGTTACGCCGCCATACATGGCTTTGTAGATGACATTGGCTATGGGCGCCATGGAGTTTTCCACCCTGTCTTTGCTAATGACATGGGTTCCGAATTCCAGCAGCACGCTGCGCGGCGACAGGTCCTGGTTGTAGGTGCCCTTTCCGATATAGATGTCTTTGATGAGCCCGGGGTACAACTTGTCACCCACCGCTTTGATTTGAGCCGCGAACTTTTTGTTGGCTGAGGAATTTTGATTGCTGCGCCCGACCAAAAGGCGTATCTTGCTGGCGTCTTCCCCAGACACCTTGGTATTGTATTCCTTGGGATTGGGAATGCCGTCACGGTGGATATCAAAGATGGCGTCCGGGGTTGTCTGCATAAGCTTCATAGCAGTTGGCCGGCTGCGGCGGTAGGCCCCGGAATCGTGGGGATGATGGGTAGCCTCGCTGGCTTCCACAGTCACGCCCAGCTTCTCCATTTCCTTTTTGAATTCATCGGCCATATCATAAATGCCGCCCTTGCCCTTTTTCGAGCTGACGCCGTCGGAAGGTATATAGCTTTCATCGCTGTGGGTGTTATAGATGGCGATCTTTTTGTTCTTGCCCGGAGCGCTTACCGGAAGCGAAGCATCGGCGTCAAGCCAGGATACGTCGGGCATTTCATACATCCCCAGATTTTTTGCCACCGCCGTCTTTTTCGTTGTGTCTACCGAGATGACCTCAAAATGATGATTGTTCTCGGCGACGTATTCATCCCCCTTGTCCGGCAAGCCGCAAAAGTAAGTAATCAGGGCTCCCGATTCGTCGAAAATCTCATAGACTTCTTCGATCCCGTCTCCCTCATCTTCAGCCTGGGCCCAGGCAAAAGTCGGGAGAAGCAGCAATACCGCCGCAAGCAGCAACGCAAGCTTTTTTTTCATTTCCGTTCCTCCCCCTTCTCCTCCACTGCATGAATTCTCTCTTTGTCGGGCGGATTCTTGCCTCTGACGATGCGTTCGGCAATCTCCCCGATAAGCTCTGCCAGCAGCACGCCCAGGATGCCGCTGATGACCATGGCATCCATAACCCCAGCCCCGCCCAGCGTCAACACTTGATTTTCACCCTGAGACCAGTTTACCACCGCCACCGCAACGTCCGCCAGCAAAACGCCCAGCACGCCGCAGATGAATGCGTTGCGCCTTGACCGTCCCAGGATGTAGGCCGCCAGGCCGCCTACGATGCCCCATATGTAGTTGGGATCGATGACAATCTGTTCCGGCTCGTTAGGCATCACAAGCCCCAGTACGTATACCACTCCGGCGGTAAGAATTGAACCGATCACGGCCCGGAGTTTCTCCTTGCCCGTTTCCGCCCTGATGATCAAATACAGGCAGACGGCTACCGGAATCACCGCGCCGCCGATGTTGAATTGCACCATGCCGATCCGGATGTCCGGGATCAGCGTGCCAAAGAACATGGCGGCCACAATGATCAGCGCGGCGCGGTCACTAAGCCGCATCCTGTCCAGCACCCGCTGGGATACGCCGAAGAAAATCAGTACCGCCACTGCGGTGAGCAATATCATGCCAATGGACACAGATTTCTTCCTCCCAAGCCTTTATTCTCAAAAAGTGTTCCCGCCGCCCAAAAAGAATATGCGCACAGCAACCTGTGGACAAAGCATTGTGACCAGCCCCAAAATGTGGTATAGTAAGAAGAATGAAAATCAATATTGGACAAGGAGCATGTGCATGACGCAATCGTATGACGCGGGCAATATACAGGTTTTGGAGGGGTTGGACGCGGTACGTATGCGGCCCGGTATGTACATCGGTTCCACCGGCCAAAGGGGGCTGCACCACCTTTTGTGGGAAATCGTGGACAACGCCGTGGACGAAGCTTCCAACGGCTTTGCCACGGAGGTGGAGGTCACGCTTCACAAGGATGGTTCCGCCAGCGTTTTTGATAACGGCCGCGGCATGCCGGTGGACAACCATCCCACGCTGCACGTACCCGGGGTTGAGGTTATTTTTACCAAGCTGCACGCAGGCGGCAAATTCAATAACGACAACTACAGCTATTCCGGGGGCCTGCACGGCGTGGGCGCCTCGGTGGTGAACGCGCTTTCCAAATGGGTGACGGTAGATGTATACCGTGACTGGACCCATTACCGCATGGAGTTCTCAACCGAATATGATATGCTCCGTGGCAAGCTCCTGGCCGGGCAGCCCAAAGGCGGCTTGCAAAAGATAGGCAACACTAGAAAGCGCGGTACCCTGGTACGCTTTTTGCCAGATGACGCCATCTTTGAGGAAACGAAGCTCAATGGTGAAATCGTGGCAAGGCGGCTTAGGGAACTGGCTTATCTGAACACCGGCGTACGCATCGCCTTCCATGATGAGCGGCAGAAGGACGATGCACTTGCAAACCTGGAATTCCATTATGCCGGCGGTATCGCCGATTACGTAAAGTACCTCAACGAGGATAAAACCACGCTCCATGATGCACCTATTATGCTGGATGGCAAGAAAGATGATACAGTGTGCCGTGTGGCCATCCAGTACACCGACGGCTACACCGAAAGCGTCTTTTCCTACGTGAACAACATCCCCACCGCCGAGGGCGGCACCCACGAAACTGGCTTCCGTGCCGCCTACACCAAAGCCTTCAATGACTACGCCCGCAAAATAGGCGCGCTGAAGGAAAAGGACAACAACCTGGCCGGGGAAGACTTCCGCGAGGGCATGACGGCCATTATTGTGTCCATGGTCAAAAACCCGCAGTTTGAGGGGCAGACCAAGGGCCGCCTGGGCAATACCGAGGTGCGCCCGGCGGTGGAGGCCATCATCGCCCAGAAGCTTTCGGAATTCCTGGAGGATTTAAAAAACCAGGAGCTTTGCCAAAAGATCGTGGAAAAGGCCATCCGCTCCGCCAAGGTGCGGGAGGCCACCCGCAAGGCACAGTCCATGGCCCGGGCCAGAAACGAGCTGGAGGCCGCCCCGCTGGTGGGCAAGCTATCAAGCTGTACCGGGCGTAAAGCCCAGGAAAACGAGCTGTTCATCGTGGAGGGCGATTCCGCCGGCGGCAGCGCCAAGCAGGGCCGGGACAGGCGCTTCCAGGCCATTTTGCCCCTTCGGGGCAAGCCCCTCAACGCGGAGAAGAAAAGGCTTGACCAGGTGCTATCCAACGAGGAATTCCGTACCATCATCACGGCGCTGGGCACCAGCATCGACGAAAGCTTTGATTTGGGCAGCCTCAAGTATCACAAGGTCATCATCCTCTCCGACGCCGATCAGGACGGCGCACATATCCGGGCGATCCTGCTCACCTTCTTCTACCGCTACATGCGCGAGCTGGTGACGGAAGGCCACGTATACATCGGTATGCCCCCGCTGTATAAGATCCAAAAAGGAAACAACGTGCAATATGTGTATGATGACCGCGAGCTGAAAAAAGTAATGAAAAATGTCGGCAAGGGATACACCCTGCAACGCTACAAGGGCCTTGGCGAAATGAATCCGGAGCAGCTTTGGCAGACCACCATGGACCCTAGCAACCGCAAGCTGATGCAGGTCACCATTGAGGACGCGGCCCAAGCCGACCGCATCATCACCATCCTGATGGGCGACAAGGTGGATCCGCGCCGGGAATACATAAGCACTCATGCCAATTTCAACAAGACGGATGATTTTATGCCGGTATCGGCGGATGCCAATGATAAGGGGGCGAATTAATACATGGCGGGCAATGAAAAAAATACCACGACTCTGCCCCCGGATATCATTCAGATGCCCATGGAAGACGTTATGCACAACTCTATGCTCCCCTACGCGGAATACGTGATCCTGGAGCGTGCTTTGCCCCGGGTGGAAGATGGCTTGAAGCCCGTGCAGCGGCGCATTTTGTACACCATGAGCGAACTTAGCCTCACGCCGGACAAGCCCCACCGCAAATGCGCCCGCATCGTGGGCGACTGCCTGGGCAAATACCACCCCCATGGCGATACCTCGGTATACGATGCGCTGGTGCGCATGGCCCAGCCATTTTCCTTAATGGGCATGCTGGTGGACGGCCACGGCAACTTTGGCTCCATCGACGGTGACGGTGCGGCGGCCATGCGGTATACCGAGGCCCGCATGACCTCCCTGGCGATGCAAATGCTGCGGGATATCGAAAAGGACACCGTTCCCTTCCGCCTGAACTTTGACGATACCTTAAAGGAGCCGGACATGCTTCCCGCCCGGTTCCCCAACCTTCTGGTCAACGGCGCCAGCGGCATTGCCGTGGGTCTGGCCACCAACATCCCGCCCCACCATTTCGGCGAGACGGTCAAGTCCGTCATCGCGCAAATCGACAAACCGGACATTACGGTGAAGGAACTGATGCAGCACGTTCCCGCACCCGACTTTCCCACCGGCGGCGTGCTGCTTCATACCGACGAAATTGAAAAGGCTTATGAAACGGGCCGCGGACGGCTGATCCTGCGCGCCAAGGTGCACATCGAAAACGGCTTAAGCGGCAGAAAACTCATCGTTATCACCGAAATGCCCTACCAGGTGGCCAAAGCCGGCATGCTGGAAAAAATACTGAAGCTGTCGGAAGAAAAGAAGGCAGCTCTGGGCGGCATCTACGACATAAGGGATGAAAGCGACCGGACGGGCCTTAGGGCCGTCATAGAACTGCGCAAGGATGTGGACCCTCAGCGGATATTGAATTGCCTGTATAAGTATTCCGATATGCAGGTGACTTTCGGGGTCAACATGGTGGCCATCGCCGAGGGGAAGCCCGTACAGATGGGCCTGAAGGAGATCATCGGCCACTTTATCCGCCATCAAAAGAACGTGGTTACAAGGCGTACCCAGTACGACCTGGACCAGGCGAAGGCAAGGGCCCATGTTTTGCAGGGGCTGATGATCGCCGTGGACAACCTGGACGAGGTGATCGCCATCATCCGCTCCAGCAAGACCCAAAAGGAGGCCGGGACCCGGCTGACGGAACGGTTTGGGCTCACCGATATTCAGGCACAGGCCATCCTGGACATGCGGCTGCGCAGGCTCACGAACCTGGAGATCATCGCCCTGCGCAAGGAATACGAGGAGGTCCTGCGCCTGATCGACAAGCTGGAAGGTATTTTGGCCAGTGAGAAAAAGCTTCTTAACGTCATCAAGGCGGAGCTTACCGAAATGGTTTCAGAATACAATGAGCCCCGGCGCACCCAGCTTGTGAAGGAAGAAGAAGACACTTCCGCCGCAGAGGAAGAGGAAGTCGTGCCGGAGGAAGCGGTGGTCCTGTACACCTTTGGCGGGCAGCTAAAGCGCATGTACCCCAAGTTCTATGAGAAGCTTCCGCCCCCCGACCCGCAGGCCGGCCTTACGGAAGTATCCCGGTTCCTGTTTAGTACCCTTACAGACCATACGCTTCTGTTCTTTACCGACCGGGGCAACTGCTATCCCCTGTCCGTTGGCAGCCTGCCGGAAACCAACCGGCCAAAGGATCGCGGCGTATTGCTGACCGGTGTACTGGCCGGGCTGGAGGACGGTGAAACCTTGTGCCAGCTTCTGTGCGTAAAGACAGCGGATCTTGCAAAAGCGCCTGATTACCTGTTCATCACCGCCCAGGGCATGGTTAAGCGCACCCTGGCTTCGGAATATGATGTACGCAGGCAAAAGTTTGCCGCCATCAATTTGAAGGATGGCGACAAGCTCATCGCTATATTCCCCGCCGCCCAGGAACAGGATATCCTGCTGATCAGCCGCGGCGGGCAGTGCATCCGCTTCACGCTTGATTCCGTACCGCAGATGGGCCGTGCCACCGGCGGTGTAAAAGGCATGCAGCTGGATTTGGGTGATGAACTCCTCTGGGGCGGCCAGCTTGGCGTAAAAGATCAAATAGTACTCATCAGTGACCGTGGCAGCGCCAAGCGCCTGCTGGCCCTGGATTTTGAAGCCCAAGGCCGCAACGGAAAAGGTGTCAGGTGCTTTGCTTTCAATAAAAACGGTTCAAACGGCACATCCATCGCCGGGTGCGCCCTCATCGGCAATGAAAGCACTCCTCTTACGGTCACCCAGGCCCAAAGTGGCCCCACTGCCGTAAGCTCCGACGAGATTTCCCTGCAGGCCAAAGCCGACAAAGGCAAGCCCTGTGTGATGGCGCTGATGGAGGATGTGGTGACGGGGCTGATAGCGGGGATCAAGCTGCCGTAGAATGACGAATGCTTTCTAGTAGTTTGGCAACTACAGAAGTTACGTTTCATTTTTCATCTTCCGACGCGAAAGCAGCACATGTCAAGCGGCAATTGTATCATACGTATCATGAGCCTTTCCCTTGAGGGGAAGGTGGCACGCAGCGCCGGATGAGGTGGTTTGCTACGGAAATATTGCCGCCACATACACCTCATCAGTCGACTTCGTCGACAGCTTCCCCTCAAGGGGAAGCCTCTTCTGGACGTTCATGTTCTCCATTTCCAAAGCATCTTCGTTGGAACACGGGACAATGATCCATCATTCATTTTTGCCAGAGCCCCGCCCCTACAGCGTTCAGACAAAGATGAATGGTCATATTCCGAATTTCTGTAGTTGACAAACCACTCGTTGCTCCCCAAGGGAATGCGCTATTGTGCAAAATAAGCCTATTCGTTTTACTTGCAACACTCTTCTGTGATATACTGGAAAAAAACTGCATATCAGGAGGGAAACATATGCTGGAGCTTCCGGAAAGCCAAACCCTGGCCCGCCAACTGCGGGAAAGCATCCTGGGAAAGCGCATCGTAAAAGTACAGGTCAATACCACACCCCACGGATTTGCCTTCTACCACGGCGATCCCGCAGGATATGGCGCGCTTCTTGAGGGAAAAACGGTGGAGGATGTGCAGGGGTTCGGCGGGCAGGTGGAAATCGCCGCCGGGGATGCGCGGCTTGTAATCAACGATGGGATCAACATGCGGCTGTATCCGGTTGGATCTAAGCGCCCCGACAAACACCAGCTGTTTGTGGAACTGTCTGACGGGTCCGCCCTCATCTGCACCGTGCAGATGTACGGGGGCATGCAGGCATTCAATGCGGGAGCGTATGACAGCCCCTATTACCACATCGCCAAAACAAAGCCTTCCCCATTAAGCGGTACCTTTGACGAGGCCTATTTTGCGAAAATGCTGGCCGAGGCCAAGCCAAATCTTAGCGCCAAGGCGTTTTTGGCCACGGAGCAGCGGATCCCCGGCCTTGGCAACGGCGTATTGCAGGATATTTTATTTCGGGCGTACATCCATCCCAAAACAAAGCTGTCGGCCTTGACGCAAGAACAAAAAACCCGGCTGTTCACTGCCGTAAAGGAGACTTTACAGGAGATGACGGACAAGGGCGGACGGGACACGGAAAAGGATCTGTACGGCCAGCCCGGCGGTTACCCCTGCCTTCTGTCAAAGAATACGCTGGACAAGCCCTGCCCCGTATGCTCAGGAACGCTTATCCGCCAGGCCTATCTGGGCGGCAACATCTATTTTTGCCCCGCCTGCCAGCCCGAGAAATAGTTCATTCAGCTGTTCTTCCCCGCCACGCCGGCATTTTGAAACAGGATATGGCTGGGGATGACTCCCATCCTGCGGACCGTTCGCCTCTTCAACGGTTTCACGGCATCATGGGGATAGGCCGCCGCCCTGTGCTGATACGACAGAATATCCCGATTGAGGATGACGCCGTTTTTTACATCCACCGCCGCCAGGAGCACGGGGTTCTCCCGCCGTTCCAGAAAATCGTTAAGATAAGGCAGCAGAGAGGCGGAAATTTCCCAGGTGGCGCTGTCCCATAACAGCGAGGGCGTGTGGTCCACCGAATAGTACAATAGATTTCCTACCTGGAACAGCGGCTGCACAAAGCTGGTGGGATGGGCAAAATGGAAGCCCATGCCCTGATCGCAACTGATGTCAATGATCAGGCACTCCCTTAAAAAGGCAGGGATATCCCCTTCGCCAATGAATGTGACGGGATTTTCAGGGGACTGCAGCACGCCGTTCACCAGAATATCGGCTTCCAGCAGCATTTTTAAAACCGGAACATCATGCCCCGGCGCCTCCTCCGCCAGCAGGCCTTTTTCCGGGCCGCTGTAAAAACGCAGATACCTAACCCCGGGAATCTGGTTCATGATCAGGTGCGGCGGGCGGCGGGTGAGCACGGTAATATCATGGATGCCATGGTTGTGAAGGGCGCAGATGGCGCCGCGGCTGACCGAGCCAAAGCTCAAAACAATGGCCTTGCGGCTCGGCCCGTAGTGGCCGTCGATGCCCCGCAGCGATAATGCGTGCTGAACGCCGCAATATCCTGCCAGTTCGTTGTTCTTTTGAAAAATATGAACACGGCCCTGCTTGCCCTGATGGTTCATATTCTCCCAGGCGATCAGCGTCATCTTTTTCTCAATGGCAATTTGCGTGATTTCCTGCTGCTGCACGCTGTGGATCCAGCCCCATACGGTCATGTTTTCCTTCATCTGCTGAAAATCCGCCAGCACGGGTTTGGGCAGTATCACAGCGTCGCACAACCCAAAAAGCGCCTCCCGGGGAAGCGGATCGTTCCCCGTCCATTCCCTGAACTTTTCATCGGAAACGCCAAAGGGCAGGCCATACCCCTCTTCAAATACAAGATGGCGGCGCAGTTTGGGCGCGATCAACTCCATGTGTTTGGGGTGGATCGCCACCCTTTTTTCATTTTCCTTGCGGGATGTTCCAATAACACCTGCACGCATGGATGCCTCCTTTCCCGGCAATCCATTGATTACCGCGGTCGAAAAAGTGATGCAGCCAGCATGCCCCGGATTGATATGGGGCAAAGATGAGGTTATTATGATCCAAATCCTGCTTCTACCATACCAGATTTTTGAGATATGTCAAGTTTTGGGCTAGGCGGAAGTGGCTTGCGAAAAGAAGCGCAGCGCAGCAATGCAACTGAGCAAGCATTTTTAGGGGTATTTCGCCCCTGTGGGGGCAGTCAGTCTGCGAAGGCGCAGCCGGGGCGACGGTGCGCAGGGCAGGAGGGAGTAGGGGGGATTTCGATTTCCCCCCTTAACTCCCCCCTGCACTCCTCATATCCCCCTTAAAACGACCAGGGCCTGCGGGCCCTGGACCCAAAGAGGAGGACACGAATTGGCCATTGGGGAAAATCAGGACATAAATGCGTTGCCTCTGGCTTTTGCAAGGCCTGGATGTGCACAAAAGGGCTACCTTTACGTTTATAAACCCTTATCCAATTGGCCTTTGGGTACGTAATGCAAAAATACGCCATCCACCCCCAGCGCATCGTGCAGCGCATCGAAGGGGGCGCATTCCAAGGTCCGGGTCCGGCCATCCAATAGCGTAAAGACCAGCCTGTAGTAGGGGCTTTCTTGTGGAGAGAAACCCTCCGGCAGCCGCCCGGAGACGGTGACTGCCTGCAGCGCGGTGATTGCCGCCTCAAATTCCGGAAAGCTTGCTTCCTCGCCGTCCAAATCCACAAACGTATCCACCAGCACATTGCCTTCCTCATCCGTTGCCAGCTCGTTGTTGGGCAGTACCCGCTCTACCCGCCGCAACGTATAAGTGTGATGCTCTCCGTTCTTTTCCACGGCAACGGATTGAATCATATCCATGGGGATGGCGGCCGGCTGAAGCAGCAGTGTATTTTCCGGCACCAGTTTGTTCAAAAGCGGCTGCGATATGGTGCTGACCAGGTAGATGGTGCCGTCCACTTCCACGTAATCCACATAATCATCCCCGGCAGTTCCTATGGTCAATTGAAGGGTGCTTTCGGTGTAGGGCGTAATCTCGTACGCGCCGGACTCGCCGATCGTGGCCACCTGCCCCGCCGCCTGGTGCACCATGATGATGCGCCGTGGCGGTGTAAAACCGTATTGCGTTTTTGCTTCCTCCGTAGCCTTGGATACGAAGCGGCCCAGATACAGCTTTTCCATGGCCGATGTCAGCGTTTCCATGGCCGATGTGTCGCTGGGGTACCTGTAGGGCGCGGTCATCCGCCAGGCGGAAAGCGCGTTCTCATCCGTAATATCCGTTTCCAGCTCCCAGGCGGCCTCTATGGTACCGGAGCCGTTTTCAATGGTGATTTGATCGATGCGCTGGCGGTGGATCACAGGCTGGTCCACATGGTAGAATGCGGTCAATTCCTGATCGAACATTTCGGTCAGGTCTGCCGAAGCCAGATACAGCCCCGGATCACCCTCCAGCGTGAAATAGTTCCAGTTGTTGTGCGGCGACTTTCCCCCCAGGGAAAAGACGGCCGTTTTGCCATCGGTATAGGCGATCTCCACCGTGACGGCAGGGGGATCCAGGCCAAAATCAGCCTTATGCGCTTCCCATTCCTCCCTGGATTCCGATACCGTATCCTCCACATCAATCGTGGTGCATACGTTAAACAGCCATTTTACCTTGTCTTCATCCATCACAAAATCCGGCCAACCCTGCACGGACAGGCGGCCGTTATCCCCGAGCAATACAAAGCCTTCCCCTTCCTGCCGGGACACGGTGATGCGGGCCACTTCCTCAGCCTTTCGGGCGGATAGTGTGCGCCTGGTTGGGCTGTATGGCACTTTAAGAGTCTTCCCGGTACTTTTAGACGCCGCATAAAAGAATACGGCGCCGGCCGCCAGGGCAACGGTCAGCAATGCAAAAGAAAGCGCCCGCCGGGGGCGGATCATTTTCCGCTTTCGTTTCAAAGGTTTTTCCATGAAACCTCCAAATAAGAACTCATACTGTTCCAAAACATAAATGCGTCGGTGGATCCAACGTAGGGCGGGGGCTTGCTCCCGCCGTCAGTATCATGCATAGGTGAAGATACATGGTGCTATATGCGGCGGGAGCAAGCCCCCGCCCTACGCTGGACGCTACGGTTCTCGTCCTAAGAATCCGGCAACGACACATTAAAGTTTTGATCTGAATCAGCGGTGGCGCCGGGGCAGCAAAACGACCAAAGACAGTGCAAGCACCAACAAAGGCAGTGCCACAGCCACCGTACCGCCCACAGGCCGGCTCATTTCCCTGAGTCCCGGCCGCATGTAGGGCTTGGAGATGATATCCAGGGAAATAGGCTTTTGATTCAGCAGGTATTCGCACAGGCGGAGCGTGAATTCCAGGTTGTATGAAAACTCATAAAGCGTGGTTTCGGTGAGCGTAGAGCTGCTCCCCAATATAAACGCCCGGAACAGCGTCCCATCCTCCTGGGTGCGGGTAGAAAGCAGCGCCAGGGAAAACGGTCCGACAGGGTCGGTATCCTGCTGGTCAGTAGCGGGATTCGCCCCATAGATATCCCTCAAATACGCCTTGTAGCCGCTGTACAATACCGGCGTTACCGTAAGGCCGCTGACGGCTTCCGCCGGCGTTTCAAAGGCCCGGGCGCCTGACAGAATCAGATAATCCGTGCCGGCAGCTATCAGCGTATCGGTGGCCTCCCCCGGCGGCACATACGGCACCAAGACAGAGGTCGTATTGTTGAAAAAAGTACCCGGCTCCTCGGTGGAGGCCAGCACCACGCCGTCTCGCGGCACCATGCCGAAGGAGCGCAGCAGCGACAGGTAATTGTTCATGCCGGCAAGTTTATCGGTAAAATCACAGGTAATGAACAGGGGGCCCCCCGCCTTTGAAAAGGCGGTGATGGCCGCAAGCTCATCCTGTGTCAAATCGATCTGGGTCGGGGAAAGGATCATCAGCAGCGCGCCGGGCGTAAGCGTATCCCCATTGCGAAGATTCACGGAGCGCACGGCATAGTTATTGCTTGCAAGCACTTGCTTCAGCGGCTCCAGGACATCCCCTTCCAGCTCGCCGTGGCCGCTAAGCAGCATGATTTCCGGTATTTCCTCACGGGTAACGTACATCAGCGCCTCGGTGATCCGCTTTTCATAAATCAGCTCCACCGCATATTCTCCGCTTTCAATGCTGTACCCCACCGTGGAAAAGCTTTCGGGAGAAAGAATCTTGTACCGGCCCGTGGCTTCGCAGGATACGACGACGCTGTTGGCCGTAAGCGAAGCCTCCGCACTCCCCTGGAATCTGGCCAGCAAGCCGGGATTTTTGTTCAGCTCCAGCATTTCATAGGTGACCAGGGAGCTGTTTGCCCTGTAGCGGTTCAACAGCTCTTGAAGCGTCGGGTCCTCCCCGCCTGGTGTATACAGCGCGTATATATGCACGGGGAACGGCAGGGAGCTCAATACGCTCCTGGTCGTTTCGCTTTGGGTAGTCAGGTTGTTAAAGGAGAAATCCTTCCGCCAGCCGTACTTTGTTTCCAAGTCTGAAAATCCCAGGTTGACAAGCACGGCAAAGGCAATCACGATGGCTGTCACCGCGAACGCATAGCCGCCGTAGCGCCATTTGGGATGCTTCCAAATTTGCAGTTTCTTCATGCTCAGCCCTCCCTCCAGCGGCGCGCATCCAGCATGCGCACCGTCAGGAACAGGAAAACGGCGCAGAAGGACACAAAGTACAGGATGCTGGCATAGGACAGCTGCCCCAGCAAGAAAGGCTCATACCTGTCATACAGGCTCAAAAAATGCAATACCGGAGACAGAACGGGCAGCGTGACCGCCGTGGACAAAAGATCCAGTACCCACAGCCCCAGGTTGATGCCGAAGGCGGCGATGGCCGCCGTCACCTGGCTGCGGGCGCACCCGGAAATATATAAATCCAGCGCCAGGAAGGAGCAGCCCTGCAGGATAAAGCCCATATACCCCACCATCAGCTCTCCCAGATACACCTTGCCGTATACGGCGATCACCAGCACATAGCAAAGCGTTAAAAACACCGTGGCAAAAAGCACCGCGGCGGCGGCGAAATACTTCCCGGCCACCACGCCCCACAGCGACACGGGGGAAGTGAGCAGCAATTGGTCGGTTTTTTGATGGCGCTCTTCCGCAAGAAGGCGCATGGTCAATACCGGGGAAAGGAGCATCCACAAAAACGTGGTCTGGCTCAAAAGATACAGCACATTGCTGTTTAAGGCGCTGATGTTTTGCAGGTAGAACATCATCCCCGCCAGCGCCAGAAACACGCCCATGAACACATAGCCCACCGGCGTGGAAAAATAGCTTTGCAACTCCCTCTTCCAAATGGCGATCATCATTTCAATCCTTTTTCTCCGGGGCATAATCCCCGCTGGTGGCCTGCAGGAACACTTCCTCCAGGGTATCGTACATAGGAGTCAGGCGCAAGATCGGCGCCTGCAGCCCGCACAGCAGCGTAAACAGCTTCATCTCCGGCTGCATATCCCGGCGGCATTCCAGAATCGCCTCGGTAATATCCGCATCCGGGGTCGGCAATACCTCCATGCGCTTCACGCAATCCAGGCCGCTCAAAGCGGGCAAAAGCTGCCTTTCCTTCATGTGGATAGACACCCGAAGCCGCACCGTATCCCCCGCTGTGCCCGTCAGTTCCTCCATGTCCGCCTCCCGGATAAGACGGCCCTGGTGAAGGATGACCACCCGCCGGCACAAGGATTGTATTTCATGAAGCATGTGGGAGGAGAATATCACCGTATGCTTTTCCCCCAGCTTTTTGATGAGGGCGCGGATCTCCGTCACCTGCCTGGGGTCCAGCCCCACGGTAGGCTCATCCAGCACCAGCACCTCCGGCGCGCCGCACAGCGCCTGGGCGATACCCGCCCGCTGCCTAAAGCCCTTGGAGAGGTTTAAAAGCTTCCGCCCGGCCACCTCGGTCAGCCCCGTTGTCTTCAGAATTTCGTCCACATGGCCGGGAATGGCGGCGCGGTCCACTTCCTTCAGCTTGCAGCAAAAACGCAGATAGCATTCCACCATCATCTCATCGTACAGGGGCGGCTGTTCCGGCAGATATCCCATCAGCCGCTTGGCCTCCCTGGGATTTTGCAAGATGTCATACCCGCCGATGGAGACGGTGCCCCGGGTAGCCGAAAGGTACCCCGTCAAAATATTCAGCGCCGTTGTTTTCCCCGCTCCGTTTTGCCCCAGCAGGCCCAATACCTGTCCCTTAAGCGCGGAAAAGCTTACGTCCTTTAAGGCATAAACGGGACCGTAGCGCTTGGTGACACCTTCCAGCTTTAACATGGATGCTCCTTACCGTCTTATTTCATGGCTTTACGGGCTTATTATAACAAAGGAATGCATCCCAATTGTGAATAAAATGTGAACTGTGAAAGACTGTACAGCTTGGCAAAAAACTGCTTGACAAAATAATCTGTTTCTTTTATAATGGCTTTCGCAATCCTTTGATTGCCGTTGGGGAATTGTGTAACGGTAGCACCTACGACTCTGACTCGTATTGTCTAGGTTCGAATCCTAGTTCCCCAGCCATTTTTTATGCCTCCGTGGTCTAGTGGCCTAGGACACCGCCCTCTCAAGGCG